>NZ_JBHVGU010000013.1:126721-248653 GCF_042800575.1 Streptomyces sp. NPDC057616
GGACATGGCGGTCACGGACTTGCCCGAGCCGGACTCGCCGACCAGAGCGAGCGTCTCGCCGGCCCGGACGTCGTACGCAAACGCGGTGACGGTCTGCCGGAGCGAGTCGACGAAGTACATCCTGTCCGCGGCCGGTGACCAGGCGATCCCGTTGGCCAGGGCCACGTCGTCGAGCACGCGGACCGGGGTGTCCTCGCCCGGGTCCAGGCGCCACAGCGCTCCGCGGTGTCCGGGCCGGTGGGGGAGTGGCATCGTCCCGAGCCAGAGGCGGCCGGCCGGATCCACGGCGGTGTCGTTGATGCGCAGGCACCTGCTGTCCGGCACGTCGGCGAGGTGGCGTGTCCCGGCCTCGGTCCACTCGAAGACGCACAGCCCCGACGTCAGGACGAGCGATCCGTGTTCGGTCAGCGCCACGGACGAGAGGGGCGGCGCCAGTTCGGTGGTCGAGGTGGTCTCCGCCACGGGGTCCGTGGCGTGGAGACGACCGCGCCACAGGTCCACCCACAGCAGCCGCCCGCTCTCCTCGTCCCAGCGCGGGCTCTCGCCCAGGAGGGCGCCCGCGGGACTGACGGCGGCCGCGGTGTCCGTGGGGTTCGTGTTCGTGTTCATCGGCGCAGCAGTCCCCGGTTGAGGCCGTCGGCGATCAGGTTGAAGCCCAGTACCAGCGCGGTGACCACGACGATGGGGCCCAGCGCGTACCACTGGTTCTGGTTGAGGAAGTTGACGCTGGTGCGCAGCAGCGCGCCCAGTGAGGGTGCCGGCGGGCGGATGCCGATGCCGACGAAGCTCATGGCGCCCTCGATGAACACGGCCATGGACAGGCTGAGGGCGGCCTGCACGATCAGGGCGTCGAGGGCGTTGGGCAGGATGTGCCGCACGATGACGCGCGCCCGTCCTGCGCCGATGACCTCGGCGGCCACGACGTAGTCGCGGCCGCGCTGGGACTGGAGCGCCGAGCGGGTCAGCCGTCCGAACAGCGGGACGTTGACGAGGACCACCGTGACCATGATGGCGGTCGTGCCGGGGCCGACGGCGGTCGCGGCCACGGCGACCCCCAGGACCAGGGCGGTGAAGGCCAGCATGACGTCGAAGATCCGCTGGACGACGGCGTCCACGAAGCGATGGAGGCCGCACGCCAGGCCGAGCGCGGTGCCCACGAGGGCGCCGATCGGCACGGCGACACCGGCGACGAGGACGTCCTGGCGGATGCCGAAGAGGACACGGCTGAAGACGTCGCGTCCGAATTCGTCGGTGCCCAGCAGATGCGCGGGACTGACCCCGGCGAAGCTGTCGCTGCCCTGGGCGTCGGCGCCGTACGGCGTGATCCAGGGGGCGAGGACGCCGAGGAGGAAGAGCACCGCGACGATGGTGACACCGGCGAGGGTCTCGGGACGGCGCAGTGCGCGGGCCCAGCGGGAGCGCTCGGCCTCCTGCGGGACGGAGACGGTCGAGGATGCGGTGACGGCGGTCATCACGCCTCCAGGCGGACACGCGGGTCGACGGCGGCATGGGCGAGGTCGGTCAGGGTCTGGATCACGACGAACACGGCGACGGTGAACAGCAGCAGATCCTGGACGAGGACGTAGTCGCGGTTGAGGACGGAGGCCACCAGCAGGTCCCCGATGCCGTGCCAGCCGAAGATCGCCTCGACCACGATGGCACCCCCGAGGAGCTGGCCCACCTGGATGCCCAGCACGGTCAGGACCGGGGGCAGGGCGTTGGGGATGATGTGGGCCCGCACCAGGCGGCGGGTGCGCAGCCCCTTCGCCAGGCCGGTGCGGACGAACTCCTCGTCCTGCACCTGGCGGATCGACGCGGAGAGGAACCGCGCGAGGATCGCGGCGGTGGGCAGCCCGAGGCACACGGCCGGCATCAGCAGGTACTGGACGGCGATCTCCGGGTCCTGGGCCAGGGAGACGTAGCCGCCCGAGGGCAGCAGCCGGAACGTCACGGCGAAGAGCAGGACCAGCAGTACTCCGCTGACGTACGGCGGGACGGCGAAGGCGAGCGAGACGAGTGCGCCGGTGGCCTTGGTCAGCAGCCGGTTGCGGCCGACGCCGAGGACCACGCCCGCGATGCCGCCGAGGAGGAGCGCGACGAAGAGGGCGGCGAGCGTCAGGGAGACGGTCTGGCCGAGTGCGTCACCGATGGCCGCGCCGGCCGGCTGGTGGCGGACGTAGGAGGTGCCGAGGTCGCCCGTGAGGATTCCGCGCACCCAGTGCAGGTACTGGGTGACGACGCCCTGGTCCAGGCCGAGTTGGTGGCGTACCGCCGTGACGGTGGCCGGGGTGGCGTCCGGCCCGGCCAGCACGTCCGCCGCGTCGCCCTGCGCGAGCCGGGGGACGCAGAAGACCAGCACCGAGGCCACCGCCAGCACGAGAGCTGCCGAGGGCAGTCGCTTGAGGGCGTATCGCATCATGGCCGCGCACTCACTTCGTCAGGTACGCGTCGTCGAGATCGAGGTAGTCGTACATGTTGTACTTCAGGTCCTTGAGCTTGGTGGAGATCGTGAACGTGTGCGAGCTGACGACCAGGTCGTTGACGAACTGCTGCTCCAGCAGGAAGTCGTTCATCCTGGCGTAGGCGGCGTGGGCCTTGCTGCCGCCGGGTGTCGTCCAGAGCTGCTGGGCGAGGGTGCGGTAGGTGCCGGAGTCGAAGTTGGAGGCGTTCTTCTCGGCGTTGAACGGGAACGCGCCCTTGACCAGCGTCGCCGGGTTCAGCTGGCCGAAGCCGTGGACGTTGACGAACAGGCCGGGCAGTCCGCCGCCGGACAGCTTGCCGAAGAAGTCGGCCGCCTGGAGGGGCACGAGTTTCGCTCGCAGGCCCGCCTGCTTGAGGTCGAACTGCACGATCTCTGCGATGGCCTGGTTCGTCGGCAGACCGGAGTTGAAGACGATGTTCACCGACGCGTTCTTGGCACTGGCCTGGGCGATCAGCTGTTTCGCCTTGCCGACGTCGTGGTGGTAGGTGCCGGCCTTGTCCTTGTCGAACGCGGGTGAGGAGGGCGACCAGGGCAGTGAGCTGGTCTGCCCGATGCCGGCGAGTACCTGCTTGAGGATGCGGTCGCGGTCGACGGCCCAGGCCACGGCCTGGCGGAACTGCGGCTTGTTCAGCGGTGGGACCGTCACGTTGGAGCCGATGTAGTACGCGGCGTCGGCGGCGTCGGCGGCAATGACCTTGAAGTTCGGGTCGCCCTTGAGGGACACGGTGTCCAAGGGGGCGAGATCGAGGGCCAGTTGGCTTTGACCGGAGCGCAGGGACGCCTTCATCGACTGCGACTGGCTCTGGACGTTGATGTCGACCTTGTCGAGGTAGGGGCGCCCCGACTTCCAGTAGTGGTCGTACTTCTTGAGCCGCAGTCCGGAGCCAGGGGTGTACTTGACGACCTGGAACGGGCCTGTGCCGACGAACTTCCTGCCGGCCAGGAGGTCGTCGAAGGTGGCCTTGTCCACGATGGGCATGACCTCGAACAGGTCGAAGAGGTTGGAGACCGGCTCGGCCATGTGCAGCGTCAGCGTGTGGGCGCCGTCGGCCTTCATGCCGGTGATCGCCTGTGCCACGTGCTTGAACTGGGAGGGCACGTCCTGCCGCGTGATCGCCTTGATGGTGAAGATGACGTCGTCGGCGGTGAAGGGACGCCCGGAGTGGAAGGTCACGCCGTCGCGCAGCCGCAGCGTGATCGACCTGTGGTCGGGGGAGGTCTTCCAGCTGGTCGCGAGCTGCGGCCGGGGCTTGAGGGTGGTGTGGTCGTACTCCGTGAGGGTGTTGAAGACCGTTCTGATGACCGAGAAGTTCGGGTTGTTCTGGGACAGGAAGGTGTTCGGTGCGATGTCGGCGCTCTGCACGATGTTCAGGGTGCCTCCCTGCCTGCGGCCGGACGAACCCTCTTCGTCGACGGCCGACTTGCACCCCGAGGCGGCGAGGGCGAGGCAGGCCGCGCCCGCCGTCAGGACGAGCGCGCCGCGTCGGGTGAGCCTGCGCTGAACATGGTGCTGGGGTATGGGCATGGCGCTCCCCTTAGACGGTGGTGGACCACAGGACTCGAAGACTCGGATGCCGTGTGTCGAGGGTCAGGCCGAGACCAGGACGGTCGTCGGCGTGCAGACGGCCTTCCGTCATGCGCTCCAGACCTCCGACGAGATCGGACCGCCAGGGCGTTTCGCCGAACTGGTACTCCAGCTCGGTGGCGTTGGGGCAGACGGAGAAGAGGTGGGCGGCGGCCGCGGTGGCCACCGGACCCGACGGGTTGTGCGGCGAGACGGCGAGATCCGGCACGCCGCGCGCGATGGACAGCACCCGCTCGATGCCGCCCGCGTGCTTCACGTCGGGCATCAGGACGTCGATCAGGCCCTCGGCCACCGCGGTGCCGGCCTCCGCGGCGTGGAACATCAACTCGCCGCCGGCGAGCGGGATCGAGGTGGCGGCCCGCAGCGCGCGAAGGTCCCGGGTCCGGTCCAGGGCGACGGCGTCCTCCAGCCAGCCGATGCGCAGGTCCTCGAGCACCGGGAGAAGGCGGTGGATCTCCTCGGCGGGAAGCCTGTCGTGGCAGTCCACGCGCACCTCGACGTCGTCGCCGACCGCCTCGCGGATCGCGCGAACCCGGCGCAGACCGGTGTCGGCCAGGGACCGGTCTCCGTCCGCGACGTCGAACGGCGCGCACTTGACCACGGAGAAGCCGGCCGTCACCGCCTTCGACGCGGCAGCCGCCACATCGGCCGGCGTCCGTCCGCCGGGTACCCGGTTGATGTTCGCGTAGAGAGGTACAGGCGCGGGAGCCGACCCCCCGAGCCACTTCCAGACCGGTTCACCCGCCGCCTGCGCGGCGTGGTCGGTGAGCAGCTGCTCCAGTCCGCCCATGAGCGTGGCCGAGACGAAGGCGTCCGGACCCGTCTGCTCGCCCACCCGCCGCGCGAGCGCGTCGACGATGGCGAGGCGGTCCGCCGGCAGGTCCCGGCCGCGCAACTCCCGGGCCGCAAGCTCCAGTTCGGCGGTCAGCCGTGCGGGGTCCCCGGAGTCGGAGCACTCGCCCAGCGCCAGGCCGTCTGCGTCCCGGAGGACCACGAAATGCCACTGCGTACGGTCGCTGACGTGCGACTCCAGCAGCTCCAACGTACGGCTCATCGACGCCCTCCCTTGGTTGCTACACAGTAGAAATTAAGTCGTAGGGTGTCAACGGTTGCTCACGCGGCTCGGCGGCACGCGGGGGAATTAGTCCAGGCGGCGGGGCATTTAATCCGCTTCTCAGGGCCTTGTCGGCGTTTTTCCCAGGGCTCTAGCGTCGGGCCACGACGCACGAGCGCCGGGCGAAGGGCGACCCGAGCTCCCGAAGGAGACATGAGCGCGTGACATCCGGAGATGCTGAACGTGGCACGGCCACGCGTCCGGAACGGCTGATAGCCGGCCGGTATCTGCTCCACGACATTCTCGGCAGGGGCGGCATGGGGACGGTCTGGCGCGCCCACGACCAGCTGCTGGACCGACCCGTCGCCGCCAAGGAACTGCACATTGCCACCGCGGGCGACGAGGACCACCGGGTTCGGGTACGGCGTACGATCCGCGAGGCGCGCGCGGTCGCCCGGGTGCCGCATCCCCATGTGGTCGGGGTCCACGACCTGGTCGAGTCGGAGGACCAGCTGTGGATCGTCATGGAGTTCATCGAGGGGTCCTCACTGGCCCACCGGATCGCCGGGAGCGGACCGCTCACCCCCCGGCAGGCCGCCGCCGTCGGCCTGCAACTGGTCGAGGCCCTGGACGCCGCCCACACGGTCGGCACCCTGCACCGGGACGTCAAGCCCGCCAATGTCCTGCTGCGCCGGGACGGCAGCGCCGTCCTCACCGACTTCGGCATCGCGGCCTTCGACGACGGCGAGTACCTGACGACCACCGGTGAACTGGTCGGCTCCGTCGAGTACATGGCGCCGGAGCGCGTGACGGGCGCGGAGGCCGGCCCGCCCTCCGACCTGTGGTCACTGGGCGCGACCCTGGCCACGGTGTGCGGCGGCCAGTCCCCTTTCCGCAGACCGGGAGCGCCCGCGACGATGCACGCCGTGGCGTACGAGGATCCCGTCCTGCCGGAGCGGCTCGGGCCGCTGCGCCCGGTCGTCGAAGCGCTGCTGCGCAAGAACCCGGGCGACCGTCCTTCGGCGGCCGCCGTGCGCTCCGCGCTGCACGGCGTCGTGGCCGGTCGGACGGACGCCGAGCCGCTGCCGCCGGCAACCGTACGCGTCGTCCTTCCTTTCCCGGTGCCTGCGGATGCGGACACGATGACCGGCAGCCGAAGCGGGCTCGCCCCGGGCGTGCCGGGCGTGCCGGGCGTGCCGGGTGTGGCGGGCGTGGCGGACGTCCCGGGCGTGCCGTCGGGGCGTCACGCCGCGACGCTCGTGCCGACGCCTCCGTCGGCGCCCCACCCGACGAGGCCGAAGAGGGCGTGGTGGGCACTGGCCGGAACGGCCTTACTGGCGGGGGGTGTTGCGGGCGGCCTCTTCCTCACCGGGACGCTGCCGCCCAAGGACGGCCCGAAGACGGACACGGCCCGCCAGGTGGTCCGGTCGGCGGCCGGCTGGCAGCCGGTTGCCGGAGTGTCCGTCCGGCGCGGGGACCGGGTCACGGTGCAGTTCGTCTCCGGAGCGTGGACCACCGACGACGCAACGCTGCCCATGACCGGACCGGCCGGCTACGACGCGCACACCGACGGGCTGCCGGGCGGACCGAGGGGCTGCAAGATCAAGGTTTCGGCGCCGTTGGCCGCCCTGCTGGCCCGGCTCGCGGGCGAGCAGGACTTCCCGGTCCACACCGTCGGGCGGAAGCTGATCTTCCGGGCGGCCGGCGACGGCACCCTGCAACTGGGCATCAACGCCGCCGCCGGCGCCTGCTCGGAGGACAACAAGGGCGCGCTCACCGTGCAGGTGAGCGTCACCCCTCAACGCTGACGGGGGGTGGACAGGTCGGCCGGGGTCTGCTCGGGGACGCCGGTCAGCCAGTCACGGTGCAGCAGTGGCAGGGTGTGCTCCACGTCCTGGACACCGGTGGCCGGCAGATGCAGCTCGAAGCGGGTACCGGGCCGTCCGTCGGGGCGGTCCGACACGGCGATACGGCCGCGGTGGAGGGCGGCCTGCTGGGCGACCAGGGTGAGGCCGAGCCCGGAGCCGGGACTGTCCGGGCCACGGCGGAAGCGCTGGAAGATCTCCTCACGGCGTTCCGGCGCGATGCCGGGACCGTGGTCCTCCACGACGAGCACGGCCGTCGCCCGATCACCGCCTCCGGGCGGCCGCAGGGTCACCTCGACGCGGGCGGCGCCGGCCTCGTCGCGGCCATGGGTCCAGGCGTTGGTCAGCAGGTTGTCCACTGCCGAGCGCAGTCCCTGCTCCCAGCCGTGGACGCGCAACCCATGGGCGGCGCGCACGGACACCTCGGCGTCGGGATGCGCGCGCCGCAGGTCGCCGACCGATGCCGTCACGAGCTCGGCGAGATCCAGCGGGGTGAACGCGTCCGCCTCGATCAGGTCGCCCTGCGCGAGCGCCTTGAGCATCACCAACAGCCCGAGCAGCCGAGCGTGTTCGCGTACGAGGTCCCCCAACACCTCCGTGCGGTCCTCGGGGCCGAGATCCGGATGGTCGGTGAGGATGTCGAGGTTGGTGCGCATGCTCATCAGCGGGGTGCGCAGCTCGTGGGAGGCGGTGGCGGCGAACGCACGGGCGGTCGCCAGCGCCTCCCCGGTACGGGCGACCTGCTCGTCGTAGCGGGCGAGCACGGTCTGCACGGTGTACGCCAGGTCGTCCACCTCGGCGATCCGGGTCGGCGTGTGCTCCAGGCGCGCGGCGCTGGTCCTGGGGTCAAGGCCGCTGGTACGGAGCTGCAGTCGCCGTAGCGGAAGGACCGCACGGGCGGCGATCGCCCAGGCGGCGGCGCCCGCGAGGGCCGCGGCCAGCAGCGCGCCGGTCAGCACCCGTCGCCGTACCAGGGCCAGTTCGTCCTCGGCGGTATCCGGCGACAGCAGCCACAGATTCGGGGTGGAGCCCTCCTTCGCGGCACCGACGCGCAGGGACAGGACGAGCCACTCCTTGCCGCCGGCGGTCACGGTGACGGGGTTCGGGGCGCTGCGGGGGAGCGTCGGGTACGGCTCGGGCTGCGGGCCGGCCGCGATCGGTCGCCCGGGGCCGGTCAGCCGGACGCCGACGTCGCGCGCGGAGTTGACGAGACGTTGCCGGCGGACCTGCTCCAGGAGCGGGTGGTCGGTTCCGGAGACGTCCAGGTAGGCCTTGGCGTTCTTGGCGACGACCGTTGCGCGGGCGCGCAGCTGGTCGTCCTGGTGCGCGCGCAGATCGATGCCGACGAGGTGCAGCAGCAGCCAGCCGGAGGCGAGGACGAGGGCGGGTACGCTCGCGCCGACCGTGAGCGCGATACGGGTGGACAGCTTCATGAGGCACCCTCGATGTGCGAGGTCCGGCGGTCCGCGCGCAGGACGAAGCCGACCCCGCGGACGGCGTGCAGGATCCGGGGCCGGTCGCCCGCCTCCAGCTTGCGGCCCAGAGAGCTGACGAAGGTGTCGACGGCGTCGCTGCGGACCTCGAAGTCGTAACCCCAGACCTGGTCCAGCAGTTGCTCGCGGGTGAGCGCGATGCCGGCGTTGCGGGCCAGGGCCTCCAGCAGCGCGAACTCGCGGCGGGTCAACTTCAACTGCTGTTCGTGCAGGGACGCTTGGCGGGCGGCCGGGTCGAGGACGAGGCCGCCGACGCGCAGGGGAGCGGTGGCGGCCGGTGGGCGGCGCCGTAACAGGGCATGCAGCCGCAGCACCAACTCCTGCAGGGCGAACGGCTTGAGGAGGTAGTCGTCCCCGCCCGCCTGCAGGCCGGCCACCCGGTCGGACGCCTCGTCCAGCGCGGAGAGCATGAGGACGGGCACGTCGTCACCGTCGTGACGCAGGGACCGGCACACGTCGATGCCGTTGAAGCCCGGCATGCAGACGTCCAGGACGATGATGTCGGGGCGGTCGGCGCGCGCCCGGGCCAGCCCGGTGTGACCGTCGTCCGCCACTGCCACGGTGAATCCACTCAGCCTCAACCCCCGTTCCAGCGACCGCCGTATCGCCGCGTCGTCGTCGACCACCAGCACCCGGCCGGCCTTGCCTGCCATGCACACCTCGATTTCATCGCGCCGAACGAGCTCGCGCGGCGGAAGCCAGTCGATCCGGAGACCGTAACAGAATCAACCAATTCCAGATCGTGCCCCGTCGCAAGGGCGGCCCCTGTCGGACTAATTGGCGGCGGCGCGGAATAATTCCGTGAGAGGCAAAAGGATATTGACCGGCCCGGAATTGCGCTGACAGGCTGCTCCGCATGATTCGCACTCGTCAATTACTGACACTCGCGGTCGGCCTTGTGGCGATGGTGTTTTCCGCCCAGAGCGGAGTAGGCGGAGCGACGCCCAATTCCTCCCACCCCGCCACGCAGCCGGCCGCGGCCGCCGCCGCGGCCAGGCCGAACATCGTCTTCGTCCTGACCGACGACATGTCCTCGAATCTGCTGCCGTACATGCCGGAGGTGAAGAAACTCCAGGCGCAGGGCACCTCCTTCAGCGACTTCGTGGTCAGTAACTCACTCTGCTGTCCTTCACGTTCGTCCATCTTCACCGGCGAGTACCCGCACAACACCGGAGTGCTCGGCAACGACGGGCCCAACGGCGGATTCCAGGCATTCCACGACAACGGACTGGAGAAGGACACCTTCGCCACGGCCCTGAAGTCCAAGGGCTACCGGACGGCCATGATGGGCAAGTACCTCAACGGCTACAACCCCAAGGACACGGTGGACGGACAGCAGCCGTACGTGCCGCCGGGCTGGAGCCAGTGGGACGTCGTCGGCAACGGCTATCCGGAATACGGCTACAAGCTCGCCCACAACCACCGGATCGAGCCGCACGGGAAGAAGAACAAGGACTACCTGACCGACGTCCTCAGCAAGAAGGGGCAGTCGTTCATCAAGAAGTCCGCCGCGGCGAACAAGCCGTTCATGCTGGAGGTCGCGCTCTTCACGCCGCACGGTCCGTCCAGGCCGGCGCGCCGGGACAAGAAGGACTTCCCCGGCCTGACGGCGCCGCACGGACCCGCCTTCGACAAACTCCCGACCGACGCGCCGCCGTGGCTGGCCCGGCAGAACCCGCTGACGCGGAGTGAGAAGAACACGATCGACCGGAAGTTCCGCAAGCGTGCCCAGTCGCTCCAGGCGGTCGACAAGCTGCTCGGCAAGCTGCGCGAGTCCCTGACCAGGGCCCATGTCGCGGACAGGACCTACGTCGTCTTCAGCTCCGACAACGGCTTCCACCTCGGTGAGTACCGCCTCAAGGCCGGCAAGCAGACGGCCTTCGACACCGACGTCCGCGTGCCGCTGGTGATCTCCGGCCCGGGCGTCGCGGCGGGACGGACGAGTCACGCACAGGTGTCCAACATCGACTTCGCGCCGACGTTCCAGAAGATCGGTGGCGCCGCCGTGGCGTCCCGGGTGGACGGACACAGCCTCCTCCCGCTGCTGGACGGCGGATCGGACGCGGGCTGGCGCACGGCCAACCTCATCGAGCACCGGCACGCCGAGCGGTCGCCGGACGACCCCGACAACCACGGCGGCGAGAGCGTCAGCCCGCCGAACTACCACGCCATGCGCACCACGTCGTACACCTACGTCGAGTACGACAGCGGCGCCAAGGAGTACTACAACCTGCGCTCCGACCCCGACGAACTGCACAACATCGCCGGACGCCTGAGCCGGGCCCGCCTCGCGAAGCTGCACGCCGCGCTGACCCGGCTGGAGAACTGCCGCGGGGACGGCTGCTGGAGCGCAGGACGTCCGTAACTCCTTTCCCGAACTCGCCGACCCCTGAGGGAAATCGGGGCGCCCGGGATGCCGTCCCGCGCAGCCCGGGCGCCCCGGTTGCCCAAGACGCACGACACGAGGAGAGAAACCGACATGACTTCGTCATCCGCCCGCCCACCCACTCGCCGGAGCGTGCTCGCCTCGATGGCCGGTGCCGCCGTGGCCGGATCCGCACTCGTCACCGCCGCCCCGCGCGCCTTCGCCGACACGGAGTTGGCTCCCGACGCCGCGCACGGACTGCCCCTGACGATCCACAACAACAGCGGCGACTTCGAGAACCGCTCGGTGCACCTGTACATCGTGGGCAGCAAGGGAAACCGGCAGGTACGGGTCACCCGGCACGGCACCCTGGCGCCCGTGAAGCTCTCCGACAACCACGCGGGCGGCTTCACCGACTACGCCATCCCGCTGGCCGCCCGCGGTGGCACCACGCTGCGGCTGCCGCTCATGTCCGGCCGCATCTACGTGGCCCTGGGCCACAAGCTGAAGTTCAAGGCCGTGCGGGGCGCCGACGGCAGGATCGGCCTCCAGCAGCCGGTGGGCTGGGTGAAGTCCGACCCCAACTACCCCGTGCTGCACGACTTCGTGGAGTTCACCCACGACGCGTCCGGGATGCACTGCAACACCACCATGGTCGACATGTTCAGCGTGCCGATGATGATCCGGCTGACCGGGGCGAGGGACCACAGCACCGGCAGGGTGCGCGACGGAGGCCGGGACCGGGTCTTCCACGCGCTGCGGAACAACCACGCCTTCTCACGCCTGGTCGTGGGGGACCGGCGTGTCATCGCGCCGAGCCACGGGCTCGACGCCGGCCTCTTCCCCCAGCACTACTTCGACCACTCCATCGACAAGGTCTGGCACACCTACCAGCACAAGAATCTCGTCGTCCGCACGAACGCCGGCACCTTCACCGGCCGTGTGCGGGACCACACGCTCACGTTCACCGGGCCGGCATCGGTGTCCTTCGCCAAGCCCTCCACCCGTGACGTGCTCTTCTGCGACGGTGCCCTCGCCGCCCCCAACGACGGGACCACCGGCCCCGTCGCCGCCGTCCTGGGCGCCGCCTTCAACCGCTCGACGCTGCTGAGCCACGCCGAACAGCCCACCACCCGAGCGGCCACCTTCTACGGACCCGACGTCACCAACCACTACGCCAAGGCCCTGCACGCGGCGACCACCAACGGCAAGGCCTACGGCTTCGCGTTCGACGACGTCGCCGACTGGGCGTCGTACATCGAGGACAGCAGGCCCCGGCACATGCACCTGACGCTGACCCCGTTCTGACACGTCTGACGCGCCCGTTCCCGCGATGTCCGGGAACAAGGCGCTCCACCCGACGTAGGTTCCCCGACGGGCAATACGCCCTTATTCCAAGGAGTTTCCCGCATGCGCAAGTTACGTGTCGTGTACGCCGTCCTCACGGCCCTGCTGATCGCGGTCTCCGCGATCGATGTGAGCGCCGGCACGGCGTCCGCCGCAGAACAGAGGGGCGGCTTCGTCGTCAGCAAGGCGCAGTACAACCGGATGTTCCCGCACCACAAGAAGCTGTACACGTACAAGGGCCTGGTCAAGGCGATGAACGCGTTCCCGGCCTTCGCGCACACCGGGGACGCCAAGACCCGCAAGCGTGAGGCCGCCGCCTTCCTCGCCAACGTCAGCCACGAGACCAGCGGGCTCATCTACATCAACGAGCAGAACAAGGCCGCCTGGCCGACCTACTGCGCCGACGAGCCGTACGGCTGCCCGGCCGGACAGTCCGCGTACCACGGCCGCGGCCCGCTCCAGATCAGCTGGAACTACAACTACAAGGCCGCCGGCGACGCCTTCCATGCCGACCTGCTGCACCACCCCGACCTCGCGGCGAAGAACTCCACCGTGACCTGGAAGCTCGCGCTCTGGTACTGGATGACCCAGTCGGGCCCCGGCACCATGACGGCGCACCACGCGATGGTCAGGAGCGGCGGCTTCGGCGAGACGATCCGCAGCATCAACGGCGGCGTCGAGTGCAACGGTGGCAACCCGGCAGAGGTGCACGACCGGATCGCCAAGTACAAGCGGTTCACCACGATGCTCCACGTCGGCACCGGCGGGCACCTCAGCTGCTGACGCCCGCATGCCCCGGACTCCCGGGCCGGAAATCATCGACCCTCAACAGGGAGACATCATGCGGACCTTGCGTGTCCTGGCCCTGCCGTGCGTGCTCTCGGCCGTACTCGTGGCGGGCGGCCCAGGCGCAGCACCCACCGCGTTCGCGGCCGGCAGCCACGCCACTGCCGTCACCGCCGCGGCGAAGAAGAAGGGCATCAGCGCCTGGACGTTCAACGGCGTCACCAAGGCACTCGCCGACTCGAACTCCGGCTGGTTCTACACCTGGTCCTCGGGCAAGGAGGGCATCAAGCCGCCGCGCGGGGTCGAGTTCGTGCCCATGATCCACGACGCGGGCTCGGTGACGAAGAAGGAGCTCGGCCGGGCCAAGAAGCAGGGCAGCACCCTGCTCGGCTTCAACGAGCCCGACCGGGCGGACCAGGCGCACATGACCGTGAACCAGGCACTCGACCTGTGGCCCCGGCTGCAGTCGACCGGACTGCGGCTCGGCGCTCCCGCCGTGGCGACCGGCGGCGATGTCGCCGGCGGCTGGCTGGACCGGTTCATGAAGGGGGCCAAGGCCCGTCACCACCGGGTCGACTTCATCCCCCTGCACTGGTACGGCGCGGACTTCAACACCCCCCGAGCGACAGGGCAGTTGCGCAGCTATCTCCAGGCCGTGCACCGGCGCTACAAGAAGCCGATCTGGCTCACCGAATACGCGCTGATCGACTTCTCGTCAGGCACCCCGCGCTATCCGACCAAGGCGCAGCAGGCCGCATTCGTGAGGAAGTCGACGGCCATGCTCCAGCAGCTGCCCTACGTCCACCGGTACGCCTGGTTCACCCTCTCCACCAACCGCGGGGACGGCACCGGCCTTTACCACGGCACGCACGCCAACAGGGTGGGCGCCGCCTATCGCGCGGCCGGCTGAAAGCCACTCGCCGTCCTCCCGTCACAAGAACACGAGAAGAGAAACGAGGCCAAGAATGACCAAGCGGATCCTGCACGCCTCCCTCGCGGCCGGAGCAGCCGCACTGACCGCCATGGTCGCGCTCGCTCCGGCGAGTTCGGCCGCGTCCGACTCCGCACAGGCCCACCGGCAGACCTGCTGGGCGACGCACTACGGCCCGATACCCGCCGGCAGCACCACCTCCAACGGCGAGATATTCGACAACAGCAAGAACACCGCGGCGACTTCGCTCACCCGCAAGCACCAGCTGCCCTTCGGCACCCGGGTGCGGGTCACCAACGTGGCGAACGGCAAGTCGCTGGTCGTGCGCATCAACGACCGCGGCACGTTCAAGCACACCAAGCAGGAACCCAAGTGCCTGGACCTGACCGACGGCGCGTTCCGCAGGCTCGGCGGCAGCCTCAACCCCGACGCCGGTCACATCGTCGTCCGCCAGAAGGTGCTGCACTGACGTCTCCGCTCCACGCCATGGGCGCCCGGGTTGCCCTGCAACCCGGGCGTTTTCCCGTCAGTGCGCTCCCACATCACCGCACTGCCGCAGCAGGGCGAGGGCGCCGAGAGCCGTGCCCCGATCGCCGAGTCCGGCCGTCGTCACCCGCGGGACTCCGTACGAACCGCGTGCGACATGCGTGGCGAGCGTGTGCTCGATCGGCGCCATGAGGGCCCGACCGGCGTCGACCAGCTCACCGCCGACGACGATCAGGTCCGGTCCCACGGCATGGCTCACATCGGCGAGCACCCGGCCGACCTGCGCACCCACCCGCGCCAGAACCGCATGCACGGCCCGGTCGCCGGACTCCAGCGCGGTCACCAGCGCGGGTAGGTCCGCCACGGCGGTTCCCGCCGTGCGGCAGGCGTCGAGTACGGCCCCGATCGAGGCCACCGTCTCCAGGCACCCGGTCGCACCGCACTGACATGGCGCGCCGTCGGGGTCCACGGAGATGTGGCCGAACATGCCCGAACGGCCGTGGGCCCCGCGGTGCAGTGCGCCGGCCATCACGAGACCACCGCCGACGCCGTACGACAACCGTAGGTACAGCACGTTCTGCTCGCCCGCGGCCGCGCCCCAGATCGTCTCGGCCAGTGCCGCGAGCCGGGTGTTGTTGTCGAGCAGCACGTTTGTCCCGAAGCGCGCACGCACCAGTGCCGACACGGCGCTGTGCCAGGGCACCGACGGCGGTTCGCCGCTCCGGAAGGCCACCGGCCCGACCACTCCCAGACCGACGCCGCGGAAAGTGCCGGGTCGCGGCTTTCCGCCCGCCACACTGTTCGCGAGCCGCCATGCGAGGTCGACGCGGGTCTGCCACGAGGCGTCCTGCGCATGGGGCTCGCCTGCCGCGCCGGTGATCTCGCGTGCCGCGTCCATCGTGGCCACCCGTACGGCCCGTCGCGCGAATTCGATGCCGAGCAGCAGGCCGGTCTCGGGGGCCAGGGCCAGCACCTCCGCCGGGCGGCCCCGCTTGCGCCGGGCCGTTTCCGGTACCGAGGCGAGGACGGTGCCGTTGTCCATGAGCGCGCCGACGGCGTCGTAGAGCGTGGTGCGGGACAGTCCGCACAGGGTGCCTAACTCGGATCGCGTCAGTGGACCGTGTTCCCGCAACAGACGCACGACCAAGGCCTCGTGCTCTTGGCGCGACCGGGTCAGGGAGCCGCGCTGTTGCGGGGAGCCGGTCGGGGCGGCGGAGGGTGTCGTCTCAGTCAGCATGGCGGAAGGTGTGGCCCCTCTTCGAGAACAGCTGCGACCAGGAAGAACGGCGGTGAGTCCGCCGCTGCTGGCGCGAGAAGCTAGGGGACGTCCTTGTGGGAATCCTGTGGAGTTCCGATGTGACGGTACGTCGGGCGGGCGGACGACCGCGGAACGTTTCGGCGTCCGCCTGCGTCGTCCTTCTCCGGACACGGTGGCCGTGTCCCGGAGAGGGGAGTGCGAGTGGGGACGAGCGGCTTCGCCAAGTGGACGAGACATTTCGAGGACGAGCGCGAGCGCAGGCATGCCGACGGCGATCCCGCCTGGGAGCAGGGCGCGACGCTGCATCCGGCGGTGTGGGCCGGCATCCAGCGTTTCCAGGTCGGCGAGGACGGTGACGGGGCCAACCTCGTCGCGAAGGCGGATGAGGCCGGCGACCCCGACTACGGTCAGGCGGTCCGGCTCTTCGTCCGCGAGGAACAGAACCACGCTCGCCTGCTCGCCCGGCTGCTGGCAGCGGGCGGCATGCCGACGTTGAACGGCCACTGGAGCGACGCGGTCTTCGTACGGCTGCGGCGGCTGATGGGCCTGCGCATGGAGCTGCTGGTGCTGATGATCGCGGAAGTCGTGGCGCTGCGTTACTACCGGGCCCTGCGGGACGGCACCGGCGACGCGCTCACCACGGACGTGGCCGGCCGGATCCTGGCCGACGAACAGCGCCATGTCCCCTTCCACTGCGAGCGGTTGCACGCCTCCCTGGCGGAGCTGCCGCGCGCGATGCGCCGCCCCGTGATGACAGCGTGGCGCCTTCTTCTTCTCGCGGCCTCCCTCGTCGTCGCAGCCGACCACGGCGCGGCACTGCACCGCCTGGACATAGGACGCCTGCGCTTCGTCCGCGACGTCATGGCCTCCTCCCACGAGGTGGTCTCGGCGGTGCTCGTACACCGTCCGGACGCGTGGACGAGCGAGCGCACGGACATGGGCGGGTCGTCGGATCGGTAGGTCTGTCACTCGTCCCGCTGGTGCGTGGTTCGCCCGTACCGGCAGGGGAACCCGGCGTGCATGCAGGGCCTTGCAGATGCCGCCGGGAGACGACGGGAAGGGAAGGGAGGGTCCATGGAGTACGAGGTGCGTGCCGAGTACGCGGCCGAGGCGCCGGCGCGGTCGGACCATCCCCACGTCGAGACCTGGCACATGACGAAGACGGATGAGTCGGGGACGGACGCGCCGAAGGCGGACGAGACGCAGGCTCTCTGCGGGCTGCGGCTCGATGCTGACGCTCAGACCCTGCCTGCCACCTCCTGGGGAACGTCCGAGGCGGAACCCTTCTGTCGTGTCTGTGGCGCGCAGTATCTCCGGCAAGGTCTCTGAGGCGGGCTCTCGGTGCGGCGGTCCGTTGTCAGGCGGTGCGTGACCGCAGGATTCTCTCCACGGCCTGCAAGAAGGTCTCGGAGATCAGTTCCGGGTCGAAGAGGCAGCCCGCCGCCATCGCGCCGTCCCGCAGCATGACGAGGTGGCGGGCGGCCGGGGCGGCGGGTGCGTCACCGACCTCTGCCAGCAGCTGCGTGATCGTGTCCAGGAACCATTCCCGGTGGGCCAGGACGGCCTGGTGCACCGGGTGGGTGGGGTCGGGGTATTCGGCCACCGCGTTGAGGAAGGCGCAGCCGCGGAAGCCGGGCGACCGGATGCCCTCGGTGATGGAGCCGGCGACGGCTCTGACCTTGTCGACCGGCGAATCGGCGCTTTTCTCGGCGGCGGCGACCTGTGCCCGGATTCCCTGGTCCGCCTGGCCGAGGTACGCGAGGACCAGCTCTTCCTTGCCCGTGAAGTGGCGGTACAGCGTCGCCCGGGTCACCTTCGCCTCCGTGGTGATCCGGTCGATGCCGACGGAATGGATTCCCTCGCCGTAGAAGATCTTCGTTGCTGTGTTGAGCAGCCGCGTTCGTGCTTCCGACGTGGTGCGGCCTTCCGGGCTCCGGTTCATGCCGCCCAGCATACCCAGTCCGTGAGGTAGAACGTTCGGTCTTGACAGTGGCCCCGCAGCGCCGCTTGAATCCGAGGTAGACAGAACGTTCTACCTCGCGTCGAAAGGCACTGCCATGGACACCCTCGTCGCCACCCCGACCACCACCGCCGGCGTCCCGGCGACCCTGCGCAAGCTGTACTTCCTGCGCTTCGCGTTCGCCGCCGTATGGGCCCTCCTGCTCTTCACCTCCGCCGACACACTCGGCCCGCTGAGTGTGACGCTCCTGCTGATCTACCCCCTGTTCGACGTCGCGGCCGCAGTCGTCGACGCCCGGGCCGCCAGGGCGAACGGCGCCGGCGCCACGCCGCTCTTCGTGAACATCGCGATCAGTTCGCTGACGGTCGTCGGTCTGGCCCTGGCCGCCACTTCCGGCATGCCGGCCGTCCTGCGGGTGTGGGGCGCCTGGGCCGTCACCGCCGGGCTCGTGCAGCTCATCGCCGCCGCCACCCGCCGGAAGCTGGGTGGTCAGTGGGCGATGATCATCAGCGGTGCCATCTCCACGCTCGCCGGCGGCTCGTTCATCGCCCAGGCAGGAAAGGGCGACCCCTCGCTCAAGAACCTTGCGGGCTACGCCTTTCTCGGCGGCGTCTTCTTCCTCATTTCGGCATTCCGTCTGAACTCCGCGGCCCGCCATCAGGGATGACCCCTTTTCCGCCTCCTTTCCTCCTCGGCCGACCGTTGGCGGGCGACAGGGCTGAGCGTCCATGTCGGGGGTAACCGAAGCGGGAACAGCACAGTGCATCGGGTGTATGGAGGAAAGGAGCGTCATGCCGGGCATGATGGAGCGCATCAAGCAGTTCGCCAGGAGTCCCCAGGGGCGGCGCGCGGCCGAACAGGCGCGCAGGGCCGCCGCCGACCCGCGTCGCCGGGCCCAGGCGCAGCGCCTGCTGGGAAAGCTCCGCGGTCAACGCTGAGTTCGGAGTGGGTAGACCGGCACGCTCTCCTGAACCTGAACGGAATGATTGTTGTGGAAAGTTCGTCGCTTCGGGCAGTGGGCTGGGCCCGTTCGCTTCCGCTGGACAGCGAAGTGAAAACGGCCCGCGACTGGGCGCGTGGGCATCTGGAGACGCTGGGGTGGACCACCACCGCTCCGGAGACGGTGGACGCCGTACTGCTCACCGTCTCCGAGCTGGTGACCAACGCGCACACCCACGCCCACAGCAGCGCCCAGCTGGTGATGGCCTGTGACGACGCTTGTCTGCATGTCTCCGTGCACGACAACTCCAGCGATCTGCCGACTCCCCGCGAGGCCAGCACGGAGCGACTCGGCGGGCGAGGCATGTTCCTGGTGGACGCCTTGGCCGACACATGGGAGTCGCACCCCTGCCCGCACGGAAAGTCGGTCAGCGCGTGCTTCCGCGCGCCCGACGCGTGAGTTGGGTGAGCTGCGTGCGTTGAGTGTGGGTTGAAAAACGGTGGGCTTCCGAGCCGGCGAGGCGGCGATGCGGAAGCCCACCGTAGACCGTGGACCTGGGGCGTGGACCCGAAGCGTCAGGCCTTGGCCTGCATGTCGCGTCGGGCGGGATTGCCCTGCTGGTCCGCCTTGGGGTCCTTCTCGTCGGCCTTGGCGCGCACGCCCTGGGCGA
Organism: Streptomyces sp. NPDC057616; assembly: GCF_042800575.1. Classification (NCBI taxonomy): domain Bacteria; kingdom Bacillati; phylum Actinomycetota; class Actinomycetes; order Kitasatosporales; family Streptomycetaceae; genus Streptomyces; species Streptomyces sp. NPDC057616. Next base: position 145,944 of record NZ_JBHVGU010000013.1, read on the forward strand.
TGCGGTCGCCGATGGTCTTGTCGATGTTCGACCAGTACTCGAAGGCCCGCTTGAGGACCGGTTCCGAGACGCCGTTGAGGAGATGACCGACGACGTTGTCGACCAGGCGGTCGCGCGCGGCGTCGTCCAGGACCTCGCGCACCATCGTGCCGGGCTGGCCCCAGTCGTCGTCCTCGGCATGATTGACGTAGGCCGCGCGCGTGATGGCGCCGTCGGCCTCCCAGCTCGGCGGGGAGTAGCGCGCGGGATCGGCCGCGGGCCCGCCCTTGGAGTTGGGGGCGTACACCGGGTCGGTGGTCTTCCGGTACGCCATCGCCCCGTCCTTGGAGTACGTGTGGACGTCGACGACCGGCGCGTTCACCGGGAGTTGCTGGTAGTTGCCGCCGATCCGGTGGCGGTGGGCGTCCGCGTAGGAGAACAGCCGGGCCAGCAGCATGCGGTCGGGGCTGGGGCCGATGCCGGGGACGAGATTGTTCGGCTGGAAGGCGGCCTGCTCGATCTCGGCGTGGTTGTCGGTCGGGTTGCGGTCCAGCGTCATCTTGCCGACCGGGATGAGCGGGTAGTCGCCGTGCGGCCACACCTTGGTGAGGTCGAACGGGTTGAACCGGTAGTTCGCGGCGTCCTCGTACGGCATCACCTGCACATGCAGCGTCCAGCTCGGGAAGTCGCCGTCGCGGATGTGCTCGAACAGATCACGCGTGTGGTAGTCCGTGTCGGCGGCCGCCATCTGGTCGGCCTCGTGCTGGGTGAAGTACTCGATGCCCTGGTCGGTCTTGAAGTGGTACTTCACCCAGAAGCGCTCACCGGCGGCGTTGATCCACATGTAGGTGTGGGACGTGTAGCCGTTCATGTGGCGCCAGGTCCGCGGGATGCCGCGGTCGCCCATCAGCCAGGTGACCTGGTGGGCGGACTCGGGGGAGAGGGTCCAGAAGTCCCACTGCATGTCGTGGTCGCGGAGGTTGCTGTCGGCGCGGCGCTTCTGGGAGCGGATGAAGTGCTGGAACTTCATCGGGTCCTTGATGAAGAACACCGGCGTGTTGTTGCCGACCATGTCGTAGTTGCCTTCGCTGGTGTAGAACTTCACCGCGAAGCCGCGCGGGTCGCGCCAGGTGTCCGGGCTGCCGCGCTCACCCGCGACGGTCGAGAAGCGGGTGACGAGTTCGGTGCGTGTTCCCGGCTGGAAGACGGCCGCCTTGGTGTAGGCGCTGACGTCGTGGGTGACCTCGAAGTGGCCGAAAGCGCCGCTTCCCTTGGCGTGCGGCTGGCGCTCGGGGATCCGCTCCCGGTTGAACTGGGCCATCTGCTCGATCAGATAGGCGTCCTGCAGCAGGATCGGACCGGCGGGTCCCACGGTGAGCGAATGCTCGTCGCTCTCGACCGGGGCGCCGGAATCGGTCGTGGTGACAGGTGGGGTCTCCGTCATCAATCTGCCTTTCGTAGTACGGAGCGACGCGGTCCGGGCACCTCGTTCTCGCCCGGAGCCGCTCGGTCCCGACTGACCAGGTGACCTTGACGGGCCTCGGCAAACATCCCCTTTGGGACAGATGTGCCGAGGACCTGCGCACCACGTACGCTCACCGGCCCGTCCGTCGTGCCGCGCACCCTGGCAGGATGTGCCGGTTCGGACGAGGCCGCCACCGGGGGGCCGGGAGGCCGGGAGGCAGGGCGGCCCGGAGGGGCCGGGAGGTCTGGACGCACGGTTGAGACCGCCGCCCTCCAAGCCGTCATCCGTGCCAGGACGCCCCCGGTCCGTCACCCCCGCCGAGACGCCTTCACCAGCTCCGGCACGGTCGCCAGCTTGCTGCGGGGCCTGCCCAGGCGGCGGCCTCGGGACAGTTCCGCCTGTTCGATGGACGCCATCCCGCGCGCGTCCACCACATGCCGGCTGCGACGGCGGGCGAGCCGTGCGAAGGCCTTCGACGAGAGCGTGGGCCTGGGCAGGGTGCCCGCGACGGCGTCGGAGAGCAGCGTGCCGACGGTCTCCGCGGCACACGCCCGGTTGGCGCCGATCCCGCCTCGGGAGCCGCGCTTGATCCACCCCACGACGTACGCCCCCGGCAGCCCGGTCACCCGCCCGTTCTCGTGCGGGACGGTGCCGGTGGACTCGTCGAAGGGCAGGCCCTCGACCGGCGTGCCCTGGTAGCCGATCGCCCGCAGCACCGTCCCGGCCGGGATCTCGGTCCGCCCCGCCGGACCGGTGACGCAGACGGAACGGATCCCCGCGGTGTCGTCGCCACCGACCAGTTCCGCGGGCTCGGAGTGGAAGCGCAGCACGATGCGCCGGCCCGGTCCCGCCGGACGCGACCAGTCCACCGTCGTGCGGGGCACGCCGCGCAGCACGGCGGCGATGCCGTCGGGGCCCGCCACGTCGACGGCGGCGGCGATGCGGGGGTCGTGGTCGTCGACGACCAGCTCCACGCCGTCCAGCTGGGTCAGCGCGAGCAGCTCGGGCCGGGTGCAGGCGGCGTCCTCGGGGCCGCGGCGCCCGAGGAGCACGACCTCGCGCACCTTGCTGTCGCGCAGCGCCCGCAGGGCGTGGTCGGCGATGTCGGTGGCGGCCAGGGCGTCGGGGTCGGCGACGAGGATGCGGGCGACGTCGAGGGCGACGTTGCCGTTGCCGACCACCACGACGCGCTCGGCGGAGAGGTCGACGGCGTCGGGTGCGACGTCGGGGTGGGCGTTGTACCAGGCGACGAACGTGGTGGCCGAGAGGCTGCCCGTGCGGTCCTCGCCGGGGACGCCGAGGCGTCGATCGCCGGAGGCGCCTACGGCGTACACGACGGCGTCGTGGTGGGCGGCGAGCTCGTCGACGGTGACGTCCTCGCCGGCCCGCACCCCGAGCAGCATCCGTACCCGCGGATGGTTGTGGAAGCGCGCGAAGGTCTCGCCGACCTTCTTGGTGATGGGGTGGTCGGGCGCCACGCCGTAGCGCACCAGCCCGCCCGCGACCGGGAGCCGGTCGATCAGGGTGACCTCGGCGTTCGTGTGCAGGAGCAGGTCCTGGGCGGTGTACATGCCGGCCGGCCCGGTGCCTACGACCGCGATGCGCAGCGCGGGGAAGTCGGCCGGCAGGTTGCGCTCGAATTCGGGCTTGTCCCAGGCGTGGAAGTTGGGGCTGCCGGCGGCCGGCTCGGGTGTCGGAGCGCCGGCGTAGTAGGCGGCGTTGATGTCGACGAACACCTGCTGCGCGCCGGTGAGTTCGTCCGCCGGGTGGATCGCGTCCACGGGACACGCGTCCGCGCACGCGCCGCAGTCGATGCAGGCCGTGGGGTCGACGTGGAGCATCTCGGTGCTGCCGAACGCCCGTTCCTGCGGCGTCGGATGGATGCAGTTGACCGGGCACACGGCGACGCAGGTGGCGTCGCTGCAGCAGGTCTGGGTGATGACGTAGGGCATGGTGTCCGCTCTGATCGGCTGTGCGGGCCTGGTCGGTCAGATGAGGTGGGCGCGCTTGTAGAACGCCAGGGCCGGCTTGGTGAGCAGCCGGGCCGAGGCGAGGAAGTCCATCAGCCCGGAGCAGCTGGAGCGCATCATCGCCTTGTGGTGCTCGTTGGACCGCGCCGCCGCCAGTGCTCGCTTCGGGTCCAGTCCGGCGTTGGCGTAGACGCCCTGGTTCACCATGCTGGTGACGATGACGTACGCGGCCACCGCGATGACGAAGGCGTGGATGTGCCGGCGTACCGGTCCCGCCTTCGCGAGGTTCTTGCGCGTCTCGTCCCGGGCGAACTTCATGTGGCGGGATTCCTCGACCACATGGATGTTGTTGATCGTGCGGACGAACGGCACGACCCGCTCGTCGCGCATCCAGTCGCGCTGCATGACGTCCAGGACCTCCTCGGCGACGAGGATCGCCGCGTAGGCGGCCTCGCCGAACGCGAGGGTCTTGAACGCCCGGCCGAGTTCGACGGCCACACGGCGCGGCCGGTAGGCCGGTGCCCGCAGCTTCCGGGCCCCGCGGGCGAACATGATCGAGTGCCGGCACTCGTCGGCGATCTCGGTCAGCGCCCACTGGACCTTGTCGTCGCCGGGGTCCTTGGCGTAGATGTCGCGCAGGATCAGCTGCTGGAGGATCATCTCGAACCAGATGCCGGTGCTGGCGACGGAGGCGGCCTCCTGCCGTGTCAGCTCCTTGCGCTGCGCCTCGGTGAGTTCGTCCCAGTACGGCGTTCCGTACAGCGTGCTCCACTCCGGGCTGGCGCCGTGGAAGTCCTCGTCCAGCGGCGTCTCCCAGTCGACCTCCGTCAGGGGGTCGTAGGAGAGCTTCGCGGACGAGTCGAGCAGCCGGCCGGCGACACCGGTGTTCGGCGCGGCGGTATCGACGTCCGGACGGGTCGTGCTGGTTGCCATGCTCCAACTCCTCAGCTCGGATGACGGACCCACGTCCGTTTCTGTGTGGTGCGGTGATCGCGTACTGCGCGGTGCGTGTGATCGCTGATCCGGCGGTCGTCTCTGGCCCCGTCGGTGCTCGCGCGGTGAGCCGGTTCGACGGCGGCGAAGACGGCAGGCGCTGGTGGCGCCGCAGCCCTTGTTAGACGCAATGTATAACAAGGGTCCGCGGCGTGCCTACCCATGAGTAAGGAGGTTCTGTGCGGGCCCCTTTGCGGCGGGCGACCCGGTCATATGCCTCCGCTCGCGGTGGTCGGAACGGCCCTGCGAGCAGGCCCGCGCCCGTCGCCCTCGGCCGTGCGTGTGTGCCCGCGGCGGTCGGCCCCAGCCGTGTGAGGCGGCCCGTGCCCGCCGGCTTCGGCCGTGCGTGTGTGCCGGCGGGCGTCGGTCCAGTCGTGCGGGCAGGCCCGCGTCCGTCGGCTTCGGCCGTGTGCGTACCCCTCGCTGCGGTCGGCCCCAGCTCTGCGGGCAGGCAGCTCGCGCCCCTCGGCCCCAGCCGTGCGCCTAAGCCCGCCGGCGTCGGCCCCAGCCGTGTGGGCAGGCAGCTCGCGCCCCTCGGTCCCAGCCGTGCGCCTAAGCCCGCCGGCGTCGGCCCCGGCCGTGCTGGCAGGCAGCCCGCGGCCTCGGCCCCAGCCGTACGCGTGCGCCCGGCGCGGTCAGCCCCAGCCGTACGCGTATGCCGCAACCCACGTGATGTCGAGCTGTGCGCTGCTTCCGGGTGCCGCTCCCGGGCCCTCCAGGGCGCTCTCGTTCTGCATCACCCACGACAGCGGGTTGTCCGGCACGCCCCGCGTGTCGGTGCCGGTCAACCGCCCGTCGACGAAGAACCGCACCTTGCCCGGCGTCCACTCCGTGGAGACGGTGTGCCACTGCGTCCAGTCGTCGCTGCCCGGGAAGGAACCCTGCTCGCCGCCGCCGCAGGGATGGTGGAAGGCGGTGAGCGAGCCCGTCCACTCGCCCTCGGGATGGTCCATCTCGCAGCCGTCGCCGTAGTGCAGCCAGGCCGACTTGTAGCCGGGTGCCAGTTTCGTCACCTTGATCCGCGCGCTGTACTTGCCGTAGGTCATCTGCATCACCGCACGCGGTACGACGGCGGCGGCATGCACCGGGCCTCCGTCGGCGGGCCGCCACATCCGGATGAACATCCTCCCGTCGCCGTCGGCTGCCGGACCGACGCTCACCGTGTCCTCCGGGTGGTACACGCCCACCACGTCACGGCCCCGGCTGTTGGCCGTGTCGCGCCAACCGGTCGGGTACGCCCACCAGTTGTCACGGAACTTCCCGGTCAGGCCCCCGCAGTAGGCGCCCGAGGTGTCGACGTGGTGATCGCAGTCGCCGAAGGAGCCGAGCGGCACCCGGTCGCCGTTGAAGTCCTCCGCGAGGACCTGCCAGAACGGCCCGCAGTCGCCCCGGGGCAGACTCGCGCTCGTGGTGTGGCAGGCGTCGGCGGACTCGGGCGCCGCGTCGGCCCGGGGGAGCCACAGCAGTCCGGCGACGAGCAGCAGGCCCGCGGAGAGAAGCAGGCCTCGCCTCCTGTGGTGCGGCGCTGCGTGCGAACCCATCCCAGGCTCCTCGAGGCTCAGCTGCCGGCCGTCTCCGTCCTCCCGCCGAGCGGTGCGCGGGAGGCCGCCTCCCGGACAGGAACAACCCCGGGGAGGCGGATCGTCGCGAGAGAACATCGTCGCTCGCGGGACCGTGCAAAGCCATCCCCGGGAAGGGCGACGAACCGGACGCGGATGCTCCGACTGCCGTATGCGCAGGCCGTGTTCAACCCGTCGGCGGCCCTAGGGGCAGGTTCACCCGCAGGACAGCAGGCCTTCCTGCTGCTTGGCCGTCAGGATGCGCTGGACGCTCTGGTTCACCTGCGTGCGGAAGGTCGTGCTCTCGATCATCCGGAGCTGAACCGCCTTGGCCATGGTCGGGATCAGGGTCGGGTCGACGGTCAGCACCAGATCTCCGCCCGCCGACAGGAAGCTCACGGCCCGCTTGGCCGGGGGCACGGCCTTCACGGCGACCGCCTGGCCGATGTCGTCGGAGACGACCACGCCCTTGAAGCCGAGGTCCTTGCGGAGCAGTCCGTTGATCACCGCGGAGGAGAACACGGCCTGATGCCGCGCGTCGATCCGGCTGTAGATGGCCGACGAGACCATCACGAAGGGGGCTCCGGCCTGGATCCCCGAGCGGAACGGGTCGAGGCTCGAACTCGTGCTCGTGGTCACCGAGTCGACGACGTTCGCCGTGGTGTCGGTGTTGCCGCGGACGTTGCCGAGCCCCGGGAAGTGCTTCAGCGTGGCCAGCACCTTCGACTGCGCCATGCCGGCGGCGAACGCGTTGCTGTGGGGGGTCACCGTCGCGGCAGTGTGCCCGAACTCGCGGTCGTAGCGGCCGATCGGGGCGTTGTTCGTGCCCAGGGACGCCGGGACGACGTCGGCGACGGGCGCGAGGTTCAGATTCACTCCGGCCGCGCTGAGCTGGCCGGCCCAGGTGGCGGCCTGGCTGCGCAGGTACGACGTCGACCAGCCTCCCTGCACCAGTGCGCTCGGCATGGTCGAGAAGCCCGGGCCGGACAGCACCTGCACCCGGCCGCCCTCCTGGTCGGTGGAGACCAGCAGGGGAACGCGGTGTCCCGCCACCGTGTCGGCCTTCGCCTGGAGGCCGTCGACGAGGGTCCTGGTGGCCTTCGTGCCCGCGGTGCTGCGTCCGGCCAGGAACACCGACCCGACGTGGTACTGGCGCATCAGCTGGATCTTCTGCTGATCGGGGCTGGACGGCGTGACGGCGCCCATGAAGAGCTGGCCGACGCGCTGGGCCGTCGTCATCGCCCCGAAGGTCTGGTCGACGCAGGCGGCGGCCGCGTTCGGGGCCGCGTTCATGTCCGCGGGCGCCCGCGCGGCCGATTCGGCGGCCGCGTGCGACGTGCACGCGCCCGCGAGGCCCGCGGCCGCGAGAGAGAGCGTCACCAGGGGAACGGGCCAGAGCACCCGCATCCTCTTCGAGCGCCGGCTCGGCACCTGCTGAGATGTCATGGAAGTCCCTCGCGGCACGCCCAGTGCGGAGCGGGTTCCCCTTGGGCGGCCGCCGACGACGGTCACTCGACCCGTCCGAGAAACGTACATCCGATCGGCGGTATGTGCCTGCCCGAACGGTGCACGACGAGGTGCCAGCGCCCGGCTTCCGGGGCGGACGAGGGCCCGCGCGCGCCCCACGCGGACGAGAGTGCTCTCCGGCAAGCTCTGCGGTCGCTCGGCATCCGCTCCGCGTTCGCTTCCTGTTCGCTGCGTGATCGCTGAGAGATTGCTGAGTGATCGCTGTCGCATGTCTATTGACCTGCGCAGATTGACTGTGTTTGGCTCAGTGGATCTAGGGGGCGAAGTGAGTCAGGGTTTGGGGAGATTCATCCCGATCGCAGGTGCGGTTGCCGGGGTACACAGGCACGCGCCTCCTCTTGCTGGCCCGTAGCGGCCCATCTGCACCGACCTCGTTCAGTACCTCGCGTACGCCCGGCGGGCCCAGCACGTCCCCTGCGCCTGCCCTCACCGCCTTGGCCTGGTGAACAGGGCGAGAACGAAGTCGGAACCGCCCCGCAACCCCCGTCGTACTCCAGTCCGTCCTGCTCGGACGGGCAGGCGGGAAGGGGCGGCGGGGGCGGGTGACATGGCGGCATCTAGTGAAGCGGTTCGGAATTGATGGACATACGGAGTCGACCAGGGGCGAGACTCTGGGCCGTGGCGGCGGTGGCGGTTCTCGGATTCCTCGTCGCGCTGGAATGCGCGCTACGCCACTACGGCCTGCCGGGGCCGATCACCACCCAGGCGCGGGAGGTGATATTTCCCCCGAAATCGGGTGGGCTGCTCTATGCCGGCATGGCGCTGATGATGGTCGTGCTCACCTGGCGGCAGCGGTTCCTCGCACTCGGGGCGGCGGTCGGTATTGACATCGTTGTCTGGATTGTCCGATGGCTGGCCGACGTCAAGGTGACCGACGGCCACCCCTTCGGCAACGGCGCACTGTGGGTGATCCTCGGCTGCGCGGTCGTCGCCGTCACCCGCCGCACGGGCGCGGAGCGCGTCCTGCTGCTGAAGGGGGTGGGACTGGCCCTCCTGCTGGTGGCGGGCCGCAAGACCGGCGACGCCTGGCTGTTCATCACCTCCAGGACCCGTCCCGTGGTGCTCGACCAGTACGTCGCGACCGCCGACCACGCGCTCGGCAATCCGTCCTGGCTGGTGGGGCGCATCGTCACCGCGAGCGGTCCGGTCGGCTTCAACTTCCTCGACTTCGTCTACGGCCAGCTCCCGGTGGCCGCGGTCGTCGTCGCGCTCTACCAGCTGCGCCATGTCGCCACCGAACGCCGCTTCCCGCGCCACCACCTGGTGCGGACCTTCCTCGTGATAGGGCTCCTCGGGCCGGCCTTCTACATGATCTTCCCGGTGGTCGGCCCGGTCTTCGCCTACGGCACCGGCGCCGAGCACTGGGAGGGGGTCAGTCTGTGGGCGCCGCACATGCCGTCCAGTGCGCCCTGGGCCGTGGCCGACCTGTGGCCGCGGACGCTGCCTCCGGTCGGCGTCCCGGGCGCGATGTCGTTCGACGAGATCACCCCGCGGAACTGCATGCCGAGCCTGCACACCGCGTGGGCCACCGCGATCTTCATCCACTCCCGCAAGGGCCCGCGGGCACTGCGCTACGCCGGCACGTTCTGGCTGATCGCCACCCTCGCCGCGACGCTCGGCTTCGGATACCACTACGGCGCCGACCTCATCGCCGGCGTGGTGTTCACCCTCACCATCGAGGCGGCCCTGCGCGCCTACGACCACGGCTGGGACCGGTCGGGGATCCGGCTGGTCGGCTACGGAGCGACCGTCTTCGCCGCGCTCCTGCTGGCCTACCGCTACCTGCCGCTGAGGATGGCCGAACACCCGTGGCTGGCGGGCCCCCTGCTTCTCCTCGCGATGATCTCGGTGGTCTACGGCTACGTCCGGACCACCACGTCGTGGGAGCCGGCCGCCGTCCGTGCGCCGCGAGCGGCTCCGCAGCCCGAACTGATCTGACGGCGACGGACGGGTTCGCCGGCTGCGCGACGTTTTCCGTGTCGGTCAAGCGTCGAATCAAGATCATCCGAGGCCGGGCTGCGGAGTCTTGACTGTATTGGTCCAGTCCAATAACTTCACTTCGCACAGAACCGCACAAGGCACAACACCCCCCATCCGTCACGTCGTTGACGGAACATCCCCCATCCGGGAGGGCCCCTGTGGTTTCGCGACGCTCCTTCCTGGCCGCGGCAGGCTCCGTCACCGCCGCGACCGCGCTCGGCCCGTTCTCGCCGTCGGCCCCCACCGCTGCCGCAGCGGGTGTCTCGCTCCCCGTGAAACTGGCGAACAACTCCGGCCACGACACCGTCTACGCCTACATCTCGGGCACCGACAGCAGCGGCTGGCCGGTCTTCGTCTCGGCGAACGGCGCCCTGAACCGGCTGCCCAATCCGTCCTCCCCGGTGACCCCCATCGCCGACTACTCCATCGCGCTGGGCGCATCCGGTTCGGCCGGCACCACCGTCAACCTGACCGACTACGTGATCGGCGGCCGTGTTTGGTTCTCGGTCGGCAAGAAGCTCCAGTTCTTCGTCAACCCGGGCAGCGTGCCCGGCGTCGTACAGCCCGCCCTGGTCAGCTCGGACCCCAACTGGGCCACCAACTGGACCTTCTGCGAGTTCACCTTCAACAGCGCCAACCTCTACGCGAACATCTCCTACGTCGACATGGTCGCGCTGCCGATCTCGATGGCCAGCACCGGCAGCGGAGGCAACCAGTCGGTCAGTCCGCTGCCCGCCGGCGCGCTCGGCTCCATCGCCTCCGGCCTGCAGACGCAGCACGCCTCCGACGGCGCCCCCTGGGACAGACTGGTGGTCACCGACTCCTCCGGCGCGGTGCTGCGCGTCATGTCGCCCTCGCACTCACCGGTGGACTTCGGCGGCTACTGGGACGACTACCTCAACCGGGTCTGGAGCCACTACGCCTCCACCCCGCTCACCATCAACGGCCAGGGCGGCATCGGCTCCTACACCGGCACCGTCTCCGGGAACGCCATCGTGTTCAACGGCCTCAACACCAACGGCGTGCCGTTCACCAAGCCGAGCGCCGTCGACATCTTCGGCTGCGCGTCCGGCCCCCTCTACAACTCCGGCGCGGACGCCCGCGGGGCGATCGCCGCCCGGCTCGCCGCCGCGCTCAACCGGAGCTCGCTCCTGGTGTCGGGCGGGAACAACCAGCCCGACGGCGTGACCCCCTCGCAGTACTACCAGGACCCGATCACCAACCACTACGCGCGGCTCGTCCACAAGTACGCGAGCATCGGCTACGCCTTCCCCTACGACGACGTCGGCCCCACCGGCTCGGCCCCCGTCGACGGGCACATCCAGGACGGGGCGCCCACCTCGTGGAGCATCACCCTGGGAGCCGGTGCCTCCGGCGGAGGATCGGGCGGCGGCTCGGGTTCCGTCAGCGCCTACAGCACCATCCAGGCGGAGTCGTACGCGGCGCAGAGCGGGACCACCACCGAGAGCTGCTCCGACACCGGCGGCGGCAGCGACGTGGGCTACATCTCGAACGGCGACTGGCTGAAGTTCTCCTCCGTGGACTTCGGTTCGGCCTCCCCGAGCCAGTTCCAGGCCCGGCTGGCGTCGGGCGCCGCGGCCGGCGTGAGCGGCGCCGTCCAGGTGCGGCTCGACAGCACCGGCGGCACGAAGATCGCCGAGATCGACTTCGCCAACAACGGCGGCTGGCAGAACTGGCAGACCGTTCCCGCCAACGTCGTCGCCTCCGCCACCGGCGTGCACGACGTCTATCTGGTGTTCTCGGGCAGTACGTCGGACTTCACCAACGTCAACTGGTTCACCTTCACCCGCTGAGCCTCCGGCAGCGGTCCGCCGCCCGCCGTGGCGGGCGGCGGACCTCACAGCCGTGGTGGACCAGGTTGACCGTGAACTGCCTTGTGCGGCTCAGCCGTTGGGAAGGATGACCGCCCGGCCGTTGACCTTCCCCGCGTGCAGGCGCTCGTAGGCGAGCGGGGCCTCGTCCAGGGAGTAGGTCTCGGTGTGCACCGACACCGCGCCCGAGCGGGCCAGGCCGAGCACCTCGATCAGCTCGCTCCGGCTGCCCCAGTACGGCGCCGTGACCGACACCTCGAAGGGCAGGGACCCGAAGCCGACGGGCAGCGAGGCGCCGCCGATGCCGACGATCGTGACGTCGGCCTCCACGGCGGCGACGGCGCCCGCGGTCCGCACGGTGGGCTCGGCGCCGACGAAGTCGAAGACGGCCTCGGCGCCGAGACCTCCGGTCAGGGCGCGTACGGCGGCGGCCGCAGCGGCGTCGGAGCGCACCGCCTCGTGGGCGCCGACCTCCTTCGCCAGCCGCAGCTTGTCCTCGCTGACGTCGAGGGCGATCACCCGGGCCGGAGTCAGTGCGCGCAGCAGCTGGATGGCGACATGCCCGAGACCGCCGGTGCCGATGACCACGGCCGTCGAGCCGGGGACCAGCTTCGGCAGCGACCGCTTGATCGCGTGGTACGGGGTGAGGCCCGCATCGGTCAGCGGGACCGCGGCGACCGGGTCCAGACCGTCGAGCGGCACGAGGTGGCGCGGGTCGTCGACAAGGAGGTACTCGGCGATGGCGCCCGGCGAGCCGAGCCCCGGCGGCCGGATGCCCAGGGCGTCCGCGCGTAGGCAGTAGTTCTCCTTGCCCTCGGCGCACTTGGCGCAGGTGCCGCAGCCCCAGGGCCCGTACACCGCGACCGAGTCACCCTCGCCGAGGCCTGTGACACCGTCGCCCAGTGCGGCGACCGTGCCGACGCCCTCGTGGCCGAGGGTGAGCGGAAGCTCGTAGGGGAAGCTCTCGGCGGGCCAGCTCATCACCGCGATGTCGGAGTGGCAGACGCCGGCGGCGGTGACCTTCAACAGGACCTGGCTGGGGCCGGGTTCGGGGTCGGGGACCGTGACCACCTCGGGGGCGGCGCCGATCGTGCGGTACTGAAGTGCCTTCATGACGGTGACTCCTTTCCGGCTTACAGGGCGGTGTAGGCGCCGTCGACCAGGTGGTAGCTGCCGGCCACGAAGGAGGCGCGGTCGGAGAGCAGGAAGACGATCAGCTCCGCGACCTCCTCCGGGCGGCCGAGGCGGGCGATCGGGTGCAGGCCGACCAGGCCGTGGTACGCCTCCTGGTCCATGCCCTTGAGCAGCGGGGTCTCGATGAAGCCGGGGCCGACCGCGTTGATCCGGATGTTCTTCGCCGCGTACTCGGCGGCGGCCGTCTTCGTCAGGCCGACCACACCGTGCTTGGCGGCGACGTATGCGGAGGAGCCGGCGAACCCGACCGAGCCGAGGATGGAGGCCACGTTGACGATCGCGCCGCCCTCGCCCGCCGCCTCGATGGCGGGGAGTTCGTGGCGCAGCGAGTAGAAGACGCCGTCGAGGTTGGTGCGGACGACCCGGTTGTAGGCGTCGAGGTCGTACTCGCCGGTCGGGGCGCTCGGGCCGCCGATGCCGGCGTTGTTCACGGCGAGATGCAGGGCGCCGAAGGTGTCCACGGCGAAGGCGACGGCGGCGGCCACGGACTCCGGGTCGGTCACGTCGAGCCGCACGGCGGCGGCCTTGACGCCCTCCGACTTGAGGTCCTCGGCGGCCTGCTCGGCGCCCTCGGTGTTGTAGTCGGCGACGACGACGTTCGCGCCGCGGGCGCCGAGGAGGCGGGCGGTGGCCAGGCCGATGCCGGAGGCGGCGCCGGTGACCAGGGCGGTCCGGCCGGCGAACTCAGTGCTGCGGGTGGTGCTCATGTGCGGTTCTCACTCTTCGGAAGGTGGTTCGGCGGCCGCGGTGGCGGCCTCCGAGATCAGGGCGTCGTAGGCCCGCTCCACGAGGGCGGCGAGGTCTGCGGCTCCCGAGTCGTGGTGCTCACCGCCGCGCGCCCAGACGCGCAGGGCGGCGGTGAGGACTCCGGCGGCGGCGTCCACGACGACGGCCGGGCGCATGTCCCGTACGTCGTCCGTGCCGAGCCGCTCGGCGATGATGCGGATCGACTCCTCCTGGGCATCGACCCGGATGCGTTCGTAGGCGGCGAACAGGGCGGGCTCGGCGTCCACCAGGGTCAGCAGCCGCCGCATGCGGGGCCGCAGATGGTGGGCCGGGTTCTCCTCGTCGGCGAGCCACGCGCGCACCGCCCGCCGGTAGGCGAGCAACGGCGGTTCCGCGGCCGGCCGGGCGCGCAGCAGCGCGTTGATCCGGTCGCCGTCGCCCCGCACGAAGTCGAGGGCCGCGTCCTCCTTGCCGGTGAAGTGCCGGCTGAAGGTGCGGCGGGTGACGTCGGCGTGCTCGGCGATCGCCTCGACGGTCGTGGCCGCGAGGCCGCGCTCCAGGATCAGCTCCACGGCGGCACCGGCCAGCGCGCTCCGCGTCTGCTGCGCCTTGCGCTGCCGCCGGTCCTGGGTCGGGGGGAGGGGCTCCGTCGCCTTCATGGCTTCGAGCATACGCCTTGATGTCCCATGGGGACACATGTCCCATTGAGACATGCATCCCATGGGCATCCCGCTGGCATTCCGCCGAGGCATACAGTCGGTGAGGCGCTTCCCGGAGTGCCCCTTTTCAGTGCTCCTTCCAGATCGGGCGATGTGGTTCATGACGAGTGAGACGAACGGCGTTGTGGCCGGTGCGACGCTGGTGAGGATCGTTCCCGCCGAGCTCGGGGAGGGCTTCGCGGGAGTGCTGGTGGGGCTGGCGGCCGACGTACTGGTCCTGTCGACCGTGGACGATCTCAGGCTCTCGGGCACTGCCGGACGCATCCAGATCTCCGGCGTTGTCGTCCTGACGCTGCTCTGGGCGATCAACCTCCTGGTCTACCGGCCGCGCCAACTGCGTGCCTTCGGCTCCGCCGTGACCGTCGAGGATTCGTCGTTGCCGGAGGGGAACGAGGAGCAGATCCGCCATCTCCGGCGCGGTCGCGTCCGTGTGGCGGCTTTGGTTCTGCTGGTGACGCTGGGAGGCGCGTACGTGATCCATGCGCCGCTTCTCGGCCTGGGCTTGCAGGTGATCCTGGTCCTCGGTCTCCTGCACACCTGGCGGACGGCGGTCCGGTGGGAGCGGCGGCACGGCCTCCACCTCTGGAAGCCGGCGCTGTCGGCCGTAGGGCGTGAGGCGTACCGGCGCTCGCCGTACTACGCGACGCCGGCCCTGGCGAGCCGGACCGCTCGGCACGGCTGACGGGGCTCTCGCCCGGCCGCGCCCCGATGCTCCATCAGTTGTTACCTCTTGCCGCATGGATGTGGGGATGATGCTGCCGCTTGGGGGCACTCGGGAGAAAACACGGGTTACCCCAGGAGGTACTCCATGATCGCCCTTGGCATCATCCTGCTTGTCATCGGTTTCCTAACGGGCATATCGATCTTGTGGACCCTCGGCATCATTCTGGCCGTGGTCGGCGCCGTCTTCTGGCTCATGGGTTCCATGGGCCACGCGGTCGCCGGCCGACGCCACTATTGGTGACCGTCACGGTCTCCGACCGGCATCCGACGCGCGGCCCGGTGCCTTGTGGGCCCGGGCGGGGGGCGTCCAGCGGGGCGGGCCCCGCTGTTAAGAAAGGACCAGCCGCGAAATTCTATCCCCTCAAAAAGGGTGCCAGGTTTCTCACCGGTGCGCGGCGTGAAGGCATCTCGCTCGACCGACTCCATGCGGAATCCCTGGCGTTGGTAGAAGCGGAGGTTGCCGATGTCGGCCGCGGCGGTGGCGACCAGCAGCCGCTGTCCCGACTCCTGCGAGACGAGTTCGACGGCCCGGTGGACGAGACGTCTGCCCACCCCGGTGCGCTGCACGTCGTCCCGTACGGCCATGTTCTTGATTTCGAAGGTGCCTGCCTCGTCGGTCGCCGTCAGTTGCAGATGACCGACCACGTCCGTCCCTCGCAGCGCGACGAGTACGCGCCCGTCCTCGATGTAGGAGGCGAGTTGCGTCGGTGAGTCCTCGGCGAGTTCGAACAGCGGCCTGAGCTTCTCCCGTGGACCGCCGTACAACTCCACCTTCACCTCGTCCGTGCCCTCGGCCCATGACCCCGCCGGTACCTGTCGCACCAGAACGGCACGGGTGTAGAGCAGGTCGAATCCCCGGCGCTGCACGTTCTGTTGGGACCGGGAACCCGGCTGGGTGGTCACGACGGCGATGTCGCAGGCCGCGGCGGCGGCGTCGGCGAGCCGGGCCGAGAGCAGGGCCGTCTGGACGCCGCGGCGGCGGTGCGCGGGGGCGGTCGCCGCGCCCGTGAGCTGCGCGACGCCGTCCGTCATGCGCAGGCTCCCGCCTCCGGCCACCACGCCGTCGCACAGCGCGATGTAGTGCACGACACCGGACGCTGCGAAGTCCCGTTCCGCATGCGCCAGTACGTCACGCGGGAAGTCCTCGTGCGAGGGGACCCCCTGCCCGTCGGGATGGGCGAAGCCGTCGGCGACCGCGTCCAGCCACACGTCGAACTCGTCGTCGCGACAGGGCCGGACGTCGATGCCCGGGGGAGTCACGCGCTCGTGGGCGCCGCCCAGGGCGAGACCGAGCACGTTCTCGAACGAGGTGAGCCGGTAGCCGCGGCCCGTGAGCAGTGCGCCGATCTCCGGGCCGGCCAGGTCCGAGACCTCCGCCTGCACGGGGGCACCGCGGTCGGAGAAGGCCCGTTCCACGTCGTCGAGCAGGGACGCGTCGGGCACGCCGCCGAATCCGAGTCCGGCGATCTTGTTGAAGGGCGATCCGTCCTCGGCGAAGGTGGCGACTCCGCCCGCCATCGGCATCACGAAAACGCCGTCACCTCCCCGGCGCAGGCGGGCGGCCTGTGCCGCCGCGGTCATCAGCTCGGCCTCGACGCGTTCGATGCGTCGCGCCAGGGCGACATCACAGAAGAGCGGTGGTCGGTTCATGTCCCCTTGCATCCTGTCGTCACGCCCTTGGTCCGAGGCTAGCCGCGGTGCCCTTCGCCGGAGCGGTCGAAATCCTTACGGTTCTGGGAGCTGTCCGAGCCCATGCTCCGACGCCGCCCCGAGAGCGGGGCGTTGACCCGAACGCTCCCGGGGCGGCGTCGGAGCGTCATGCGGCGGTGCGGCCGGCGTCGGCGGCGATGGTGGCGCCGGTGAGGTAGGCGGACCGGTCCGTGGCCAGGAAGAGGATCACCTCCGCGATCTCGCGCGGTGTGGCGAGCCGGCCGAGGATCGTGGTCTTGGCGAACTGCTCGGCGCCCTCCTCGCCCACCGAGTCGAGCACCATGTCGGTGCGGGTGGGGCCCGGGGCGACCGCGTTCACGCGGACGCCGGCCGGGCTGAACTCGGCGGCCCAGGTGCGGGTCAGCGACTCCAGGGCCGCCTTCGTCGCGCTGTAGACGGACAGCCCGGGCAGGCCGATCCGGGCGGCCATGGTGCTGACGTTGACGATGCTGCCGGCGCCCTTGGCCACCATGGCGGGAGCCAGCGCCGCGGTGAGGAAGTACGGCGCACGGATGTTGGCCGCGACCGCGGTGTCGAAGGTGTCGACGTCCTGGTCCACGGTCGGCGCGCCGGGGAAGATCGCCGCGTTGTTGACCAGGATGTCCACGTCGCCCGCCGTCTCGGCGAGACGGCGCAGCGATGCGAGGTCCGTGAGGTCGGCGGCGACGAAGCGGGCCCGGCCCCCGGCGTCCGTGATCGAGCGGACGGCGGCCGCGCCGCGTACGGCGTCGCGGCCGGATACCACGACCTCGGCGCCCTGACCGGCCAGGAGACGGGCCGTCTCCCCGCCGATACCGCCGGTGCCGCCGGTCACGAGGGCCAGCTTGTTGCTGAGTTCCATGCCTGGGTCCTTCCAGAGGTTTCGCCCGTGGAATGGGTTATGCGACCCACAATGCTGACCAAAAAATGGGTTGTCCAATCCAGAAACTGCTAGCCTGTCCGCCATGGGAATCCGGACAGAGGCAGGGCGGCCGGAGCGGAAGCTGACCCGCAAGGGCCAGGAGACGCGGCGCCGGATCGTCGCGGCGGCCGCACAGCTCATGTACGAGCGAGGCGTGACGGAGGCGACCCTCGAGGACGTGCGGGCGGCGGCCGGGGTCAGTGGCTCGCAGGTCTACCACTACTTCGAGGACAAGCAGGCCCTGCTGCTGGCGGTGATCGAGCACCAGACGGAGTCGGTGCTGGACATGCAGCAGTCGCACTTCGCCGAACTGGACACGATGGAGGGCCTACGTCGCTGGCGGGACGCCCTGGTCGAGTACCAGCTGAGGCTGCAGTGCCGCGGCGGCTGCCCGATCGGCTCGCTCGGCAGCGAGGTCGCCGAGACCAACCCGGAGGCCCGGCTCGCCGCGGCCACCGGCTTCCTGCGGTGGGAGACGGCCATCCGCTCCGGCCTGCAGGCCATGCACGATCGCGGCGACCTCGACGGCGACCCGGACGAGCTCGCGCTCGCCACTCTCGCCGCGCTCCAGGGCGGCCTCCTCCTCACCCAACTGCAGCGTCAGGTCAGGCCGTTGGAGGTGGCCCTGGACGCGATGCTCGCGCACATCGAAGCGCATACGACGCGCACGTGACGCGGCGGCCTGCGGCACCGCCGGCGGCGGAGACCCAACGACCCTCGCATGGGGTTGAGTCGACCGTCACCGGCGGGGGAGTGGCGCTTCGGTGGGTCAGAAGCGCATCGCGTAACCGATGCGGCGGCGCAGGGACTTGGTGCGCTGCGCCTCGTGGAACCGGTCGTCCTCCTCCAGGACCTCGATGGCCTTGCGGACCCGGACACCGGCCTGGTCGATGGCTTCGTCGAGCGGCATCACCAGCGGCAGATCGAAGATCTCGATGATCTTCGCCACGCGTTCGCGGACGCTGCCGCCCACCACGTGGTACGGGATCTGCAGCTCTTCGAGCGTTTCGATCAGAAGGTCGTCGGACAGCTTCCGGAACTTCTCGGACACCGGCCGGTGCCCGTCGGCCTTCATGGCGAACTCGACGGGTAGATGCACGTAGGCGTCGTAGATCCGCTTGGCGCGGGCCTTGGTGACGGCGCCGTAGGCGTCCATGTACTGACGGTAGAACCGCTTCACCGGCAGCCCGGCGATGTTCTTGACCGCCTTGGTGAGAAGGCCGGCGCCGGGGTTGATGCCGACCCGCATCCGGGCCTCGCCGTAGATCCACTCGTGGATCACGGACCCGTCCGAGATGAACGGCCCCGTCCCCGCCTCGTGGTGGATGCGTTCCTCGAGCCGGCGCAGCCCGAGCATCGTCAGCTCCGAGGCGCTCAGTTCCTGGACCTGCTTGCCCGGGACGAGGTCCATCAGGATCTCGCGGGAGGTCATGGCGTGGGTGCGCGGAATGCCGGTGGCGATCGACAGGGCCTCGGTCGTGGTGCTCTTGCCGCTGGAGTACGTGCCCGAGATGGCCAGGTGGAGGCCGCGCTCCGGGGCCGGGGCCGGGGCCGGGGTCGCGGTTGCCGGAGCCATCTGGGCCGCAGGCGTGCTTGTGTCACTCATGGGGCTTTCTTCTCTCGTCGTGAAGGTCGGTGGAACCGGTGATGTCGGGGGTGCCGGGGCGCGCTGTGTCATCCGCCCAGGCCCAGGCCGCCGCTGATGGGCAGAACGGCTCCGGTGACGTAGCGGCCCGACGCGCCCGTCAGGTACCGCACCGCTGCGGCGACGTCCTCCACCTGCCCGGAGTGGCCCAACGGCGTGATGGACAGCAGGTGTTCGCGTCGGCGGTCGGTGATCTCGCGGCTCATGTCCGTGTCGATCAGGCCCGGCGCGACGACGTTCACCGTGATGTTGCGGGGCCCCAGTTCCCAGGCGAGGGAGCGGGCCATGCCGAGCATTCCGGCCTTGGCCGCGCCGTAGTTGACCTGTCCCGGCGCGCCGTACGCGTACGTCATCGACGACATCAGGACGATCCGGCCCCAGCGGGCCCGCACCATGCCGCGCACGGCGCGCCGCACGGTGCGGAAGGCGCCGTGGAGGTTCACGTCGACGACGTCGGTGAAGTCCTGTTCGTCCATGCGCAGGAACAGGGTGTCGCGGGTGATTCCCGCGTTCACGACGAGCACCTCGACCGGGCCCTGCTCGGCCTCGACCTTCTCGAAGGCGGTGTCGATGCTCTTCGTGTCCGTCATTTCGGCGCGTACGGCGAACAGCCCGGCAGGGGGCTCGGCGGCGCGATGCGTGACGGCGACACGATCGCCGTCGTCGGCGAGGGCGCGGGCGACCGCGAGGCCGATACCGCGATTGCCCCCGGTGATCAGGACCGAACGTCCCATCAGTGACTCCTCCGCTCGGTGGTGCCGTCCCCGTGATGCGCGAGGGGGCGACGGGCGCCCGGCCGGAGGGCGAGCGCGAGGTTCGCGGCCACCGTCACGGCGATGAGCGAGCCGATCTCGCCCTGGCTGGGTACGTGGTTGAAGAGGTCGTCGCTCACGGGCACGCCCTGGTGGAGCTCGTTGTCAATGTCCCTCATCGGCCCGCCCCGCACTCGCTCCTCGCGGCCGCGCACGGCCGCGGACCGTCGACGAAGAGGTGCTCGACGGCCGCCGCCAGCCGCCCCGCGGTCAGCGCGTTCGGCAGCAGGCGCCGTGCGAATCGAGGACTCGGCGGCAGTCCGTCGTACGTCTTCTCCGTCATGAGGGGAGGCAGAAGCGCCACCGGCGTGCGGGACAGGGTCGCGTCGCTGTCCTTGAGGAAGCGGGCGGCCCGCGTGCGGTGCGCGTCGGGCAGCCAGTCCAGGAAGGGCAGTTGCACCTCGACGACCTCGTCGTCCACCTGCTCGTCGGTGCCGGTGGCCGTGAGGGAGTCGAGCATGTGGCAGGGCGCGGCCCGCAGTTCCTGCCGCAGCATCGGTACGCGGCTGTGGGCCTCGTCGAGCAGGACGAGCAGCGGTCGCTCCCTTTCGATGTGCTCGCGCACCATCGCCAATTGATTGTCGTCCGGCCAGATTCCGGTCGGCGTCCAGTGCCTCGTACCGGGTTGCGGTGCAGGCTCCTTCCAGAGCATCCGGGCCGGTCCTTCGAGTACGACGAGCACGTCCCCGAAGCGTAATGTCGGTGAAAAACGCATGCGTGATTTCATCCCCCGTGCTGTTGCTGCAATTCCTGTGATGCCGAGGCGTCGGAGATCGGCCGGCCCGTCTTGTTTTCTGTTCCGGCCGTTCCCAGAATGCCGTGTGCATGGCGAAGTGATGACCGAATGTCGCGGTCGGCCGCGGCGCCGAAAAGGGCTGCCCGGCGGGCGCATTGCCTCCGGTCAGGCGGCGGTGGGCAATCGGTGTGCGAGTGAACAGTGGCCGCTGATGCCCGAGAAGTCGTCGACGGCCAGGTCCGCGGTGCGCCAGGTCTCCCCGCCCATGGTCAGGAGCCGGCTGCCGGCGGTGCGGACGGTGGTGGCGAAGTCGCGGCCCAGAGGCCGTACCGGCGTCCGCGCCTCGAGGGCGAAGCGCCGCATCCAGAGCGTGTCGGTGCGGCCCCGGGTCAGTCCGTCCTGCGCGTAGAGCAGGGCCTGGGCCAGCTGGGCCACGCCCACGAGCGCGTCGACGGGTGAGACGGACGGTCCGTAGGCCGCTTCCGCCCCGTGCGCCTCGATGCCCGGGTGCTCGGTGACGATGCGTTGACGGCCCTGGATGCGTTGCCGTTCGAGGTCGACGTGGACGTGATCCGCGTACTGGTCGCGGTTCTTGTAGCCCTCGCCGTAGTGCCGGGCACCGGCCGGCCCCAACGCCTGCGAGGCGTCGGCGAACGTCGCCGGGCCTTCGGCGCGGCCGCCGCGTTCGTGGACGAGCGTGCAGCGTACCCGCAGTCCACCGACTCGACAGCTGAACGTCGTGCTGGTGGACGCCGAGTCGGCGGACGCCGGGTTGGTGGGCGTCGAGGTGGCGGGCGCCGCGTCGGCGGACTCCGGTCCGTCGCTGGTCAGGAGCCTGCCTTCGACCGGGAAGTCCGCGAGGTCCTCGTGCGGAGAGCTAGCCGCGCGGACGTCGGCCTGCCGCAGCCACGTGCGGCGCTGCTGTGCGGCGGTGAGACCGAAGGCCCGGCCGAGGTGCACCTCGGCCAGGGTCACCGCCAGGACGAGTGCGTCGATGCTGCTGAGATGGGGCCGCAGTTCGCGCGCCCCGGACTTGCGGGACCAGTCCTGCGGATACGTCAGGGTGCCCCGTGCGGTGACGAGCGCTCCCGGTCGGTCCGAGCCGTCGGTGGTGATGTCTTTCAGGTCCTGGACG
Source organism: Streptomyces sp. NPDC057616 (assembly GCF_042800575.1). Lineage (NCBI taxonomy): Bacteria > Bacillati > Actinomycetota > Actinomycetes > Kitasatosporales > Streptomycetaceae > Streptomyces > Streptomyces sp. NPDC057616. The sequence goes on from NZ_JBHVGU010000013.1 coordinate 167,550, forward strand.
ACTCGCTTGTAGCCGCTTCCGAAGAAGCGCGTGGTGCCCGGACCGAGGCAGCTGTCAAAAGATCCGTAGACTAAATCGGTGCTGCTCATTCCCCCGTGTACCTTCCCCGTGTTGTGGGCGTGACGCCCGGGTACCGGAGCCGTCCTTGAGCGGTCGGCTCCGGACATGAAAGACACTAACACGGTCGAGTTGGGGCAAAGTAAGGGCTCAAGGGCGCTTGTGATGCTCTCCACAATTCCGCGAAAAGGTGTATCAGGGAGCGGATCGATTACTTCCGCAAAAGAAGTTCCCCGTGGGCGGATTTCTGAATTCCAGTAAAGTGGAAAGTTGAAATCCGTGCGCACGGGGAATCAAGGAAGGCGGATCACGTCACTCGCAGGCGATCACGCGCGGCCAGCGATCGGCGAGCAGTTCACCGAGCAAGGTCTGCAGCCGCTCGCGGTCGGCCTCGGGTACGGCGGACAGGAAGTCCTGCTCCACCTGGTCGACCGCGTGTCCGGCGCGTGCGAGTGCTTCGCGCCCGTCGTCGGTCAGGCTGAGGATGTACCGTCTGCGGTCCGACGGGTTGCGGCGACGCTCGACGTGGCCCGCGCCCTCCATCTCGTCGACCAGCGCGACCATCGTCGTCGGGTCCAGGTTGAGCAGCCGGCTCAAGTCCTGCTGGGACAGGCTGAGTCCGCTCTCCAGGGCCGCGAGGACGTAGAAGTAGCGCATGCGCATGCCTTGTGCGGCCAGGACCCGCTCCGCGTCCTCCATCAGCAGTACGCCGGCCTTGTGCAGCAGGTATCCGGTTCTGCGGACGAGGGGCAGATCGAGTCCGGCGGGTTCTGCCGGGCTGGGCGTCGCCTGTGTCATTCGGGCCGCTCCCCTTGTCGCTGAGGTGACCGTGCGCGGCAGGCAGGCGACCGTTGGTCGTGCTGAGCGTCTCCGGCGCCGATCGTCGGTCCTTCGAAGGGTACTGGCCGGGTCCGCCGGCCTCCAAGACCGGGCAGCCACGCCCCCCGACGCGGCTGCCCGGCGGCTGCGACCCGTGTCAGTGCGTCTCGGTGACCGGCTCCTGACCGAGACCTGCGACGGGTGCGGTGGGTGCGGGCGCGGGTGTGGGTGTGCTTGCGGTGGGGGCGGCGCCCTGCTCCATCGACTCCGCCGTCTCCATGCGCGCACTCTCGTGCAGGTCCCGGGTGCGCACGAAGGCGAATCCGATGAACGCGCCCACGGCCGCGACGGCGGCGCAGACCAGCATGACGTCGGTCAGGCCGTCCACGAAGGCGGTGCGTGCCGCATGGTCGAGGGCGGGGACGAGTTGCCTGGGTGCGTGGCGCAGCGCTTCGTTTCCGCCGCCCGCCGCGACCGCCTCTCCGAACCCGTGGGCGGCCGGGCCCAGTTGACGCCCCGCGTCGGACCCCGCGAAGAGGTCCGTGACGCGGCTGTGGAACACGGCGCCGAAGCCGGCGATGCCGATGGCGACGCCCACCTGCTGGAAGGTCTCGCTGATGCCCGAGGCCATGCCCGCCTTGGACGGCTCGACGACGGCGATGGACAGCGAGGCGCGGGAGGGGTTGAACAGGCCCATGCCCACGCCGATCCCGAACATGCTCGGCAGCAGCGCGGTCCAGGGGGTGTCGGGGCCGGTGAGCGCGACGAGCGCGAGTCCGACCGCGATGAGGCTGAGCGAGACACCCATGAGCAGACGCTGCGGCACGCGGGTCGTCAGCGAGCCGGCGGCGGCCGCGGCCACGAACAGGGTCAGCGTCAGCGGAAGGAAGCGCAGGCCCGTCTGCCAGGGCGAGAACGCGAGTACGTTCTGCACGTACGAGACCAGGAGGAAGATCGCGGACATGGTCGCGGCGGCGCACAGCAGCGTGACGGCCGAGACGCCGTTGAAGGTGACGTTCCTGAACAACGACAGCTGCAGCATGGCGTGTTCACCCCACTGCCGCTCGACCGCGGTGAACACGACGAGCAGGACACCCGCGCCGGCGAACATGGCCACGATCGGCGCGCTGCCCCACCCTTCGGTCTCGCCGCGCAGGAGCCCCAGCACGAGCAGGCTCAGCGCGCCGGAGAAGAGGACGAGCCCCCACCAGTCGAGCGCCGTCGCCGACTCCTGACGCCATTCGCGCATCCGCAGCAGGCTGATGACCAGGGCGACCAGGCCGACCGGGACGTTGACCAGGAAGATCCAGCGCCAGCCGAGCCCGTCGGTGAGCGCGCCGCCGATCAGCGGTCCGAAGGCGATGGACAGCCCGACGACGCCACCGAAGATGCCGAAGGCCTTGCCGCGGTCCCTGCCCTGGTACTCCTGGCCGATCAGTGCCGGGCCGACGGCGAACAGGACGGCGCCGCCCAGGCCTTGGACGCCGCGGGAGACGGAGAGGGTCAGCGCGTCGCCGGCGAGACCGCAGGCGAGCGAGGCCAGCAGGAAGACGACGAAGCCGACGTTGAACACGCGCTTGCGGCCCAGCCGGTCGGCCAGCGACCCGGCGGTCAGGAGCACAGCGGCGAGCCCCAACGCGTAGGCGTCCAGCACCCATTGGAGGGAGGTGAAGCTCGCGTCGAAGGCCTGCCGGATGTCCGGGAGCGCGACGTTCACCACGGTCAGGTCGAGCAGCAGCATGAACGTGGCCACGCAGACGACGGCCAGCGTCCACCCCCGTCCGCCACCCGTCCCCGCGGTGCGGTCCGCCTCGGCGTCAGGAGCCTGCAGCGGCACCTGAGTCGTTCGTTCCTTCATCTTTCCCCCGAGCTTCTATGATCAAGCTTCTCAATCATCGGTAACGCCGATGATTTGAAAAGCTATGAATCCGCCGGGTGGCCTGTCAACGCTCGCAGGGCCTTTTGGCCGGTACCCGACGGCGTCCCGCTGAGCCTGTCCCTGGGAGTACTGGTACAGGCGGGATCTGGAACGCGGCGATCCGGCTGCCGACCATGAAGGCATGGCACACGTACTCGTCACGGGCGGAACCGGGTTTCTGGGTTCCCGCGCCGTCGCCCAGCTCCTGACCGCCGGACACACCGTCACCACCACAGTGCGCTCGCTCGCGCGACGGCCCGACGTCGAGCGGATGCTCGCCGTGGCGGGAGCTCCGCACGCGGACGGCGTCTCGTACGTGGAGGCCGACCTGACGTCAGATCGGGGCTGGGATCGAGCCATGGCGGGAGCCGACTACGTCCTGCACATGGCGTCGCCGTTTCCGGGGACGCGGCCGGAGCACGAGGACGAGGTGATCGTTCCGGCACGTGAGGGCACCCTGCGAGTCCTGCGCGCCGCCCGGGACGCGGGCGTGAAGCGCACCGTGCTGACCTCTTCCTTCGCGGCGGTGGGGTACGGGCACGAGGGCACCGGACGGACCTTCGGTGAGGACGACTGGACGAGGACGGACGGGCCGGGGGTCTCCGCGTACGTCAAGTCCAAGGCCATGGCCGAACGGGCCGCCTGGGACTTCGTCGAGAGCGAGCGCGGCGGGCCGGAGCTGACCGTCGTCAACCCGGTGGGAATCTTCGGGCCGGTCCTCGGGCCGGACTACTCCGCGTCCATCCGGATCATCCACGCCATGATGACCGGCGGGATGCGGGCCGCGCCGCCCATCTGGACGAACACGGTCGACGTCCGGGACGCGGCGGACCTGCATCTGCGCGCCATGACGGCGCCCCAGGCGGCCGGACAGCGGTACCTGGCGCTCGCGGGCGAGCCGATCTCGTTCCACCAGATCGCCCTGGCCCTGCGCGCGGCTGGGCGAGGACGCCGCCAAGACCCCCGCCGGTTCGGCCCCGGCCTGGCTGCTGCGTCTGATGGCCACATTCAACCCGGCGCTGCGTGAGACGGTCCCGCAGCTGGGCGTGGTGCGCCGCGCCTCCCACGCGAAGGCCCGCAAGGAGCTGGACTGGTCCCCGCGGTCCAACGAGGACGCCGTCGTGGCCACCGCGGAGAGCCTGGTCCGCCTCGGGCTCCTCAACGGCTAGCGTCGCACCCATGGCGCACGAAACGGCCGACACCCTGGGCGAGTTCCTGCGGACCCGGCGCGGGCAGATCAGCCCGCAGCAGGTCGGGCTGCCTCCCGGCGAGCGACGCCGCGTCCCCGGACTGCGGCGCGAGGAGGTCGCCCAGCTCGCCGGGATCAGCCCGGAGTACTACCTGCGGCTGGAACAGGGCCGCAACCTCAACCCCTCCGACCAGATCCTGACCGCCCTGGCCGGCGCGGTCCAGCTCGACGAGGACGCCGTCGCCTACCTGCACCGACTCGCCCACCCTGCCCCACCCGCGCGCCGACCACGCAGCCGCCCTCGTACGAACCAGGGCGATCTCCAGCCACTCCTGGACAGCTGGCCGCACACCCCCGCCTACGCCCAGGTGCCCGGCGGACGCGTTGTCGCCGCGAACCGGCTGGCCGCGCTCGTGTGCCCCTTCTTCGCCGTGGGCCACAACCCGCTGAGGGCCGCCTTCCTCGAACCGGAGATGCGCAGCCTCTACCCGCAGTGGGACGACATGACCGCCAAGACCGTCTCCGGCCTGCGCGCGATGATCGACATCGACGACGCCGACCCGGAGTTGCTGGAGACCATCGGCGAACTCACCGTCGCCAGCGAACGGTTCAGCACGCTGTGGACCCGCCGCGAGGTCCGCCGCCGCGACACCGGCCGCACCCGGCTCAACCATCCGCTCGTCGGCGAACTCAACCTGCACTACGAGAAGTTGGTGCGCCCGCAGGCCCGTCAGCTGATCGTCGTCTACTACGCCGACCAGGACTCCACCAGCGCCGAGCGCCTCGCACTCCTGAGCAGTCTCTGACCACGTGCGAGACCGCCGGCGACTCTCCTACGCCGGTGAGGAACTGCTGCCCGGAGCTCTGCGGAGCAGGTGCAGACAGACGACCGAGGCGACGACGGTACGCCGTTCGGAGGCGGTCAGGCGGGGGCCCATTTCCACGACGTACTGCTGCAGGCCGAACCACGTGTCGATGGTGCTCACCGTGACCCGGCCGAGAACGTCCGGCGCCGGGCCGCCGTCCGTCGGCTCGGACTTTGTGAGGTGCCATTCGGTGTTGAGGAGGCCGGGCCGGGTGAGTACGAGTTGGCGTCCCTGCTCCGAACGGAGGCGCAGCCGACGGGTCTTGACGAAGCCCGGGGCATCGGCCGTGCCGACCTCCCGGTCCGCGGCGTCCGTGAAGCGGAACTCCGCCGGCCCGAACTGCTCGATACCGACGATGGATTGGCCGCACGGGTCGGTGACGAGGGCGTACGTATCGTCGGTGTACACGACCCAAGCGAGCGGAGTGCCCTGCACGGTGGACATGGTCAGGGCGGGGCCCACGTGGCGGCGCCATCGTGAACGCTTCGGCTGCCCCACCACGACGGCTTCCAGCTCGAACAGACCGGGATTCGTCATCGGTCTTCCTTCCCCCGTCACGGCGCCCCCTCGACCGAGTAGGACCACTGTGACCGAGAAGCCGCCCGGTTCCTATCCCTCGAGTGACAAGGGGAGCAGACGAGTAGGCGACCAACGGTGGCGGCCGCCCCATGACAGGGGGGCGGGGCCGCAGCCCTCCCCGATCCGGCTGCGACCCCGCCCCCGGTCCTGTCACCCGTGCCAGACCTTCACGTAGCCCACGTTGTCGTTGAAGACGGTCGATCCGAAGGAGACCGGCAGGGAGTACGTGGCCGAGGCCGTGCCCGCGATGTTGGTCAGGCGGACCTTGTTGCACTGGCCCGCACCCCGGATGGAGGACATGTGCGTCTTCCACCAGTCGCTGGGGGTGAAGCCGTATCCCGCGGTGTCGCATGTGCCGTAGGAGCCGTAGATGCCGGCGCTCGTGCCGCGCCAGCCGGCGTCGGAGTACCACGTCATCAGCAGCGTGGAACTCGCTGCCCGCAGGCTCGATGCCCGCAGACTGGAGTGGACACCGGCACGTGGCGCCGGGGCGGCGGAGGCCGTCGGAGCCGCCGCCACCGCTGCCAGCAGGAAACAGGCCGCCGCGGCAGCGATCCTGCCCGTCTTCTTCCGCTCGATCATGCGATACCGCCTCTCGTCGTGGAACGGCTGCGCGCCTGCACCTTCGGCGCGGCTCCATACGACGGCCTGGCGGCGCGGAGCGGCAATTGATTCGAATCGCCTCGAATCCGGCCACGCCTCAGGCGTCCGCCCGGCCGGCGGTGGCCGCGACCGCCGCGGCCAGCAACGGCTCGGCCCGGTGCGTGCGTTGGTAGAGGACGTGCCGTTGGCGGCGGAAGCGGGTGACCAGGCCGGCACGGGCCAGCACCCCGAGGTGGTACGAGACGGTGCTCGGCGTGAAGTCGTGGCGGCGCGCCAGCTCCGTGGTGGAGCGGGGCTGTGCCAGGTCGGCGAGGAGCAAGGCGCGGCTGGCGCCGAGGATTTCGCCGGAGCCGCGGTGGCTCGTTCGGGGACCCCTGTCCGCCGTCGAGGCCGGGTACAGCAGGATGGGCCGGTACTGCCCCGGCAGCGGCGTCGGGTCAAGGACGACGTCCACTCGCGTGCCGACGGGGGAGGGCATCAGCACGACGCCGTCCGGGGCCTGTACCCGGGCGCGGAACGGACTCATGACGGTGAGGCGGTCGTCGGTCAGGGAGATGGTGGGGTGCAGGTCGCCGAGCGTGGATGCGACGCCCTGCTGCGCGGACTGCTGCGCCCTCCGGGCGATGTCGGCGTCCATGGCGGCCCGCATACGGGCCCAACGGGCGCTCAGGCAGAGCCGCCAGAACTGTTCCAGTTCGGCCGCGACCCCTTCCCGCAGCGTGTCCTCGCCTCGGTCCAGTACTCGTGCGACCGAGGTGGGCAGCCGGCGCGCGGGAATGACGGCCCCCTGGCGGCCGCGGGTCATGACGGCGAACTCGGCGCGAATCCGGTCCGCCGGCGTGGACGCCACTTGGTGCAGTTCCGCGGTCAGTTCGGCCTCGTACGCCTCGGGATGTGGCGAGAAGAAGTCGGGGATGTACCCGGGTTCGCCGAGGTAGAGCGATGCCAGCAGCGGCAGGTTGCCGCCTCTCAACGTGTCGCGGCAGGCGGCCCGGTAGCCGCGCGCGTCGCTCCGGCGTGCGTGGGCGAGCACGCGCGCCACGGTCCACAACGGCGAGATGCAGAAGCGGACCCGTCCGAACGCCTGGCCGTCCAGACCGAAGGAGAACATCCTCCACCCCCAGTGTCAGCAGCGACGGCGCCCATGGTGTCGTCCCCGGCAGCCCACGACAGCGCCACGGTCGGCCAGGTGTGATGCGCCCCTGCTGCCTCCGTTGTCTTCTCCCGCCCCATTGTGTTGCGCCCTACCCACCTTTACTGTTCGACTTTGCCTGAGTCTGTTTGACTCTGATTGCTCAGGCGGTAGGGAGGCCGCAGTGCGGGGTAATCGGATGGATCCAGAGACTGCGAGACCCGGTCGCCGCCGGTGGTGGAGGGCGGTCCTCGCGACGGCCGCGACCATCGCCCTGGCAGCGGGCATGACCGCGCCCGCCGCGGCGCACGCGGCGGAGCGCGACGTCGGCGGGAAGGTGTCCGAGGCCGCACCCGCCGCGAGTCCGCGGAAGCACACGGTGACTCTCGACGGCTACTCGTTCCTCGTGGACGGCAAACGCACCTACCTGTGGTCCGGGGAGTTCCACTACTTCCGGCTCCCGAGCCCGGACCTGTGGCGCGACATCTTCCAGAAGATGAAGGCCGCCGGCTTCAACTCCACCTCGCTGTACTTCGATTGGGGATACCACTCGCCGAAGCCGGGCGTGTACGACTTCAGCGGGGTGCGGGACGTCGACAAGCTCCTCGACATGGCCGAGGACGCCGGGCTCTACGTCATCGCGCGCCCGGCGCCGTACATCAACGCCGAGGTCGACAGCGGCGGCCTGCCGGGCTGGCTGACCACCAAGGCCGGGAACAACCGCAGCGACGACCCGCGGTTCCTGAAGTACGCGGACGAGTGGCTGACTCAGATCGACCGGATCCTCGCGCGCCACCAACTGACCAACGGCACGGGGTCGGTGATCGCCTATCAGGTCGAGAACGAGTACTACAACGGCTCGGACGCAGGCCGTTCCTACATGAAGCACCTGGAGGACAAGGCCCGTGCCGACGGCATCACCGTGCCGCTGACCGGCAACAACAACGGCACCTTCAACTCCGGCACCGGCGCCCTGGACGTGGACGGCCCGGACTCCTACCCGCAGGGCTTCAACTGCTCCAACCCCGCGAAGTGGAACGGCGTCCCCGACATCAGCTACGACCACCCGGCCGGCAAGCCGCTGTACTCGCCGGAGTTCCAGGGCGGCGCCTTCGACCCCTGGGGCGGACCGGGCTACGACAAGTGCGCCCAGCTCATCAACGACCAGTTCGCCAACGTCTTCTACAAGCAGAACATAGCCGTCGGCGCCACCGCGCAGAGTTTCTACATGACCTACGGCGGCACCAACTGGGGCTGGCTGGGCATGCCGGAGAACTACACCTCGTACGACTACGGCGCCGCGATCCGCGAGACCCGCCAGCTCGATCCCAAGTACGACGAGGACAAGCTGATCGGGTACTTCACACAGTCGGTCGCCCCGCTCACCAGGACCGCGGCGATCAGGACCACGCCACCGGACAACTCCGCGGTCGTCGACACCGCCCGGATGAACCCCGACACCAAGACGCAGTTCCACGTCCTGCGGCACGGGAACTCCACCTCCACGGCCACCGACAAGACCCACATCTCGCTGGACTTCAACGCCCAGCCGGCCGCGGACACCACCTACACCTGGGACGATCCCGACTCCGCGCTGCAGTACACCGGTTCGTGGTCGCACGTCGCCGACCAGAGCTACACCGGCGGCGACTACAAGCACACCGAGTCGTTCTCCAACAAGGCCGGTGACTCGGTCACCGTCCCCTTCGACGGCACCGCGATCCGCTGGATCGGCTCGAAGACCGACAACCACGGCAACGCCGACGTCTACCTCGACGGCGACAAGGTGGCGACGGTCGACGACTCCGGCGGCGAGAGCCAGGCGGTGATCTTCCAGAAGACCGGTCTGACGCCCGGATCGCACACGCTGAAGATCGTGGTCGCCGGGACCCACAGTTCGGGCTCTTCGGACAACTACGTGGCCATCGACGCCATCGACGTGCCGACGGCGGCCACCGCGACGCCGACCTACCCGGTCGTGCCGCAGGAGCCGGGCACCGCGATCACGCTCGACGGACGCGACTCGCACGTGATCGTGGCGAACTACCGCCTCGGAGACGCCCAGTTGCAGTACTCGACCTCCGAGATCATGACCAGCGCGACCGTCGGTGACCGCGACGTCGCCGTGCTGTACGGCGACCCGGGCAGCGACGGCGAAACCGTCCTGCGCTACTCGTCGAAGCCCACCGTGACCGTCAACGACGGTGCGGCCAGGACCACATGGGACGCGGACACGGGCGACCTGCGGCTCGACTACACGCACAAGGGCCTGACCCGCATCACCATCAGCGGTGGCGGACAGCGCCCGCTGCTGCTCCTCGTCGGCGACAAGGCCACGGCGAAGACCTTCTGGCGTCAGGACACGGCGAACGGCCCGGTGCTCGTCCGCGGCACCCACCTGCTGCGGACCGCGACCAGCCTGGACGGCGGCCGTACACTGGCCCTCACCGGCGACAACGCCGACGACAAGAACATCGAGGTGTTCACCTCCGCCGCCCGTGTCAGCTGGAACGGCAGGTCACTGGCGGCCAGTCGGGCCTCCGACACGGGAAGCCTCACCGGCACGATCCCGGTGGCCGCCTCGATACACCTGCCCGCGCTGACCAACTGGAAGCACGCAGACGAATCCCCGGAATCGGCCGCCAAGTTCGATGACACCGGCTGGCAGGTGGCCGACAGGACGGCCACCAACAGCGTCTCCGGAAGCGACTCGCAGCCGGTGCTCTACGCGGACGACTACGGCTTCCACACCGGCAACACGTGGTACCGCGGACGCTTCCACGCCACCGGCAAGGAGACCGGCATCCACCTGGTCTCGGACTCCGGCGGAGATGCGCAGGCGTTCTCCGCCTGGCTCAACGGCACCTTCCTGGGCAGCTCCACCACAGGGAGCGCCGACTTCACCTTCCCGGCCGGCTCGGTGAACTCCAAGGGCGACAACGTCCTCTCCGTGCTCACCGTGAACATGGGCCACGAGGAGGACTACAACTCGACCAACGGCAACAAGACCGCGCGCGGTCTGACCGGTGCCTCCCTCGTCGGCGCACCGCTGACGTCCGTCACCTGGCGTCTCCAGGGCGTACGCGGCGGCGAGGACCTCAAGGACACGGTGCGTGGCCCGCTCTCGACGGGCGGCCTGTACGGCGAACGGGCCGGCTGGTCCCTGCCGGGGTACCCGGACGGCGACTGGAAGCGGCTGAGCCTGCCGTCCACCGACACCCGCCCCGGCGTGTCCTGGTACCGCACCGAGGCCGCCCTGGACCTGCCACGCGGCCAGGACACCTCGCTCGGGCTGACGTTCACCGACGACCCGTCCCGCAAGTACCGTGCCACGATCTTCGTGAACGGCTGGCAGGTCGGCAACTACGTCAACTACCTGGGCCCGCAGCACACTTTCCCGGTTCCCAACGGCATCCTGAATCCGAACGGCCGCAACAGCATCGCCATCGCCGTCTGGAATCTGGACGGCAGCAGCGGCGGACTCGGCAAGGTCGCGCTGACCAACTACGGCAGCTACGCCTCCTCCCTGCGCGTCGCACAGAACGACAGTCCCCGCTACGACCCCCGGGCGTACGCGATGCCGAAGCGTCCGGGAGTCGATGTCACCCTGAACGTCCCGGACGGAGCTCAGTCCGGAGAGCCCTTCACGGCACGGGCGACGGTACAGGTGCCGAAGGACAAGGGGGCCGCCTCGCAGCTGACGGCCTCGCTGTCCGCGCCCGACGGCTGGAGCGTGAGCGACCCGAGCCCCACGTCGGTCAAGCGGGTGCGACCCGGCGCGTCGGCCACCTTCACCTGGGACGTCGAACCTCCTGCCGGGAAGGTGCCTTCCGCCTCGGCACTCACCAGCACGGTGCACTACCGGCAGGACGGCCGGCAGGCCGCCGCCGGTGACGAGCGCATCGTGCGCGGCATTCCGTCGGCCCCACCGGCCGGGAAGAACGCCGTCAGCGACCTGCCGTTCCTGTCGTCCACCAACGGCTGGGGACCGGTCGAGCGCGACACCAGCGTCGGCGAACAGGCGGCCGGGGACGGCCGCAAGATCAGCATCGCCGGCACCGGCTACGCCAAGGGCCTGGGCACCAACTCGATCAGCGACGTACAGCTCTATCTCGCCGGGAAATGCTCCCGGTTGACGGCGGACGTCGGGGTCGACGACGAGACAGGCGGCGCCGGGACGGTGACGTTCTCCGTGATCGCCGACGGCAAGACGTTGGTGACCACACCGACGATCCGCGGCAAACAGGCCGCGGTGCCAATCGACGTCGACGTCAGCGGTGCCCAACTCGTCGACCTGAAGGTCGGCGACGCGGGTGACGGCAACGGCAACGACCACGGTGACTGGGCGGCGCCGACGCTGACCTGCGGCTAGCGCCGGCCCGCCCACGGGACATGTCCTGAGCGGCAACGACGGCACACGGACCGCCGCCTCGTACGAGGCGGCGGTCCTGACATGAGGTGCCGCGCGCCGAACGCGCCGGCTTCCTCGCGGCGGTCGCCTCGGCCACCGGTGGGGGAGTGCGCTTGACGGCGCGGCTGACGACCGCCGTCTCGACATGGGTGATTCCCAGGCCGACCAGATCGCGGGAGAGGAAGCCGTACAGATCCGTCAGGTCCTCGAAGTATGCGGCGGCATGCAGGTTGGAGGGTCCCGACGTCGCGAACGCGCCGTGCACAGAGGGGTGTTCGGCCAGCGCCTGCCCGGCGGCCGCCAGATGGTCCGGGGGCACGTGCAACAGGAGCTTGGCCTCGATGGACAGCCCGAGGCGGCGTGGATCCACCAGGACCTGGGTGATCAGGCGTCCCTGGGAGGTCAGTTGGGCGAGGCGGCGGCGCACCGTGCTCTCCGGGTGCCCGGTGCGGGCGGCCAGCGCCGCGGCGGTCAGGCGTGCGTCGGGGGTGAGGGCGTCGATGAGCGACTGCTCCACGGCGTCGGTGTCGACGCCGTAGAGACCCGTAGAACTGGAAACCATCGGCGAACTGGAAACCGTCGGCGAACTGGAAGCCGTCGCCGCGGCGGCCGGCTCGGCGGGGCTCAGGGCCGCGCGCTCGGGTGCGGTCAGCACCTGGTGACGCCACTCGGAGGTGAGCCGGAAGACGTGCAGGATCGTGGCACTCTCCACGGACGTCACCGCCTGGGTGGAGGGCAGCTGGCGGAAGACGAGAGGGTCGCGCGATCCCGGCTCGGTGCGTGCCACCGCGAAGATCTCGTCACCCGAGGTGGTGACGTCGATGAACGGGATGTCCTCGCGCGCCGCGAGCGCGGCCACGATCGTGTCGAGCTTTCCCCGCAGGACCCGGATGCGCAGGAACAGCGCCCCGGCCGAACCCCCACCGCGCGGCCGCGCCACCGGTGAGATCACCACACGCACGGTGCCGTCGGCGCTGAGCGCGTGCAGGCGGCGACGTACCGTGGCCGGGTTGAGGCCCAGCACCTGCGCCGCCCGCTCCGCGGTGACACGGCCGTCGCACTGCAGCGCGGCCACCAGCCGCTGATCCACGAGGTTCAGAACGGATTCCGCCGTTGCGTGCGCCATGATGACGAGTTTCGCTCATTCCGCCGCCGTTCGGAGCCCTGCTCCGGCACCGCGCCCCAAGCATGGAGGGCATCCACTTCGACCCGTCCGTCCCGGACGGGTACACCACGGAGGTCCATGTGCCCGCGATCGAGCAACGGGAGAAAGTCAGTTTCACCAGCGGTGACACCACCTGTGCCGCCTGGCACCATCCGGGGTCCAACGGCGGCTGTGTGATCATGGCCGGCGGCACCTCGGTGACCAAGGAACCGGCCTCGGACCAGTTCGCCGCGCGGTTCAACGACGCCGGTTTCGCTGTTCTGGCCTTCGACCACCGGCGGTTCGGGGAGAGCGGGGGCGCGCCGCGCCAGATCGTCCGCTTCGACGAGCAGATCGCCGACTGGCACGCCGCGATCGAGTACGCGGCCGGCCTGCCGGACGTCGACCCGGAAAAGATCTCGGTCTGGGGCTTCTCGCTGGCGGGCGGCCACGTCTTCCGCGTCGCGGCCGACCACCCGCGACTGGCCTGCGCCATCGCGCAGACCCCGCTGGTCGACGGCCGCGCCGTCGCCCCCCACGCGCTCCGCTCCATGACCCCTCTCGCCGTTCTACGACTCTTCGGTCGCGGAGTCGCCGACGCACTCGGGGGCCTCGCCGGGCGTCAGCCGCTGCTGGTCCCGACCGCCGGACCACGCGGTGCCGTCGCCTCGCTCACCACACCCGACGCCATGGACGGCGACCGTGCCCTCGATCCCGACGGTCGCCACACGAACTGGGAGCAGACGGTCGCCGCACGGATCGTGCTGAAACTCGGCGGCTACCGGCCCGGCCGCCACGCCTCCCGGATCCGGTGCCCCCTGCTGGTCGTCGTCTGCGACCAGGACCAGAGCGTGCTCCCCGGTCCCGCCGTCAGGGCCGCCCGCAACGCACCCCGATCCGAGGTGGTGCACCTGACGGGCCGCCACTACGCCCCCTTCCTGGAGTCGCACGAGCAGGCCGTGGCGGCGGAGATCTCCTTCCTGGAGACGCATGTGCACGCCCACGAGATCGGGCCGGCCCGGCAGGCCGACGGCGACCGGCGGCCGTGACCGCAGCGAACCCGCACTCGCGTCGTCGCGGCTCACGGGCGTTCGTAGAGCTGCAGGAAACCGCCGACGCAGAAGCAGAGCGCGCCGGTGAGGGTGCCCCAGTTGGCGATGTCGGTGTTGATGAGGCTGCCGGTGGAGTGGCGGGTGTAGGCGGCGAGTGCCGAGACCATGAAGAGGACGGAGCCCAACTGGTTCACGGCGACGATCCACCAGCCGAGGCTGCGCCGGTGGAAGCAGGGCCGGCCGTGGCAGACCTCGACGAGCGCGAGATGGCCGGAGATCAGGAAGAGCACGCAGCCCACGAGGTCCGGAGTCCAGATCAGCCGGTTGACCTGCTGGACGGTCAGACCCTGAAGAAAGGAGTCGACCAGGTTGACACCGAAGACCAGGGTGCCGGTGAACAGCACGAACGTGCTGAGCCAGTCCAGCCGCGTCGGCTCGTAGCTCCACCAGCGCCAGCGGTGGGTGACCAGCCGGGCTTCACCGCCGGGGATGTGCCGGGGCGCGTTGACGACCTGGAGCAGGGAGGCGTAGCCGCCGGTGGTGAAGAGGATTCCGCCGGCGAAGTAGATCGAGGCGCAGGTGGTGGCGTCGCCGGAGCCGAACTGGGCGACGGCCGCACCGGCCACGAAGAGGGCACCGCCGATGATGAAGGCGGTGGAGGCGATGGCGTTGAGCCTGCGCAGTCGGGCCGTCGCGAGGTCGTCGGCGCTGGTGTGCCGGCTCCCGGCGGCTCCCGGAGGGTGGACGAGGAGCACACCGCGCCGTCGGGCCAGGCGTGACTCCCAGACCGCGCTGCCACCATCGGGAAGGTGCCAGGCCAGCCGGGTGGTGAACGGTCCTGCGCCGTCGGCGCGCTGTTCGGGCTGCGTCACAGACCGAGCGTAGAACCATGTCGGGGCCCTCGCAGCGCGCGGCGCAGCCCTATGGAGGCCATGCCGCGCACCGTGAGCGGGCCATGACGGGGCGGGCCCCCTGGGAATCGGGTCTAGGCGCCTGCCGGCGTGAAGCGCACGGGCAGCGCCTGCGGCCCGCGGGTGAACACGCCCTGTTCCACCGGGTCGAAACCGTCGGCGAGGCGCAGGTCGGGCATGGCGTCGAGCAGCTGGTTGATTCCGGTCTCGACCTCCGCCTTGGCCAGCAGCGCGCCGACGCAGAAGTGCCGGCCCAGCGCGAAGGCCAGATGATCGGCGGCCGCCGAGAAGGCCGACGTCGTGGTGAGGTCGTCGCGGAAGATGTCGAACCGTTCAGGGTGGCGGTAGCGGCGCTCGTCCCGGTTGGCGGCACCGATGAGGCAGGTCACGGTGGCGCCCTCGGGGATGGTGCCGCCGGACACCTCCACGGGTGTGGCCGCCTGCCGCATGATCATGTGGACCGGCGGGGTGTGGCGCAGTGTCTCCGCGAAGGCCGCGGGGATCAGACTCCGGTCCTCGCGAACGGCCGCCAACTGCTCCGGATTCAGCAGCAAGTTGGCCACGATGCCGGCGATCGCCTTGTCGGTGGTCTCGCCGCCGGCGGCCAGCAGCAGGCTGCAGAACGCCTTGATGTCCTCGTCGCTCATCCGCACACCGTCGACCTCGGCGGCGCAGAGCGCGGAGAGCAGGTCGTCTCCGAGGTTGTCGCGGCGTTCGCGGATGACCGGGATCATGTACTCGGCGAACTCGACCCGTGTGCGCTCACCGGCGGCGGTCACCTCGGGATCGCCCGAGAGATTGCCCAGGAAGGCGATGACCGCGGTGTACCAGCGGTGGAAGCGGGCGTGGTCGGCCTTGTCCAGGCCCAGCATGTCCGCGATGACGTTGACCGGGAACCGGGTCGCGTAGTCGCTGACGATGTCGGCCGACCCGGTGTGCCGGAAGGCGTCGATGAGTTCGCGGGAGTTGCGCTCGATGACCGGCAGGAACTTCTCCTGGAGCTCACTGCCGCGGAACGCGGGGGCCACGAGGGCCCGGCGCACCGCGTGCTCCCGGCCACTGAGCTGGAGGATCGTCCTGCCGTGGACGGGCTCCAGCTGCCAGTCGTAATTGGCCGTCGTGAACTCGGACTTCTTGTCCTTGAAAACGCGTTCGACGTCCTCGTAGCGGGAGATGATGTAACTCTTGGTGGCCTCGTGCCAGATGAGCGGTTCCCTGTCGCGCATCGCCGCGTACACGGGATACGGATCCGCCGCGAACTCGGGCGACAGGATGTCGGGCACCTGCGGGGCAGTGGACACGGAACTCCTCGAGGTAGATGCGTGCCGTCGACAGCAGGTTATTGATCTTTCGATGGCTCAAACAGTCCACTCCTGGCCGAAGTTGAGCGCGTAACCAAGTGGCGTGCCTCAACGGAGCGGGTGGGACCGCTGGTTCGGACCGGGAGCGTTGAAGCTCATCCCGTTCTCGTCGAGCGCCTTGCAGACGGTCACGCGACCCGTCTCGAAGGCGAAGCTGACGTCGACGTTTCCCTGAGCGAGATCCACGCCCGTCCATGCGAGCAGTTCGGCCCTTTCGAGGGGCAGCCCCCGCACAGCCTGGAGTTCGGGATGCGGTTCGGCACGCCACTGCAGGTCGAAGCCGGGCCACGGAACAGGACGGGCGAGGTCGATGGTGTTCCACGTGAGGGAGAGATCGCCGAGCTTGTGATGGTTGATCTCGACCCGCTCGCCGTCGAAGTCGAACACGCCGCCATCCTGGCGGACGGCCTCCTTCCGCACGACGCGGGGGCCGGTGGCCGCTGGTCGGCCCAGCCACGGCCAGGTCGGCAGGTCGGCAGGTCAAAGCTCCTTCGACATGGCACCCCACCCTGATGTAAGGCCGTACGGCGATCACTGAACAACAAGGCAAGACCGTTCGTATCTCTCATTGAGGGCCTCTCCCGGCAGACGCGGACAAGCCCGACGTCTCGCGGGCGGGCCCCGAAGGGGATGAGCCGCATGGCAATCTCGGCACGCACGAGCCGCACAGCACTTCGTATGACTGGGGTGGCGTTCTCCGCCGCGCTCGTCCTGGCCGCCTGCTCGAGCGGAGGCGGCGGTCAGGCGAAAAGCTCGCCGAGCTCCGGCGCGGCGAAGGCCGGCTCGGGGACCCGGGTGACGGTCACCGAGACCGAGTACGCGCTGAAGCTGTCCCAGTCGTCCTTCACGCCGGGCACGTACACCTTCGTCACCGACAACGCCGGCAAGATCACGCACGCCCTGTCGATCGACGGTCCCGGCGTGGAGGACGCCAAGACCAAGAACATCCAGGGCGGTCAGCAGGCGATGCTGACGGTGACCCTGAAGAAGGGCAAGTACGACCTGTACTGCCCCATCCCCGGTCACAAGCAGCTCGGGATGAACAAGCCCATCCAGGTGCAATGAGCGGGGAGTGATCGCAGTCGGTTCTGCCGGGGCTCCGTCGCGGGGAATGCCCGGCCGGCTTCCATGAGCCAGGGGGAGATCGAGCGCTTGCGGGTCGAGCCGGGGGAGGGCGACATCGCGATCGGCGGCGCGACGCCGGCAGACCCCGCCCACGGCGCGCCCTCCGCGATCAGCGATGTCGTACCCCTTGACGAGCCGGCAACCGCGAACGAAGAATTGCCGCCATCGTCCTGACAACGTTGTCGCAACCGGTCGGAAAGGCGTCGAGCGTGCCCTACGGATCCCTGCAGATCAACCGCCGCCGTTTCGTCCAGCTCCTGACCTCCTCCGCCGCCCTGGCCGCCCTTCCGGCCACGCTCGGCGCCAACACCGCCAGTGCCAACACCGACCTCGCCGAGGGACGTTCACCGGGAGCGACGGATGCGGTGGCCGAGACGTACTACCGCGTCCTGCTGAACCACACCCACTGGTCCGAAACGCAGTGGGACGCGGCCCGCGGCTACTACACGGACAAGGACTTCGGCTTCGCCGTGGTGCTCGGCAACGCCGTCCTGCTGACGCACGGCACCTACGACAGCGACCGCGCCGGGATCGACGCGGCGACGCTCAAAGCCCGCACCATAGCCACGATCCAGCACTTCGCCGCGTCCAACCGCCTTACCGGGGGCACCCAGTGGGGCCGAACCCTGTTCTTCGACACGACCTTCCAGCTGTACTTCGTGCTGGCGGCCCGCCTGCTGTGGGACGACCTCGACGAGGCCACCCGCGCCGGCATCGACACCATCACTCGTGAACAGGCCGCCTACACCACCGGCTTGGGCACGGGCGACGACCCGAACTCCGGCAGCTGGACCCCTCACGGCCTGCTCGGCGGCTACGTGGGAGACACCAAGCTCGAGGAGATGGGTGTCTACGCGCAGTCACTGGCTCCCGGCCTCGCCTGGGCCGCGGACGACCCGCGGCACGCCGACTGGGAGAAGGCGTTCGGAACCTGGTCACGCAACGAGACCGGCCTTCCGCAGGCCGACGGGGCCAACCCGGCCCGCGTCGACGGCATTTCGGTGTCGGACAACACTGCCCGCAACCTTTACGACACCTTCATCGTCGAGAACCACGGCTCCTTCGGGCCGCACTACCAGGAGGAGTTGTGGCGCACCTCGGGCCGCAACGCCGCCCACTTCATCACCGCCGGCAGGCCGTTGCCGCAGGTGCTCACCCACCAGCCGAACGCCGATCCGCTGTGGCGCACTCTCCTCGGCGTCATGAGCGACGCGGGCGAACCGCTGATGCCCATGGTGAACGACCGCGAGCACCTCTACGGCCGTGACGTCATCCCGCTCGCCTTCCTCGCCCAGGTGGGCCAGGACCGGACCGCGGCCCGGGCGGAGGCGTCGCTGGCGGGGCGGCTGGAGGCGTACCAGAAGTATCCGCCCGAGTACCGGCTGGCCAAGTTCTCCGGCGAGCCGAAGTACGAACCCGAGGCGCGCGCCGAACTGGCCATCAGCTACCTGCTGCATCTGTGGGCGGCCCACCAGGGCCACACCGTCCACCCCCTCTCGCAGGACGAGCTCTTCCAACAGGCGGCAGGCGTGGCTGACTTCGGTACCGGACCCGGCCTGGTGTCGCACCAGTCGGTCGCCGCCTGGGCGGGCGCGGTCAGCAAGCCGGGCTTCGTGAAGTTCACCTGGCAACCGGCGCACGACGACTGGCTGTTCAAGCTCAGCGGCGCCACCCCCATGTTCCTGCCCACCACGTCCGCGCAAGTGGCCGGCCGCCAGGTGCGCACCTACACCAGACTCCGCGACGGCTTCGACGGCAGCGCCACCGTCCTGCACCTGAACACCGGCTACGCGGGCCTGACCACACTGCCCTCCGGTGCGGTCGTCTACGCGAGCACGGGTGTCGGCGCCGGCGAGGGGCATCTGGAGGTCTACAACCTCACCATGCCGGGCCTGGCTGGCCTCACGGGCTCGCGCACCTACCGCTTCGAGGAAGGCAGCGCCTCCGTCCTCGCCCAGGACGCCCGCCCCGCGGCCACCACACCCCGCGTGGACGAGGTGACCTTCGCGCGGACCGAGGTGCGGCATCTGCGCATGCTCGGTGTGCGGCCCGATCCGGCGTACGGCTACTCGATCTACGCCTTCGAAGCGCGTGACGGAGCGGACGGCGGCGACCTCGCGCAGGGCGGCACGGCCACCGCGTCCTCCTACGACCCCGGCAAGGAGCCGGCCCTCGCGGTGGACGGCAACGCCACCAGCCGGTGGGCGGTCTCCCGTGCCGACCGCCCCCGCGCGGACAGCTGGCTCGCCGTCGACCTCACCGACGTGCGCGCCGTGGACCGGGTGACTCTGCGCTGGGAGGCCGCCGCCGGACGGGCCTACACGGTGCAGGGCTCGACGGACGGCCGGGAGTGGACCGACCTCGCCTCATGGCCCGTACCCGACGTCCGCAGCCAGGGCGGCTGGCTCGACGTGGACGGACGCGCGGGCCTGATCGTGCGAGGGTCGAAACAGCCACTCGCCGTGTACGGCGACACCATCGTCCTGGCCGACGGCCCGGCGGCCCCGCTGCTGGTTGAAGGATTCCCCGGTGTCTCCGAAGACGGCCTGCGCCAACTTGCACGCCAGACACTCCCGTTGGCCGAGGACGAGACCGTGCGCGTGGCTCTCGGTGAAGGCCACCTCAGTCTGTTCAATCTGTCCGATCGCCCGGTCACCACCCGTGTCGACATCCCCCGGTCCGGCTCATCGGTGGACGTGTTCGAGGGCCGCCAGACACTGACCGCCCACGGCAGCACGTACGAGGCCCAACTCGCCCCGGCCACAGCCACATTGCTGCCGCCCCGGCTCACCTTGCGCGCGCTGTCCGGCGGCCGGTTGCCCGAGGGACTGGAGGTCGAGGTCGTCGACGCCGCCACGGTCCGGCTGACCGGTCCGTCCTGCCGCGTACGGGTGACGGGGCAGGGCCAGAGCGAGGTGGCGATGGTTCGCGCGGGCAGGTCCACGACCGTCACCCTGCGCCGTGCCACCGCCTACCCGCTCGACGACCTGGCCCTGGGACGCACGGTCTTCCCCACCAACCCGCTGCCGCCCGGCATGTCGTCCCCCTCGGCCGCCGTCGACGGCGATCCTGACACGGCGTGGACGCCCGGACCCGACGGCCGCATGGTCGTCGACCTGGGCGCCGAGTTCCGCGTCCGGTCCATCCGCACAGCGTGGACCGGAGGCCGAGTGCCGGCGCTGCGGGCGGAGTTCAGCAGCGACGGACTGACCTACACCCCGGCGGGCCGGCTCACCGGACACGGCCGCACCCGTCAGCTCACGACGGAGCTCACCGCGCGCTACGTCGCTCTGGCCACCGACGCGGGAGAACGCGACGGCGCCCGGCTGATCACCCTCTCACTGAGCTGAGCTCTCCGTTCCTCCCGTCGTCCCGCCCCTGCAACGGATGTCACCGGCGCGTCACAGTCCCCGTGGGCCCCACAACCAGCGCCGTACACCCCGTGTCGAACTCCCTGTCAGCCACCAGGACCAGGTGCCTGCCAGGCCATCAACTACCCACGGGGGAACAGACATGGGCTCGACCGGACGCAACACCCGTCGTACCGCAGGCACCGCCGCTGCCGCGGCGGCTTCCTTCCTGCTGCTGGCGGGAGCCGGCATCCTGGCCGCTCCGTCCGCGTACGCGGGTGTCCCCGGCGCCACCTCCGCCGCCGACCGCAACAGCGACTTCAACGGCGACGGCTACACCGACCTGCTGACCGGCGCACCGGAGGGCACCGTCGACGGCAAGGAGGGAGCCGGCTACGTCACCGTCCAGTACGGCGCACCCAACGGCATCGCCACCAACACCACCGTACCGAAGGGGCACGTCCAGGTCATCAGCCAGTCCACCAAGGGCGTACCCGGCACCTCGGAGTTCGGGGACCACTTCGGGCAGGCGGTCGCCACCGGCGACCTCGACGGCGACGGCTACGACGACGCGGTCGTCGGCGCGCCCGGTGAGGACGAGGGCACGGTCGAGGACGCGGGCCGGGTGACCGTGCTGTACGGATCGAAGGACGGGCTCGGCGCGGAGCGCACCTCGAGCGTCGTCGCCGCCCAGCCCGCCGCCGGCGCCCGGTTCGGGCACACGGTGGCCGCCGCCCGCTTCACGGGGGACGTCGACTCCGATCAACTCGTCGTCCTGGACCAGAAGGTGGGCCTCCAGGTGTTCACCTACCACGCAGGCGTCCTGCGGCAGGTCGGCACGCCGCACTCCACCGGTCACACGCTCCAGGCCGCCTACCTGACCACCGGTGACTACAACCGTGACGGCTTCGCCGACCTCGTCGTCTCCGGCTACAGCCCCGACGACGACTACGCCAAGGGCTGGTCCGCGTACTACGCCGGCAGCGCCGAGGGCCTGCGCTACGGGCGGGATCTCCACGGCGGGCTGGGCACGGCTTCCGGGGACATCAACGGCGACGGCTACGACGACCTCGTCGTGGGGCAGCTCAGCGCCGTGGACGAGGCGGCCGGCGACGCGGACGCCCCCGGCGGCCTGGTCGGTGTGTACTACGGCGGCCAGGACGGTCCCGCCGGTACCCAGGGCCCGGGCAGCGCACCGCAGTGGTGGTCGCAGAACTCTCCGGGTGTGCCCGGCGCGGGGGAGCAGGGCGACGCCTGGGGCAACGACCTGTCCGTCGCCGACGTCGACGGCGACGGGTACGCGGACATGGCCGTCGGCGCGCCCGGCGAGGACGCGGACGGTGCGCCTCGCGCGGGCGCGGTGTGGCTGCTGCGCGGCTCGCGCGACGGCCTGACCGGAACGAACGCCCAGCACGTCGACCAGAACACGCCCGGCATCCCCGGCACGGCCGAGGAGGACGACAGGTGGGGCGCCCAGGTACGGCTCGTGGACACCGACGGCGACGGCCGCGCCGAACTGGTGGCGGCGGCGCCCGACGAGAACGGGGGCGACGGCGCGATCTGGCTGCTGCCCGCCGGCAGCGACGGCCTGCGCACGGACGGCTCCTGGTCGTACGGCGCCGCCGCGCTCGGCGCGCCTGCTCACGGCGCCCACTTCGGTTCGGTCATCGACGAGTAGTCGGAGCGGGCTGGAGGAACACCTCGTCGACGTAGCACCAGGCCCACTGCCGGCCTGGTTCTGCGGAACGCACGAGGGGGTGCCCGCTCGACTCGAAGTGCGCGGTCGCGTGGGCGCCCGGGGCGCTGTCACTGCATCCGACGTGCCCGCAGGTCAGGCAGATCCGCAGGCGCCTCTCATCACGTCCGCGGGCGGCGCACTGCAGGCATACGTCGCTCTGGGGCGGGGGCGTGGGCCCTACGTCGTCGACATGGCTGCAGGCGCGGCCCTCCGGACGGCCGCCGTCGGGCCGTACCACCCACTCGGTCACGATGTCACCTCCGGCGGTCCGGGTCCGTGCTGGCTACCGGGCCTGTCCGGGCTGGTAGGTGCCGGCACTCCATTCATGGCCCTCCGGGTCCAGGACGCGGGCGCGGCGGCTGCCCCAGGGGGTGTCCTCGGGCGGGATGACCTCGCGTGCGCCGGCGTCCACGGCGCGGTGGTACCAACCGTCGACGTCGGCCGCCGTGGCCAGCCGCAGATACAGACCGCAGCCGCTGCTGACGCCGCGTAGCGGTGGGACGGTGTACTCGTCGTCGGAGCTGGCGAGCATCAGCACGATCTCTCCCATGCGTACTTCCGCGTGGGCGACACGACCGTCAGTACCGTCCTGACGTGCGATGACCTCGAAACCGATCGCACTCAGCCACTCAAGGGCCGCCGGGGCGGAGTCGTAGCTGAGGTAGGCGTGCAGCCTGGCAGGCGGGGTGTCGGACATGATCTCTCCTGGTGATGGGATCCCTTGTCTGATTCGCCTTGTGGTCGGTCGCAGGATGCAGCTGATGTGGGCCCACGCGCCTCAGGGAGGTGGGAGGCGCGTGGGCCGTTCGGTGTGCCCCGCGGTGCGGTCAGCCGCCCGGGGTGTCGTACGGCAGGCCGTGGCCTGCCGGGAAGAGCGGGTCACCCGTGTCGTTCGGCACGTCCTCGCGGGATGCCTCCACCGAGCGCATGGAGGAGGGCATTTCCACCGGGAGGCGCCCGCGGGGCGAGGCGTCGCCGAACAGCAGCGCCAGCAGGGCCTCGTCCGTGATGCCGAACTCCGCGACCGCGGCCGCCGCGGCCGCCGTGATCTCCGGGATCACGGCCGGACGGTCGAGGTGGACCGCCACCACGGTCGGCACCTCGTCCAGTTCGCCGACGAGACGTGCTCCGTGCTCGGGCGGGAGGTCCAACCGGCCCTGGTGGAAGGCCCCTTCGTAGTCGATGCCGGTGTGGCGTTTCTCGTACGGTGCCGGGAGCCTGACCAACGCGACGTCTGCCTCGGCCCGTTCGGCGACGACCTCTGCGTAGGGTGCCGCGGCCGACGGGTCGATGCCGGTCAGGTGCAGCCGTGTGCCGCGGGGCAGCGGGAGCACCGGCCGGGCGGGGGCTCCGTTGGTCAGCAGCACGGCCGCACGCTGCTGGGCGCGGACGCCCGCGGCGGCGAAGTCCCGCCGTCCGACGGTGCGTTCGGCCTCGTCCGGGTCGACGTAGGGTTGGTCGAACAGGCCGAGCTGGAACTTCTGGCGCAGGATGCGCCGGGCCGAGGCGTCGACGCGCTTTTCCTCCACCCGGCCGGACTCGACCAGTTCCACGACGAGTTCCGGGCAGAACTCGCCGCCCAGTTGGTCCACGCCGGCGGCGAGGATCCGGTGCACCCGGTCGATACGGCTCAGTTCCTCCGTGCCCCAGCAGCGGGCCGGCCAGCGGGTTCCGCCCACGCGCACGTCGGTGACCAGGCCCCAGTCCGAGCAGACCACGCCGTCGTAGCCGTAGCGCTCGCGCAGCCAGCCGGTCACGATCTCGCGGTTGAAGCCGAATCCCACCTCCTCCACTCCCAGGCCGACCGGGATCGCGTAGTACGGCATGACGGCCGCGGTCCCGGCGGCGAAGGCGGCCTCGAAGGGCACCAGGTGCTGCTCGGCGTTGCCTCCCGGATAGACCTGCTCCCTGCCGTACGGGAAGTGCGCGTCGTCGCCGCGTAGTTGGGGTCCCGCTCCCGGGAAGTGCTTGGTCATGCAGGCCACGCTGTCGGGGCCGAGCCGCGTGCCCTGCATGCCGCGGATGTACGCGGCGACCAGGTCGGCGGCGAGCGCGGGGTCCGCTCCGAAGGTGCCGACCCCGCGGGACCAGCGCGGCTCGGTGGCGAGGTCGGCCTGCGGATGCAGGGCCATCCTGATGCCGACGGCGAGGTACTCCTGCCGTACGACGTCGGCGAACTCGGCCACGAGGTCCGGGTCCGCGCACGCCGCCAGGCCCAGCGGCTCGGGCCAGCGGGAGAACGTGGTGGTGGTGATCGCGGTGGCCGGGTTGTCGGTGAAGCCGTGGACCGGGTCGCTGGACAGCGTCACGGGGATGCCGAGGCGGGTCTCGGCGGCCAGCCGCTGCAGCCGGTTGTGCCATTGCGCGTAGGCGCGGGGGGCGATGCGCGGAGCGGCGTTGAAATGGTTGATGTGCTTGGTGGTCACCAAGGTCGAGGTGGACAGGACGTCGTACGGGATGTCGTCACAGTCGGGGGCCGGCTCGTGCAGCCCCGACGTGGTGGACTGCATCATCGTGTGGAACATCAGCCCGGCCTTCTCCGCGAGGGTCATCCGGGCCAGCAGGTCCTCCACCCGCCGGTCGACGCTCTCGCGCGGGTCCTCGTAGACCTCCAGGCGTCCGGTGCCGGCCAGGTCGCGGAAGACGACGCCGTCCTGCCGCGCGAGGTGCGGGTCGAGGTCCTCCCGTGCCGTGGTCATGCCGCTCCTTCCGTCAGAACGGGGGAGGAGGGGGCGGGCAGGGCGTTGGCGCGGGCCACCTGGCCGAGCCAGTAGGCGCTGGGCTTGACCGTGCGGGCGAAGGTGCTCCGGTCCACCGCGATCAGCCCGAAGGTGGGCGCGTACCGGCCCCACTCGTAGTTGTCCAGGGCGCTCCAGTGCAGATAGCCGTGCACGGTGACGCCGTCGGCGATGGCCTGGTGGAGGTGGGCGAGGGCCTCCGCCGTGTAGTCGACTCGGCGGTCGTCGTCGGCCGTGGCGATGCCGTTCTCGGTGACGATGACCGGCACGTGCCCGGTGACCTCCCAGGCGTTGCGCACCCCGAAGCCCAACGCGGCGGGGAAGTACTCCCACCCGGTCAGCGTCTTCTCCACGTCCTCGCGCGGCGGCAGCGCGCCCTCGCGTCCGACGAACGTACGGGTGTAGGCCTGTACGCCGACGAAGTCGTCGCCCCGTGCGGCTTCGAGGAAGAACTCCTCCAGCGGATAGCTGTACGCGCGGGCTTCCTCCTCGCAGCCGGGTTCGGCGTGGATCGCCTGAGTGGCGACCGACCAGCCGGACTTGATGCCCTCGGCCGTGAGGACCTCGCGCGAGAGCTGATGGGCGCGCACGAGTTCCTCGGAGACCCGCCGGCTGGGCCGGGCCAGACCGTGAGCGACGAGGTTGGCGCCGCCCTCCTCCGCGCCGGCTCCGCAGGCGATGATGTTGGGCTCGTTGATGGTGCACACCCAGGGCACCCCCTCGCGCACCACCGGCAGCACCGCCTCGGTGAACCGGGCGAACAGCTCGGCCGCCCGCGGGGCGCGCCACCATCCGTCCGCGTGCATCCAGCGGGGCACGGTGAAGTGGTTGAGGGTGACCATGGGCGTCAGGCCCGCCTCGTGGCAGGCGTCGACCATCCGGCGGTAGTGGTCCATCTCGGCGCGCGAGAAGACCCCCGGCTCGGGCTCGATACGGCTCCATTCCAGGCTGAAGCGGTAGGTGTCCAGGCCGGTGTCGGCCAGCAGCGCGATGTCCTCGCGGTAGCGGTGGTAGCTGTCGCAGGCGTCGCCGCTGGGCTCGGGAACGGTGGTGCCGGCAGCGTACTCGCGCTGCCAGTAGTCGCTGTTGACGTTGTTGCCCTCCGTCTGGTGACCCGCGGTGGCGGCCCCCCAGAGGAAGCCGGGCGGGAAGGCGAGTGACTCGGGACGATGCATCGTCGTGCGTCCTGTTCGTTCGTAGAGGCGAAGGGTGGGGCGGGCGGGGGAGTCAACGGAGCGGCGGGGCAGCGAGGTTGCTGCCCGCGCGCTACTTGATGCCGGTCGCGGCGATGCCCTGCACGAACCAGCGCTGCAGCAGGACGAAGACGAGCACGATCGGCGTGATCACCATCACCGAACCGGCCAGCAGCAGGCCGTAGTCGGTGGCCTGCTGGCCCGTGGAGTACAGCGACAGCGCGACCGGCAGGGTGTACTTGTCCTGGCTCTGGGCCACCACGAGCGGCCAGAGGAAGTTGTTCCAGGAACTCAGGAAGGTCAGGATGCCGAGCGTCGCCAACGGCGGCCCGCACAGCGGCAGTACGACCCTGGCGAAGATCCGCAGCTCGCCGGCGCCGTCGATGCGCGCGGCCTCGATCAGCGAGTCGGGCACCGAGCGGATGAACTGCCGCATCAGGAACACCCCGAGCGGGGACGCGAGGTACGGCAGGATGAGCCCCGGATACGTGTCGATCATGTGGAGCCGGCCGACGAGGACGAACAGCGGCACGAACGTCACCGTGCCCGGCACCATCAGCATGGTCATCACCAGGAGGAACAGCGGCCGCTTGCCCGGGAATTCGAGCTTGGCGAGCGCGTAGCCGACCATCGAGCAGAAGACCAGGTTCCCGGCGACCGTCACGAGGGCGACCAGGACGCTGTTCTCGAAGTACGTGCCGATGTGCAGCCCGCTGAACCAGAACCGGTAGTTGCCCAGCGTGGGGGCGTCCGGCAGCCATCCGTCGGGGTTGCGCAGGATCTCGCCCTGGGACTTGAACGACCCCAGGACCATCCACACGAACGGCATCAGCGTCAGGCACACCCCGACGACGAGCACCGCGTACGTCAGCCACTGACCGCGGGAGACCGTCGGGCGGTGCGTCCGCTCACGGCCCGCTCCCGGGCGGCGCGGGCGGGATCCGGGCCGCCGCACGGGCGGACGGCCGAGTGTCGTGGTCATCGGCTCAGTCCTTCGCGCGCAGCGAGCGGAACTGGAGGAGGCTCAGCAGCGCCACGGCGACGAACAGGACGTAGCTCGCGGCGGACGCCTGGCCGTAGTTGCCGAAGCCGAACTGCTTGAACGTGTAATACGTCGCGGACAGCGTCGAGTTGAGCGGACCGCCCTGCGTCATCACGAACGGCTCCTCGAAGAACTGCAGGTAGCCCACCGAGAGCATGACCGCGCCGAGCAGCAGGGTCGGGCGCAGGAGCGGCAGGGTCACGGAGACGAAGCGGCGCATGGGTCCGGCACCGTCGATGGCGGCGGCCTCGTGGAGTTCGTGCGGCACGTTCTGCAGACCCGCGAGGAAGATGATCATCAAGGTGCCCATGTTGCGCCAGGCGGCCATCAGGATCAGCGACGGCATGGCCCAGGTGGTGCTGTGCAGCCAGTCGGGCCCGTGGATGCCGAGGTGACCGAGCAGGGTGTTGACCAGGCCGTCGGACTGCAGCACGTAGCGCCAGACGACCGCGACGGCCACGATGCTGGTCACCACGGGGGTGTAGAAGCCGAGCCGGAAGACGGTACGCAGCCGGGTGATGCCGTTGTTGAGGGCGACGGCCAGGGCGAGCGCGACGACCATCGTCAGCGGGATCCCGAGAAGCACGAAATAGCCGGTGTTGAGCAGGGCCCGGCGGAACGCGGGGTCCTCGAAGAGGTGGACGTACTGGCCGAAGGCGACGAAGTCCACCTGGGTGGGCGTCTGCATGTCGCTGCTGCGGAAGTCGGTGAACGACATCAGGAACGACGACACCAGCGGCAGCAGCATGAAGACGCCGAACACCGCGACGAAGGGCAGCGCGAACATCCAGGCGACGATCGCCTGCCGGCGCCTGAACGGGCTGGTGCGGCGGTACGGGCGGGCCGGAGGCGCCGAGCGAGGGGGACGTTCCGGACGGGCCGGCCCCCTCCCGGGAGTGGTGAAGGACAGCTGCGCCATGCTGTCAGCTCCCGGACTCGATCGCGGCGGCGTCGGACTGAAGGGTCTTCATGGCCTTCGCGGGGGACAGCCCGGCCGTGGTGACGCGTTCCATCTGGGCGTCGCCCGCCGCCTGCACCTGTGCCCACTGGGGGGTGTTGGGCGGGGAGGTCACGTCCTTGAGCTGGCGGCCGAACACGGCCAGCTTGGCGTCGCCGGCGAGAGAGGGGTCCTTCCAGGCGCTCTGCACCGAGGGCAGGTCGCCGGTCATCCGGTACCACTCGGCCTGGGTGACGGGCTGGGACAGGAACTGCAGCACCTTCCACGCGGCGGTGGGGTTCTTGGCCTTCTTGAAGACGGTCAGGTCGCCGCCGCCGACGAAGGAGGTGTGGGACACGTGGCCGGGTACGACCGCGGTCGCGTACTTCTTCTCGAAGCCGGCGCCCCCGGCCTGGTTCAGCTGGCCCACTTCGTAGGATCCGCCGATGAACATGGGGACCTCGCCCTTGACGAACGACGACTCGACGGCGCCGGTGTCGGTGCTGGGTGTCGTGTCGGCGATGCCCTCGCTGAAGTAGCTGCGGAAGTAGGTGACGGCCTCCCGCATCTGCGGGGTGTCGAGCGTCCAGCGGCTGCCGTCGGCCGTGGTCAGCTTCGCCCCGTTGGACCAGGCGAAGGGCAGGAAGGCCTGGAAGTCCTTGGGTGGAAGGCCGATGCCGTACTTCGCCCCGGCCTTGCTCTGCAGCGCCTTGGCGAGCTTCTTCAGGTCGTCCCAGTTCTGCGGGGCGGAGGTGATGCCGGCCTTGCGGGCGAGGTCGGTGCGGTAGTAGAGCACCGGGGTGTCCACGTACCAGGGGATGCCCAGCGTCGCGCCCTCGACCTTGGTGGAGGCGACCGAGCCGGAGTAGAAGCCGGTGGCCCCGAAGTTGGCGGGGACGGCGGCGAAGGCGTCCGCCCTGCCGAACTCGCCCATCCACGTGGTGCCGATCTGGCCGATGTCCGGGGTGGTGCCGGCCGCGATGGCCGACTGGTACTTGTCGTGGGCGGTGCCCCACGGGATCGACGTCACCTTCACCGTGACGTCCGGGTTCTTCGCCTCGAACTTCTTCAGCAGGGAAGGCAGCCGGTCGGCCTCGGCGCCCTGGGCCCATATGGTGACGGTTCCCTTGGCCGCCCCCGCCTTCAAGGTGTTGTCGGCCTGCGGAGATTCCCCCTGGGCGCTGCGACCGCAGCCGGCCAGTGCCAGCCCTCCGCAGACAGCGATCGCCAGCATCACTCGGCTCCGTGGCATCGCGTGCCTCCTTCCTTGCTCTTCCTCATGGGTCCCGTACGTGATCGCACCCGGCCTTGGCAGGTGGGTCGCGGCGCTCGGCGTGCGGTACCCGGCCGGTCGGACCGTTCTCACGCAGGGGCGAGAACCAGCCTCGATCTAAGCGCTTAGATTTCCAGGCGCGTGCTGATGCTAAGCGCTTAGATTTGGGACTGGCAAGAGCCTGGCCGAAAGGGAGCGCAAGGGATTGTGTGCGGGGTGGGGGCGCTGACCTGTGGGCCTGGGACGGACGAGGGCGGACGGTCTTGGGCGGCGGCCCCGCGGGTCGGTGCCGGCTGGAGGCGCAGAGGGATCACGTACGGCGGCATGGTCGCCGGTGACCCTTGAGCCGACAGGGCGCGGACCTGCCTGGTCGGCACCGCCGCAGCCAGCAACCGACCAGACTTCACGCGCCGGAGCGGCGTGCCGGCGCTGTGCTCTCAGTACGCCCAGCGGGCGGACCGGGGCGGGCAGCCGCAGCTTTCGCGGAGTACCAGGTGGACCGGCAACTCCCGCACCTCCGGGGCGCGGCCTGGCTCCTCGATCGAGGCGGTGAGGATCTCCACCACGGCCTTGCCCATCTCCACCATCGGCTGCTGCACGGTCGTGAGCGCGGGCCGCACGATCCGCCCGGCGGCGATGCCGTCGAATCCGGTGACGGCGACCGTCCCGGGTACGTCGACGCCGCGGTCCGCCAGGATGTCCATGATGTCGAGGGCCACGTCGTCGGTGGCGCACACGAACGCCTCCGGCATCTCCAGATCGGCGGGCAGTTCCACCGCCGCGCGCCCGCGCGCGTCGATCCGCGTACCGGGCACCAGCGGTTTGCGCGGAACCCGTAGCCGGGCGGCCCGCAAGGCGTCGCGGAACCCGTCGAAACGGGCCCGCGCCTCGGAGGGGTTGAGCCCTCCGACGAACATCAGGTCCCGGCGCCCGTGGTCCCGCACCAGGTGCTCGGTGATCGCGCGCATGCCGCCCCGGTTGTCGACGGTGACATGACTCAGCCGGTCGTCCGTCGGCGGCTCCGACACGGAGACGACCGGGATCCGGCCGGCGATGTGCTCGAGCGACTCGGGCGGCAGGGTCTGGGGGAAGACCGCCAAGCCGTCCACCCGGCCGGCGACGTCGGTCACGAACGCGGCCGGATTGGCGTGGCTCGGCCCGCCGATCATCACCGCGTACCCGCGCTCCCAGCTGGCGATCTCCATGCCGCGCCGCACCTCGTCGGCGTAGAGCGGGAAGTCGCGGCACATCTCGTCGGGGCCCTCGCGCACCACGGGGACCGGTTCGCCGGGGGTGAGTACCGGGCCGGCCGTCCGGGTGGGCCGGGCCTCGACCAGGTAGTCGTAGGAGAAGAGGCCGAGGGCGCGGGTGCGGCCGTTGGCGAGGCCGCGGGCGCTGGCCGACGGGACGTACTGCAGCTCGCGCGCCGCGGCGTGGACCAGGTCGCGGGTGGACTCCTTCACCTTGTCCGGGCGGCGGAAGGTCATCGAGACGGTGGCGATCGACACGCCTGCCCGTTCCGCCACGTCGTAGACCGTCGCCGCCTTGGTCACCGAGCCCCCTAGTCCTGCCGCCGGACCGCGAGTTATGCGCTTTGATTTAGCGTCTCAACCTTACACAACGGGCCTGCTGCCTGGCCCGATCGCGCCAGGTGGTCGTCCACGGCCCGACTGTGCGGCCGGCGGCGATCCGGGCTGTGCGGCTTTCTGTGGCACGGCCGATTGGCAGCCTCCTTCGGTCCCCTGCCGGCTCCCGTCCGCGCCCTCCCCTCCCGCACAACTCACCCCACCTTCCTCGTTCACGAGTCTTGGCAGCGTCGAATCTAAGCGCTTAGAGTCGCCCCCGATCCCGCCGGTCTAAGCGCTTAGATCCATGGCGACTCCGGCGGCGATCCTGCCAATCCACTCAATCCACGCTTGCCCCCTTGAGGAGGTGGCTCGTGAGAACCCTCGGATCGGGAATCATCGCCGCGGCACTCGCCCTGCTGATCGGCGCCGGCCCGGCCATCGGAACCGCGCAGGCCGGCACGGACGCGCACGAGACGCATCGCACGGCGACGACCAGTTCGACGGTCGGCGACGAGGTGTCGCTGACGCCGTACGACCCGGCGCACTACACCGACCTCTACGCCGCGCCCGACGGCCCCGTCACCGGTTCGACGTACATCTTCGATCCCACCGCGGACTTCCGGGACCGGATCGCCCGCGACTTCACGCACATGCGCGTCGACCAGGGCATCAACACCATCGGCTTCTACAACCTCGTGCAGATGACGGACGCCGACCGCGACGCCATCTTCGACCAGCTCGAGACGAACCGTCAGAAGGCCGTGGTCCGCATCGAGTGGTACGACTCCGCGACCTTCGACTTCGACACGGGCGACCCCTCGCACGCCGACGCCGAGAGCGTCCTGCGCCACTACGGCAGCGACGACCCGGCGCACGGCTACACCTCCTTGTTCAACTACCTGATCCGCTCCCACCGGCTGGGCGACATCGCGTACTTCGCGCTCAACATGCCGGTCGACGACGGCACCGTGGCCGGTCACTTCGTCACGTCCCAGTACTCCGACGGGCGCAAGAACCCTGCCTGGGCCTCGAGTCAGGCCCCGTACGTCGACTACCTCATCTCCCGTCTGCGCGGCATCCTCGGCGCCGACGCCGACCTGTACCTGAGCGTCTTCTACGGCTGGGACCAGAGCTACCCGACGCCGTCCTACGCCGGCATCGCACATCCCGCCGACGGCTACTTCTTCAACAACTACAGCTATCCCGCGGGCGATCCGCCGGACGAGAACGCCACCACCTCGCAGCGCCTCAACCAGCCGCGGCTGCAGCGCGCCATGGACCTGATGATGAGTCAGTACCCCACCCAGCCCAAGGTGATCGAGTACGGCTTCCACACGGTCGACTACAACAACGGCGTGATCCCGGCCCAGACGGCCGGCCTCGTCAGGTCGCTCGCCGCCAAGCGGCTGGCGCTGCCCGAGACGACCGCCTACTACCGCGACGGCTCCTCGGGCGGGCGCCCCTTCAACGTCCGCGGCACGCTGTACTTCGCGCAGAACCTCTACAAGGAGGAGGGCGACCCCGCCGCGTGGATGGACTGGACGCTCGACTACCCGGCCACCGCCGCCATGGAGGCCGAGAACACGAGCACCGTCCGCTCCTACCGCAACGGCACCGCCGTCGCCACCGCCGACTTCGCCGACCGCTCCGCCTCCGGCGGCCGGGCGGCCACCCTCGCCGGACCCGGCTCGGCCCTCGCCTTCTACGACCTGGCCGACGCCTCCGTCGTCCAGCTCCGCTACCGCTCCGACCGGGCGGCCACCCTCCACATCTCGGCCTGCGGTGGCGCGCCCCGGACGGTTCACCTGCCGGCCTCGCACAGCTGGCGCGCGGTCTCCATCCCCTTCGACGTCCCGTTCCAGGGCTCGGTCCGGCTCACGCAGGTCAAGGGGCAGGGCACGGCCGTCGACTGGCTGCGACCGCTGCCCGGGTACGAGGCGGAGACGGGCACGGCACACGGCACGGTGGCGACCGCCGGCGGATCGACGGTCACCCTGCCCGACGGCCGTGCCTCCTCCGTCACCTTCCGGCCGGTGCACGGCGGCAGCAGGATCACCCTGCGCTACGCCGCCGCCGAACCCGCCGACGTCACCGTGGCCGTGAACGGCAGGTCCCACGCCGTGCACCTCGCCGCGACCGGCGGCACCGGCACGTACGCGGACGGCATCCTCGCCGTCGACGTGCCGAGCGGCGCGCGGGTGGCCGTGGAGCGCACGGGTCGCGGCACCGGCGGCGGTGACCTGGTCCTCGACCGTCTCTCGATCGACGGACAGTACGAGGCCGAGGCGCAGAGCGGGCTCTACAACGGCGCCCACGCGGTGGCGGACGCCCGGGCCTCCGCGGGCGGTGTGGCCACCTCGTTCGACGTGACCGGCGCCTCCGTCGTGGTCCCCAAGGTGATCGAGGGCGGCACCGTCGCCTTCCGCTACCGCAGCACCAAGGACGCGCGCATGACGCTCATCGTCGGCGGATCCACCACGCCCGTCGAATTCCCGGACACAAAGGGAGAGTTGGCCACGGTCGCCGTGAAGGACGCCGTACCCGCGCAGGCGACGCTCATCCTGCAGCGCAACGCCGGCGACAGCGCGGTCGGGCTCGACGTGGACTGGGTGAAGGTCTCGGGCTGAGCCACTCCCCGCACGGGCGGGCGCGGCACCGGTCCGGTGATTCCATCCCGGCGCCGGTGCCTCGCCCACCACGGGTGTTCACCGGCCCGCCCGGGCCAGGGTGACTGCTCCGGCTCACGCGTCAGGACGCCCCGCTCGTCGTCTGCGGCTGCTGCGTGGTGGCTCCCGGTGCGTTGGCCGGGGCCTGGGGCTGGTCGTGGCCGCGGGACGAGTGCTCGACGGCGTCGGAGGCCAGTGAGGAGACGCTGGGCAGGACGTGCGCGTAGCCGGCGCCGAGCAGCAGGGCCGCGGCTGTCGCGGCGGTGGCGGTCCTGCGGGTCGTGGTGCCCACCCGCAGGAGCCCGCGTTCGCGCCGCCGCACCGGGTCGGGCTCGCGTGTGGGTTCGTCCATGGGCCGGGGCCTCCTTCGGATGAAGTCGGTGCCGCGAGGCCGTCGCCGGGGCTCGCGGACGCCCTGTCCCCAGCTTGCGCTTCGGCACGTCGGAAGGACGTTGGGGAAAAGTTCAGATGTGGCAAAGGCGGGCGAACGCGGCGGTGCCCCCCGTCCGCGTGCCGCCCTTCCGCCGATCCGGGATGCCGCTCGCGCCGTCCTACGCTTGGTGCCGTGGAACAGGAAAGCGGCCCTCGGGCCGATCCCGACGCGTACACCGTGCTCGTCGTCGAGGACGACCCCGGTCTCGCCGGATCGCTGTTGCGCGGCCTGAACCGGGCCGGCTACCGGGCCAGCAGCGCCGACACCGCGCGGGGCGCACTCACCCACGCACCGTCGCCCGACGTGGTCCTGCTCGACCTCGGTCTGCCGGACATGGACGGCATCGAGCTCTGCCGTCTGCTGCGGCGGCGGTCGGACGCGGCGATCATCGTGGTGACCGCGCGCGGCGAGGAGGGCGACCGCGTCGCGGCCCTCGACGAGGGCGCCGACGACTACCTCGTCAAGCCCTTCGGGCTGGCGGAGCTGCTGGCCCGGATCAGGGCCGTGCTGCGCCGCACCCGCCCCTCCGCGCCGGAACTGCTGACCCACGGCCCGCTCGTGGTCGACCCGCGCACCCGCAAGGTGACCGTCGGCGGGGAGGAAGTCGCGCTGACGCCCAAGGAGTTCGACATCCTCCAGTGCCTCGCCGCCGACCCCGGCCGGGTCGTGACACGCCAGGAGATCCTGGAGCGGGCCTGGGACGCGCACTGGTACGGGCCCACGAAGGTCCTGGACGTCCACATGGCCGCGCTGCGCCGCAAGCTGGGTGTGCCCGGTCTGCTCGAGACGGTCTACGGTCGGGGTTTCCGTCTCGGCGAGGTAGGACCGGTGCGGTGACCCGCCGTATCGCTCTCAGCGTGCTCGCCCTCATCACCGCGATTCTGGTGCTCGCGGTCGTGCCGCTCGGGCTGCTCATGACGGAGCGCGAGCAGACTTCGTTCCGCGACGAGGCGGCCGCGAAGGCACGGGCGATCGCCTCGGCCGCCGAGGAGCACCTGTCGGACCGCAAGTCCGACGCGCCGGCGCGCGCCCTCGTCGAGGAGGCCCACGAGAGGGGCGACTGCGCGACGGTCTACGACAGCGCCGGCCACGAGCTGCTGTCGACGTCCTGCTCCGACGTGGCCGAGGACGATTCCGCGGGGCTCGTCTCCTCGGTGCTCGCCCATCCCGACACCCGGGTGCTCCAGGACGACCAGTGGCTGACCACCGCCGTACCGATCGGCGACGCGTCGGATCCCGTCGGAGTCGCCGTCCTGAGCCGGGCCGCCGACCCGCTGCACGACCGCATCCTCGCGATGTGGGGCTGGCTCACGCTGATCGCCGTCGGCGCCCTGGGCACCGCCGTACTGATGTCCGTGCTGCTGGCGCGCTGGGTCGGCCGTCCGCTGCGGGTGCTGGACGACGCGGCACAGCAGCTGGGGGAGGGGACGCTGGACGCGCGGGCACCGGACGCGGAGGGACCCCAGGAGGTGCGCCGACTCGCCGCGACGTTCAACACGATGGCCGCGCGCACCGAAGCCCTGGTGCACGGTCACCGCGCCGTGGTCGCAGACGTCTCGCACCAGCTGCGCACGCCGCTCGCGGCGCTCCGGCTGCGGCTCGACCTGCTCGCCGCGGACGCGGAGGGGGACACGGCCACGGAACTGGCCGACGCGCAGGGGGAGATCGCCCGGCTGTCCCGGCTGGTGGACGGCATGCTGGCCGTGGCGCGCGCCGAGCACGCGGTGCCGCGCCCGGTGCAGGTGCGGGTGGACCGGCTGGTGGCCGAGAGGGTCGCCGCCTGGGAGCCCGTCGCCGACGCGGGCCGGGTCCGGCTCGTCGCCGAGTGCCGGCCAGGACTCCTGGCGTTCCTCGGAAAGGGCGATCTGGAGCAGGTGCTGGACAACCTGGTCGCCAACGCCCTCGACGCGGTTCCGGAGGGCGGCCAGGTGCTGATCACCGGCAAGCGGCAGGCCGGGACGGTACAGCTGCGGGTCGTCGACAATGGTCCCGGGATGACCCGGGCGGCGCGGGACAGCGCGTTCCGCAGATTCGGCAACCACGAGGCGAGCGGCACCGGGCTGGGCCTTGCCATCGTCCACCGGCTGGTCACGGCCAACGGCGGCACCGCCGAACTGCTGGACACGCCCGGTGGCGGGCTGACCGTGGCCCTGACCCTGCCCGAGCCGAGGCGCGGGCGCGACCGCAGCGGCGGGCGGGCTCAGCGCGGCGGTCCGGCGGCGAGCGACACCTGAATTCCTCCGAGAGACGTGCCCTGGCCTGCGCGTCTTGGCATCTTTGCGGGTTCTGAAGGATTCCTGAACCGGTTCCCGACGTCCGCCTGCGCAGGCTTGAGGGCGGACAACCACAGGCCCAGGAGGAACCATGTCCCACCCCGACCACCCCACGCGGTCCGGTGCCGTACGGCGCCGGGAGCGCGGTCTGAGCCGGGTCGGAAGCACCACCCGCTGGGTGGCCGTCGCGGCGGCGGCCGGCTCCGTGGCGCTCGCCACCGGGTACGCCCAGGCGCTGCCCGGAAAGTCCTCGCCGCCGTCCGGGAACACCACCGGGACCGGGACGCCCGCGCCCACCACGCCCGGGCCCGCCTCGAGTGCGCCCACCGCCTCGCGGCCCCCGGCTCACGCGGCGGCCCCGTCCGGAACCTCCCACCCCCCACGCACGACACCGCACGTGAGCGGGCCGAAGCGCACGACCCCCGCCGCGCCGCCGACCACGCATGCGGCGTCGCCCGCACCCACCGCCAAGAGCCCCACACCGACGCCGCAGCCCTCCCACACCACGTCGGGTTCGTCATGACCGCCGCCACGGAACCGGCGTCGGTCTCCTTCCCCGCGCTCGGCACCACCGCCTCGCTGCTCGTCACCGACCCGGGCGCGCTGGACGCGGCACGACAGGTCCTCGACGCGGAACTGGCCGCCATCGACCTGGCGTGCAGCCGTTTCCGCCCCGACTCGGAGCTGTCGCGCGCCAACGCCGCGTCGGGCGCCGTCCGCCGGGTCGGCGAGCTGTTCGCCGAGGCACTGGACGTCGCCCTGCAGGCGGCCGAGGTGACCGAAGGCGTCGTGGACCCCACGGTCGGCAGCGCCGTACGCGCGCTGGGCTACGACGTCACGTTCACCGCGCTGCGACCGCAGGACGTGAGGCCCGTCCGCGTGGCCGGACCGGCCGCGGGCTGGCGGGCGGTGGAATGGGACCGCGCCGCACGCCGGCTGCGGCTGCCCGCGGGCATCGTGCTCGACCTCGGGGCGACCGCCAAGGCCCTCGCCGCGGACCGGGCCGCCCGCCGCGCGGCCGAGGCGACCGGCTGCGGTGTCCTGGTCAACCTGGGCGGAGACCTCTCCGTCGCGGGCGACGCGCCGCCCGGCGGATGGCGGATCGCCCTCGCCGACGACCACGCGGCCCCCGGCAGCGAGGGCCGGCCCACGGTGAGCGTCACCGGGGGCGGACTCGCCACCTCCGGCACCGCCGTGCGCACCTGGCGCCGCGGCGGACGCCAACTGCA
The DNA here is from genome assembly GCF_042800575.1 of Streptomyces sp. NPDC057616. Classification (NCBI taxonomy): domain Bacteria; kingdom Bacillati; phylum Actinomycetota; class Actinomycetes; order Kitasatosporales; family Streptomycetaceae; genus Streptomyces; species Streptomyces sp. NPDC057616. The sequence goes on from NZ_JBHVGU010000013.1 coordinate 205,157, forward strand.
CCACATCGTCGACCCGTTCACCGGCGACATCCCCACCCCAGTCTGGCGTACGGTCAGCGTCGCCGCCGCCAGTTGCGTGGCGGCCAACACCGCCAGCACCGAGGCCGTGGTCCTCGGCGAACGGGCCCCGGCCCGTCTGCGCGCGGCGGGACTGCCCGCGCGCCTGGTCCGCGTCGACGGAAGCGTCGAGCGGGTGTGCGGCTGGCCCGAGGACACCGTAGGGGGCACCCGGTGAGCGCCCTCGTCACGCTGGCCGCCGCCGGCCCCAGCCCGCTGTGGTACGCGACCCGCGCGGGCGGCACCGTCGCCCTGGTCCTGCTCACCGCCACCGTCGCGCTCGGCATCGCCGTGGGCGGCCGGTACGAGCCGCGGCGGCTCGCACGCTTCGAGGTGAGCGCGCTGCATCGCAACCTGTCGGTGCTGACCCTGGTCTTCCTGGCCCTGCACATCGTCACCGCGCTCCTGGACACCTTCGTCCACCTGGGCTGGCTCGCGACGGTGGTGCCGTTCGTCTCCTCCTACCGGCCGCTGTGGGTGGGGCTCGGCACGGTCGCGTTCGACCTGCTGCTCGCGATCGCCCTCACCAGCGCCGTGCGGCTGCGCCTGGGGCAGCGCCGGTGGAAGGCCGTGCACTGGCTGGCCTACGGCGCCTGGCCGGTGGCGGTCTTCCACGCCGCCGGAACCGGCACCGACACCCGGCTCGCCCAGCAGCTCGCCCTGTACGCCGGCTGCCTCGCCCTCGTCGTGGGCGCGCTCTGGTGGCGTCTGTACCACGCGGGTCCCGGCCGGGTCGCGGCACGGCTGTGGGCGGGTGTCACCGCGGCGGCCGTACCCGTGGTGCTGGCCGCGTTCATGAACTCCGGTCCGCTGCAGCCGGGTTGGGCACACCGCGCGGGCGGGACCGCGCCCGTGGCCACGGTAGGCGGACGACCGGCGCCCACGCCGGCAGACGACGGGGAGGCTCCGCATGACTGACGCGATGACCGACGGACGTACCGACCTGCGGGTCGGTGACGGCAGTGACGGCATGGTGGGCCCGTTCGGCTCCAGGCTGCTGCACGGCTGGTACGCCACCGGCGGCCCGGCCGATGTGGAGGAACACCTCGGCCGCTACGGTCCGCCGCCCTTTCCCCGTACGGCCGACGCCGCCGGCCGGCTGGTGCGCGCGGTGGAGGACGCCGGGCTGACCGGCAGGGGCGGCGCCGCCTTCCCCACCGGCCGCAAGATGCGGACCGTCGCCGCCGGCAAGGGCACCGCCGTGGTCGTCGCCAACGGCATGGAGAGCGAACCCGCCAGCAGCAAGGACGAGACCCTGCTGGACCTCGCCCCGCACCTGGTGCTCGACGGCATCGCCCTGGCCGCCGCCGCGGTCGGTGCGGACGAGGCGCACCTGTGCCTGCCGCGCACCCGGCAGGATCAGGCACGCGCCCTGCGCGAAGCCGTCGAGGAGCGCCGCCGGCTGGGCCTCGACTGGGTCCCGGTCGTGGTGCACGAACTGCCCCACCACTACGTCTCCAGCGAGGAGTCGTCCCTGGTGCGCCGGCTCAACGGCGGCGACGCCCGCCCGCAGGCCACCCCGCCGCGCCCCTTCGAGAAGGGGGTCGGACGCCGACCCACCCTGATCGACAACGTGGAGACCCTGGCCCACCTCGCCCTGATCGCCCGCTACGGCCCCGGCTGGTTCCGCGGTGCCGGACGTCCCGACGCCCCGGGCACCACCCTCGTCACCCTCTCCGGTGCGCTGCACACCCCCGGCGTGTACGAGGTGCCGATGGGCCTGCCGCTCGACGAGATGCTGGACATCGCCGGCGGTGCCTCGCAACCCCTCGGATCCGTGCTGCTGGGCGGCTTCTTCGGCAGCTGGCTGCCGGCCGAGCAGGCGCTGCGGCTGCCCTTCGCCAAGCCGGACCTGGCGGCGCTCGGTGCGGGACCCGGTGCCGGTGTGGTCGTGGCCCTGCCCGCCCACGTCTGCGGACTCGCCGAGGCGGCCCGCGTGCTCGACTACCTCGCGGCGCAAAGCGCACGGCAGTGCGGACCGTGCCGGCTCGGGCTGCCGGCCGTAGCGGCGGACTTCGCCGAACTCGCGCACGGCCGGTGCGACCCACGGCAGCTGCAGCGGCTGGAGACCCGCGTCGGACTGCTCGCAGGCCGGGGCGCCTGCCGGCACCCCGACGGCGCGTCACGCTTCGCCGCGACGGCCCTGCGGGTCTTCGCCGACGACGTGCACCAGCACTTGAGGTACGGACCCTGCGCGGCGGCCGGATACGCACCCGTCCTGCCGCTTCCGCACACACCCGCGCCCGGCGAACGGGACTGGAGGTGACCGCCATGACCGCGATTTCTTCCGGCTCGCACACCGTCGGAATCGACCGCATCGCCTGCGACGGCTACGGCCTGTGCGCCGAACTCCTCCCGGAACTCATCGAGCTGGACGAATGGGGCTACCCGATCGTGGGATCGGCCCCGCTGACGGGCAAGGCCCTGGCGCACGCGCGGCGCGCGGTGGCCGCCTGCCCGGCGCTGGCCCTGCGCCTGGACCGGGCGCCGAAGGGCTGACGGAGGCCGCCCCGAAACGGGCCTCGGGCACGCCGTCGCCGGAACCTTCGCGCAAAGTCCCCACCTCGGCAGAGGATTCAGAGGACATTCAGAGGTTGTCCATGGAACCGGCTCAAACCACACGCCGATAAGCGGACAACTCCGTTCATTTCCAAGGGGTTTGCCTTCTGGAATACCCCGATCCGGCGTCTCGATTCGTGTAGCGTCTGCGGCCAGCAGCGCGCCGCCTGGGCGGAAATCGGGGGCATTGGTGTCACCCCCGCGCGAACGCACTCCGAGTGCGGCGGCCCCGACCGGCCGGCCCGCCCCGTGCGTTCCGCGGGCACGTCGATGCGAGGAGCTCACTACATGCTGAGGGACAGGGTGCCCACCGGGTACCGTCCTGCCGCCGTCCGAAAGGCCAGGTGGCTGGTCGTGGCCGTGACGGTGCTCGGCCTCAGCGCCGTCCTGGCGCCCGAGGCCGTCGCCGCCGCGCCGCCGATACCGGGGTCACCGCTGGACGCGTACCGCGCGCACGTGCCGTACGACGTCGGCGCGCACAAGATCGCACGGCTGGCCGCCCTCATCGCCTACGTACTCATGGTCTCGACCGTCGTCCTGGGCGTGATGCTCAGGCTGCGGTTCATGCAGCGCGCCGTCAACAGGGCCACGTTCTACGGCGCCCACATGACGCTGGCCCTCTCCGCGATGATCTTCGGGGGCATCCACGGCCTGACCTTCCTCTACCAGCCGATCTGGCGGATCGGCTGGGCGCAGCTGACCCTGCCCTTCCTGGGCGGCCTGCAGCGCATACCCGTGGGCCTGGGCATCCTCGGGACGGAACTGGCGATCGCCGTGGCCTGCTCGGTGTGGCTGCAGAACCGCCTGGGCTACCACCGCTGGCTGCGGGTGCACCAGTTCGCCTACATCTCCTTCGGCCTGATCTGGCTGCACATCTTCCTGGTCCACCCGGAACCGCGGCATCTGAACCTGGTCGCGGTCGGCGTGGCGACCGGGGCCGGCACGGTTCTGATGGCCTTCCTCATCCGCGTCTTCCCCTCGCGCTCCAGACTGCGCCGGCGGGCCTTCCCGAGTGAGGCCGGAGCCGCCAGGTGAACCCCTCACATGCCGGGCCGCCGTCGGAGTACTTCCCGCCCGCGGCCCAGGAGCACGGCCACGGGGTCGTACCGTTCATTCCGCATCAGGCGCAGCAGGGCGTCGTGCACCCGGCCGCGGTGCCGGGCCCACGGCAGGCGCCGGCGGAGCTGCCGGCCGTACCCGCGATCCCCGCGGAGTCGTTCGACCTGCCGCGCCCCGTGCTGGTGCCGGAGGACGAGCCCGTCCGGATCAGCGTGGACAACAACCGCTGCCACATCTACGGCATCTGCCAGCAGGAGGCGCCCGAGGTCTTCCGGATCTCCGAAGGCGGCTCGCTGCACTACACCCGCGCCGTGCCCGCGCAGTTCGCGGCCAAGACGCGCCAGGCCGCGCGGTGCTGCCCCATGCAGGCGGTCAAGATCGAGGGAGAGCGCACCCGCGCCTCCCGCAGCCTCGGCGAACGGCCTGCCGGACGTCCCCTGCGCAGCGGGTCGTCCGCGCGGGCGAGCCGCAGGCGCATCGTCGTCGCGGGCGCGGGACTGGCCGGCCTCAGTGCCGCGAGCCGGCTCAGGGAACGCGGCTTCGACGGGGAGATCGTCATGGTGGGCGAGGAGTCCCACCGGCCCTACAGCCGCCCGCCCCTGTCCAAGCAGTTCCTCGCCGGTCGACTGACGGCGGAGCAGCTGGCGTTCAGGGCGGAGGAGGAGCTGGACGCCCACTGGCTGCTGGAGACCGGCCTGGTCGGCCTCGACCTCTACGGATCGACCGTGCATCTGCGCGGCGGCGAGCGGCTCCCCTTCGAGGGGCTGGTGCTGGCCACCGGGGTGGACGCCAAACGCCTTCCGGAGGCGCCGCTGTTCAGCGACCGCATCCGCACGATCCGCAACCTGGGGGACGCGGTCGCCGTCCGGAGGGCGATGGAGGCCCAGCAGGCCCGTCACGTGGTGATCCTGGGTGGCGGGTTCGTCGGCTGCGAACTGGCCTGCACCCTGCGCGACCGCGGTCTGGACGTCACCCTCGTCGTGCACAGCGCGCCGCTGTTGCGCCGGGTCCTCGGCGAGCGGGTCGGCGCCGTCGTCGCGGACATCCAGGGCCGGGCGGGCGTCGACGTACGGCTGGGCACCACGATCACCGACTGGCAGGACCACGGCGACGTCCTCAGGCTGCGCCTGGACGACGGCGATCTGATCGACGCGGACTTCGTCGTCCTCGGCCTGGGCAGCGAACCGCGCACGGAATGGCTGCGCGACAGCGGACTGGACGTCTCCGACGGTGTGCTGTGCACACCCACCTGCCATGCGGTCGACCACTGGGGCCGGCCGACTCCGCACGTGGTCGCCGCGGGTGACGTGGCCCGCTGGCCCAACCTGCGCTTCGACGCCGAGCCACGCCGAACCGAACACCTCATCCACGCCGTGGAGATGGGGCAGCACGCCGCGGACGCGCTGCTGCGCGGGCCCGAGCGCGCCGCCCGCTTCGCACCGGTCCCGCGTTTCTGGTCCGAGCAGCACGGCACCCGCATCCAGGCCGTCGGCATCCCCTCCCTCGGCACGCACGTCGAAATCACCGAGGGGTCGCTGCGCGCCGAGCGCTTCGTAGCCCGCTACACCCGCGAGACGCCCCACGGCCCGCAGATCGTGGCGGCCGTCGCCTTCGACATGCCCTTGGAACTCCTCGAATACCGCGACCAGATAGGCCGCTCCCGTCCGCGCTCGCGGGCCCTGAACAGAAGGAGCCGACGATGAGCCGAGCCGGAAACCCCCGCGGCCGCCGCGGGGGCAGCCCCCCGTCCGGCGGCCTGCTCCGCTGGACCCTGAGCCTGCCCGCCCGGCTGCACCTGCGCTGGCTGGTGATCCTCGTCGTGACGGCGGCGGTCATGGGCGCGTACGCCAGAGTCCTGGTCACCGCGGCGCCCATGCCGCCGAGCAAACCACCGACAACTCGTGCCCCGAGCACGCCCTAGAACCGTCGCGGCGCGCCGGTGGGGGCGTCCCCCGTGAGGTGCTCGAAGGTACCGGTGATCTCCAGGAGCCGGTCCAGGACGGCAGGGCGGGCGTCCAGATGGAGCTGGACGTCCGCGGCCGTGGTGCGGCGGCGGATCATCAGCAGGACGGACAGCCCCATGGAGTCGGTGACGCCGAGGCCGGCGCAGTACAGGTGGAGGTGGCCGAGTCCGGGCCGCTCGGCGAGCTGCGCCGTGACCGTGTCCAGGAGCTGGTCGGAGGTGTCGTGGTCGAGGTCGCCGTCGATCTCGATCCGGAGCCCGTCCTCGGTGTCGACCGTGGTCAGCTCCAGATGCGCGGGGGGTAGCGTCGTCATGCAAGGTGTCCGGTAGTGCCGTGTTCCGTGGTGAGGGCCTGGGTGCCCAGGGCGAGGATGCGGGAGGCCCGCGGGAAGTCCTTGAGCTCCGTGGCCAGGATCCGCAGCGCCGGCGGCAGGCTGTGCGCGGGCACGCCCCGTGCCACCAGGACACCGGCGGTCCAGGTCAGGAAATCCGGAAAGAGTTCGTCGCTGTCGAGGTAGAGGGCGACGCCCAGGAACTCCACGATGTGCGCGAGGTCCTCAGCCGTGCGCTCGCGCTGTACGTCGCTGTAGGCGCGCATGGCGGGAAAGGCCTGTTCCAGCTCGGTGAAGACGCTCCGGACCAGGGATGTGCTGTTGCGTGCGACCAGGGTGTATTCCTGGTCGGCCAGGTAGGGCAGGTTGTCGGCTTCCTGGTGGCCCCTCCGCGGACGGGGCAGCGGCCCGCGCGCCAGGAGGTCGGCGGCCGCACGGCCGTCGGGGGCCCATGCCTGAGCCCCGAGCAGCTCCCCGTGACGGCCGTCGGAGCCGAAGGCGGCGCCGCCGACCAGGACGGGCACGCCGACGGCCTGGCACGCGGTGATCGTGGCATGCGCCGTGGGCAGCCTGCTGGCGATCGAACCGGAGAGCGCGACCGCGTCCGCGCCGGTGTGGTGCAGGTGGGAGATGAGGTGCTGGGCCGGTACCTGGGCGCCGAGGTAGTCGACCCGCCAGCCGCGCAGCTTCAGTACCTCGGCCAGCAGGCGGGCCGGCAGCGCGTGCCACTCACCGTCCACGCAGGCCACCGTGATCCGGCCCCGGGTGGGGACGGTGCGGGCGGAGGGGTGGAGCGAGAGGGCGGCCACCGTCCGTTCGTTGATGGCGGTCGCGGCGTGCTCCTGGGCGACGCTGATGCGGTTGGCGGCCCATTCCTCGCCGAGTCGGCCCTGTACGGCCGCGATCACGTCGAGCAGCACGCTCTCCGCCTGCAGCCCGTCGTCCAGAGCGTGCAGCACCAGTTCCGCGGCCGCGTACTCGTCGCCGGCGAGGACCGCTTCCCACAGCCGACCGGTCAGTTCCTCGAGGTGGGTGCCGTCGGCGAGGCAGGGCGATGGGGTGCTGGTGCTCATGCGGTGTACCTGTCCCGGGTGTGGCCGTTCGCCGTGCTGGGGTGCGGGGCGCGGGGAGCGGAGATCACGACCACGGCCATGTCGTCATGACGCCGGTTGCCGAGCCACTGCGCGACGAGCATCTGGACGTGCTCCACGATTCCCTCCGCCGGCATGCCCGCGCAGCCGGCGAGCGCGCGCTTGAGCCGTGCCTCACCGAACATGGCATCACCCATCGGACCGCCCCTGGCCTCGGTGATCCCGTCCGTGTACAGCACGCAGGCCTCTCCCGGTGCCAAGGTGACGGATGCACTGTGGGCGAAGACATCCGGCATGGCCCCGACCAGGGTGCCGCGGGTGTCGGCATCGGTCACCGTGCCGTCCCCGCGGATGATCAGCGGGTGCGGATGTCCGGCGCTGGTCAGCTTGAGGTCCACCGAGCTGCCGCTGCGGATGGCGGAGGCCAGGACCAGGGTCGCGAAGCGGGTGTTGTGGGAGTTGAGCAGGGCGGTGTTCAGCAGGCCGAGCATGCGCTGGTGGTCGTCCGCCAGAGGCAGCAGTGCGTGCAGCGTGTTGCGGATCTTGCCGGTGAGCACGGCCGCTTCCAGGCCCTTGCCGCACACGTCGCCCAGCGCGACGAGGGAGGCTTCGCCCTCCACGGTCGCCGGATGAACGTCGTAGAAGTCACCGCCGATCCGCTCATGATCGGCCGACGGACGGTAGCCGCCCGCGAAGTCCACCCCGGAGATCCGGTGCAGGGCCGGCGGGAGCAGCTCCCGCATGAGGATCTCGGTGATCGCATGCTGCTCCGCGTACAGGCGCGCGGCCGACATCGCCGCCCCGGACCGCGCCGCGAAGAGGCGCGCGAAGGCTTCCTCCTCCTCGGTGAAGGTGGCCGTACCGGACCTGCGCAGCAGGACGAGAGCCCCGGCCGGGACGCCATGTCCGGGCAGAGCGGTGATCACTATCGAGCCGACCTCACCGAAGCCCTCGGGCACGAGCCAGCCGGGGGCCGACGACGGATCGATCCACCGTGAGGGCACCGGAGGGAAGCCGCGCAACGCCTCGCCCAGGCCCGGAACGCCGTCCGGGTCCACCGGATCCTGCGACAGGGTGGGGATGCCGCCGCGCACGCAGGTCACCACGGGCAGCCTGCGACCACGGGCCGGCGCGATGACCAGCGCACTGTCCGCGAGCCGCTCGGCGGCCAGCTGCGCGGTCACCTCCATGCAGCGGCGCAGATTGAGACTGGACTGCAGCGCGCTCGACGTCTCGGTGAGGAAGGCGGCCCGCTCCCGCTCCACGCGCAGAGCGTCCCGCATCCGGTGATCGGTGTCGTCGACCAGCCACCACACCACCGAGCCGTCCTCGCGCACGCTGGGGCGTGCCTGGAACCGGCTCTCACCGATCTCACCCACGGAAGCCGTGTCCACGGCCCCGCCGCTGCCCCCTCCGGGAGAGGGCAGCGCGTGGTGTGCCGAGGCCAGCCACGCCGGGACCGCGTCCGCGAGAGACGCTCCCGGGGTCGCGACAGGCAGCAGCACGCCCGCGGCATCGTTGCGTGCCAGCACCGTGCCCTCGACATCTGCGATCAGGACGGGGTACGGAGCGCCGGCCCACAGGGGATCCGACACGGCGCCGGTACCGCTCCGTCCAGAGGGGTAACCCATACTTGAGGATCCGCTGCGCGAATCCCTCACCTCATCCAGTCGCAGAAAAAGTTGTCCGACGGCAACGATCGCGCACGTTCCCCTCCTGTGGCAACTACGCCGGTACATCCTTGACAACGTTCCTGATCCGGACAGGTACCGGGTTCGGTGACGATCAGGCCCGGGCAGGTGCCGCGGCGCCGGGCGCGTGTTGTACCGGGACCGGGGTGACACCTGCCGTTCATGCCCGGCGGCGGGGAATGTTGAATTCCGCGAGCACTCTGCTCGGCGTGAGACGTATCGCAGGGATCGTCCTCGCGGTCCTGCTGATCGGCGGCGTGGTGGCTGCCGTCGTCGCGGGCCGGTACGACGAGGACAAGGGCACGGCAACGAAGACCGTGCGCATGGTGATCGGATCGGAGAAGGCCGAGTACTTCGCCGATCCGGACGTGGTGAAGGCCCTTGCCGCCAAGGGTTACACCGTAAAGGCCGAGACCTCCGGGTCCTGGGCCATGGAGGGGCTCGACCTCAAGGGGTACGACCTCGCGTTCCCGTCCAGCCAGGCGCCCGCCGTCGAACTGGCGAACCGGTACAAGGTGCACGGGACGCTCCCCAGGCCGTTCTACTCGCCCCTGGTCGTCGTCGCTCACCGCAGCGCCGCCCAGGTGCTCGCGGCGAACGGCCTCGCGACCCTCGGCAGCGCGCACCGCGGCACCCTGAAGATGGCCGCCTATCTCGACGCGGCCCGTCATGACCGCACCTGGCAGCAGCTCAAGGGGGCCGACAAGTATGGAGAGTTGAGCGGAACGCTCTTCATCTCCAGCACCGATCCGGAGTCCTCCAACTCCGGCGCCCTCTACCTCGCCGCCGCCTCCTACGTGGCGAACGGCGGACGGGTCGTCGCCGACAAGGGCGCCCTCGACCGCACCGAACCGCTGCTGAAGAAGCTCGTCACCGTGCAGGGCGCTCAACAGTCCGGTTCGGACGCGGTGTTCCGGGACTTCGTCAGCGGCGCCGGCAACCCGCTGGTCTGGGTCTACGAGTCACAGGTCGCCTCACTCCTCGCCGGCGGGCAGCAGCCCGACGACCTGGTCGTGCTCTACCCGGACACCACCGTCGACAGCGACCACACCGTCGTACCGATGACGGACAACGGCAAGGCGCTCGCCGAACTCCTCTCCGCCGACAAGGAGTTGCGGCGGCTCGCCGTCCGGCACGGATTCCGGCCGCAGGGCGCCGCCACCGAGTTCGCCTCGGCCACCACCTATCTGGAGCAGGAACTGACCGGCGTCCGGCAGGCGCCCGTGCCCACCTCCGCGGTGCTGCACGAGATGGCGCGCCGGGCGCGCGGATGAACGGGGGACCGGCATGACCAGCTTCAACACCAGCCAGAACACTCACCAGAACACCCTCAGCGGGGACGACGTCTTCACGCTCACCCCGCCCGAAGCCGTCGCGGCCGTCCCACGGGAGAAGGCGGGCGGGCTCGTGCCCGTCGACGACGGCGTCCGTACGGACATGGCGGCGAAGGCCTCCGCGTACGTCGCCTCGCTCGCCGCTCTCGACGCGCGCTCGCCCGAGTTCGCCGGCAAGGTCGGGGAGGTCGCCGCACTCGGCGCCGGTGAGATGCGCAGCGCCGCCGCGCAGTCCAACCGGATGCTGGAGCGGACCGTGCGCAGTCTGCCGAGCAGGGGCTCGGACGCCCAGTCGCAGGTCGCGGGCTCGCTCGTCGAACTGCGGCGCGTCGTCGAGGACCTGGACCCGCGGGACCTGCCCGCCGGCAAGGGACGGAAGTTCCTCTCGCGGCTCCCCGGCGGGAACAAGCTGCGCGACCACGTTGCCAAGTACGCCTCCGCACAAGGCACGCTGAACAAGATCGTCGGGTCGCTGCGCGGGGGTCAGGACGAACTGCGGCGCGACAACGCAGCGTTGCAGACCGAGCGGGTGCGGCTGTGGGAGACCATGGGCAAGCTGCAGGAGTATGTCGTGCTGACCGAGGCCCTGGACACGGCCGTCGAGCAGCGCATCGCCGGGACCGCTGACCCCGAGGCGGCCGACTCGCTCCGCGCCGACGTGCTCTTCCCCGTCCGGCAGAAGCACCAGGACCTGCTCACCCAGCTCGCCGTGTGCGCCCAAGGCTACCTTGCCATGGACGTCGTACGCCGCAACAACGACGAGCTGATCAAGGGCGTCGACCGGGCGGCGACCACGACCGTCTCCGCGCTGCGGATCTCCGTGATGCTCGCCTCCGCGCTCGACAACCAGAAGAAGGTCGTGGAACAGGTCAACGCCCTCCGCGGTACGACCGAGGACCTCATCAGAGGCAACGCCGAGATGCTCGCCACCCAGAGCGGTGAGATCCAGCGGATCGCCGCCGACCCCGCCGTGGGCGCCGAGACCCTGCGGTCCGCGTTCCAGCAGATCTACCGCACCCTCGACGCGATCGACACGTACAAGGTCCAGGCGACCGAGGCGATGGCCACGACCGTGGAGAACCTGACGGCCGAACTGCAGAGCGCCAGCGCGTACTTGGAGCGCAGTCGCTCGCGGGTCGCGCTCGAAGGAGGGTCCGCATGAGACGAGCCCTGGCCGTGGCCGCCTCGGCGGCCGCCCTGCTCACCGCGTGCAGTACCCCCCACCAGACCGACCCCGGCGACCCCGCACCCGGCACCGTCCGCATCCTCGCCTCCAGCGAACTCGCCGACATGGCACCGGTGCTCGACGAGATCCGCAAGGACACCGGAATCACGGTCCGGCCCACCTACATGGGCACCCTGGACGCCGTGAACCTGCTGGCCGCGGGGAAGGCCACCGGCACCTTCGACGCCGTGTGGCTGTCCTCGGACGACTACCTCCGGCTGCGCCCCACCGCCGCGAAGAAGGTCCTCTCCGAGACGCCGATCATGTCCAGCCCGGTCGCGGTGGGGATCAGGACGGCCACCGTACGGGCGCTCGGCTGGAAGCCGGACGACGTCACCTGGTCCCAGGTCGACACGGCCGTGCGGGACGGCAAGCTGACGTACGGCATGACCGACCCAGCCCGCTCCAACTCCGGCTTCTCCACGCTCGTTTCGGTCGCCTCCGCCCTCTCCGGCGCCCAGTCCGCGCTCACCGACGCGGACGTCGCGAAGGCCACGCCCCGGCTGAAGGCGTTCTTCAAGGGACAGCAGCTGACATCGGGTTCGTCCGGCTGGCTGGCGGCGGCGTACCGGCGGCGCGGGGACGTCGACGCGCTCCTTAACTACGAGTCCGTCCTCAAGGGCATTCCGGGCCTGACCGTGATCCGCCCCAAGGACGGTGTGGTCACCGCCGACTACCCGCTCTCCTCCCTCGCCGGCACCCCCGCCGCGACCCGCGAGGACGTGCGCCGCCTGACCGAGGCCCTGCGCACCCCGAGGATCCAGCGCGGGATCACCGCCCGCACCCACCGCCGTCCGGTGATCCCGTCGGTGCCGCCGGCGGCCGGCCTCGACACCACCCGCCGCCGCGAACTCCCCTTCCCCGGCAGCCTTTCCGTCGCCGACGGGTTGCTCGACTCCTACGAGAACAAGCTGCGCCGTCCCTCCCGGACGGTCTACGTCCTCGACACCTCGGGCTCGATGCGGGGCGACCGCCTCGACCGGCTGAAGAAGGCGCTCACCGATCTGACGGGGGACTTCCGCGACCGCGAGGAGGTGACGCTGATGGCGTTCGGGTCGCACGTGAAGAGCGTGCGCACGCACGTGGTCGATCCGGCCGATCCGAGGGCCGGTTCGGACGCCATCCGCGCGGATACGAAGAAGCTCTCCGCCGACGGCGACACCGCGATCTACACCTCCCTGGAGAAGGCGTACGAACATCTCGGCGCCGACCGCGACACGTTCACGTCGATCGTGCTGATGACCGACGGCGAGAACACGACCGGTGCGAAGGCCGGCGAGTTTGACGCCTTCTACCGCTCCCTCGGCGGCGGGCAGAAGCAGATACCCGTCTTCCCGATCCTCTTCGGCGACTCCGACCGGCGCGAGCTGGCACATATCGCCGACCTGACCGGGGGCCGACTCTTCGACGCCCAACAGGGCTCGCTGGACGGCGCTTTCGAGGAGATCCGTGGCTATCAGTAGATACCTCGAGTCCCGCAAGAACATCGCGGGCAGCGCCTGCGGGCTCGCCGGGCTCGTGCTCACCTTCACCGGGGTGGCCGGACCGTACTGGCCCGTCGTCGTGGCCGGGCTCTACGGCGCGGGCGCACTGATCGCCCCGCCGGAGCGGCCCTCACTGCCGGGATTCCCCGGCTCGTCGGCCCAACTGGACGCGTTGCGCGGCGACTTCGAGAAGTTGGGCGGCTACCTGGAGGAAGTCGACCTGCCGCCGGCCGCCGCGGGCCGCCTCACCGAACTGACCGACCTGCTCACCGCGTTGCTCGACCCGGGGTGGGTCACGGAGGTGCTCGCCCAGGACCCGGAGGGCGTGCACACGCTCTCGCGAGCCGTACGGCAGGACCTCCCCGAGGCCGTCGACAGTTTCGTACGCACCCGGTGGTGGACACGGATGACCCCGGGTTCCGAACCGCCGGAACGGCACCTGGAGCGGCAGCTCGCGCTGCTCCAGGAGGAGGCGGAAGAGCTGGCTGCTGCGCTGCGCGAGACGGAGGCGCGGCGGCAGGAGTCACATACCCGGTATCTGGAGGACCGGGGGCGGGTGAACTGACTTCAGTGATCTGAGGGCTCGGTGCCCTGCTCGGCCAGGTCGGCGTTGAGGAGGAGCAGATGGGCGAGGTCACGGGCCTCGCCGGTGGTGAGCGCCGCCCACACTCCCGGTTCGTCGCCCTGGTCACGGCCCACGTCGAGGGCGATGCGGGTGATGGAGCGCCCCGTGAACGCGAGCCTCAGGCGCCGTACGGCGATGCTGCGTCCACAGGTGGTCACGAGCCGTTCCGCCCCACCGGCAGGGGGGTGGTCACATCCAGTCGTCCCCATCGTCCTCACGCTCCTTCGTCAAGTGGTGACGGTTCCCGACGGGCGTCGGCCCCGACCCACATACCCTGTGGGGTATTAACGTCAGCGCCGTGTGCGACCGATTTGTTCCCTCGGGCGGGCGGCGGGGAGCGCGAGCCAGGCGCCGTACCCGCCGAGCAGGTCGAAGACATCGGTACGGCCCTGGTGGCGCAGCAGGCTGGCGGCGATGGAGGACCGGTGGCCGCCCGCGCAGTGCACGACCACGGGCCGGCCGGCGGGGATCTCACCGCCGCGACGGGCCAGCTCGGCCAGCGGGATGTGCAGCGAGCCGTCGACATAGCCCTCCTCACGCTCGGGGCCGTTGCGCACGTCCAGGACCACCGGCGGCGCCTCGCCGTCCAGCAGTCCGCGCAGTTCGTCGGCGGTCAGGCGGCCGGCCCGCGCCATCTCGTCGGCCAGCTCGGGGAAGGCGCCCTCGGGCTCGCGCAGGTAGCCGCGGACCTTGTCGAAGCCGATCCGGGCGAGCCGGGTGACGACCTCCTCCTCGCGATTCTGCGGCGCGACGACGACCACGTCCTGGTCGGGGGCGAGGACCATGCCCGACTGCTCGGCGAAGCGCCCGTCCGCGGGCACGTTGATCGCACCCCGCACATGCCCGGGCGCGAAGTCCTGCGGCGAGCGGGCGTCGACCACGACCGCCCCCGCCGCCCGGCGCTCCACGAACTCCTCCACCGACAGCGGCCGGGGTGCGGCGGCGGCGTCGAACAGGCCGTGCTCCTTGCGGTTGAGGATCGCGTCGTGGACGAAGTAGGCGGGCGCGGCCGGCTGCCCCGCCGTGACCAGCTCCACGAACCGTGCCCGACTCATCGGCCGGCAGGCGTAGTTGGTGGCGCGCTGCTCGCCGACAGTGGACTGGCGCTGGGTGGACAGGTTCTTGCCGCAGGCGGATCCGGCGCCGTGGCCGGGAAAGACGCGAACGGCGTCCGGCAGGCCCATCAGCTTGTTCTGGACGGTGTCGTAGAGCATGTCGCCGAGTTCGTCGACGGTCACGCCGATCGAGGCGAGCAGGTCGGGCCGGCCCACGTCGCCGATGAACAGCGCGTCGCCCGTGAGGACGCCGTAGGGGACGGTGTCCTTCGTGTGCTCGTACACCAGGACGCTGATCGACTCCGGTGTGTGGCCCGGGGTTTCGAGGATCTGGAGCTGGACGTCGCCGAGGGTGATGCGTTCGCCGTCGACCAGTTTGTGGATGGGGTACTCGGCCTCGGCGCGCTGCCCGTAGCCGATCCAGGCGCCGGTGCGGTCGGCGAGTTCCAGGTGGCCCGCGAGGAAGTCGGCGTGGAAGTGGGTGTTGATGACGGCCTCGACGGTGAAACCGTGGGTGGCGGCGTCGGTGAGGTACTCGGAGACGTCGCGGCGCGGGTCGACCACGACGGCCTTGCCCGTGGTCTCGTCGGCGATCATGTACGACGCCTGGGAGAGGCAGTCGAGGTAGTACTGGGCGAAGAACATGGGGGGTGACCTCCGGGTGGGAAGGGCGGTGCGGTCGGTGGGGGCGGGGCGTGCTGGTCGGCCCGGTGCCGGGGGGTGCCCGGGCCGACCGGTCAGAGGCGGCCGGTGAGCATGCCGTGCCAGTAGAGGGGCGGCAGACCGTACCGTTTGAGCGCCCACATCGTGCGGCGCTCCTTGAAGGGGTCGAGCAGCGGGATGGTCGGCGTGGGGTTGAGGTCGTAGTCGAACTCGGCGAGCAGCATCCGGTCGCGGGCGGTGACCAGCGGACAGGAGGTGTAGCCGTCGTACCGGTGCGAAGGGGCCCGGCCGTTCATGACGTCGAGGAGGTTCGCGGCGACCACCGGGGCCTGCTTGCGCACGGCCGCGCCGGTCTTGGAGGTGGGCAGGTTCGCCACGTCGCCGAGCGCGAACACGTTGTCGTACGAGGGGTGTTGAAGCGTGTGCTTGCCGGCGGCGACGAAGCCCTGCGGGCTCGCGGGGTCGGCGAGCGGACTCGCCTTGATCCAGTCGGGCGCGCTCTGCGGCGGCACGGCGTGCAGGAGGTCGTGGCCGATTGTCTCCTTGGTGCCGTTCGCGTGGTCGGTGATCGTGACCGTACGGCCGTCGCCGTCGACGGCGGTCATCTCGGAGCGCAGCCGCACCTCGATGCCGAAGCGGGCGGCCACCTGCTCCAGGACCTGGGACCAGGCGGGCACCTTGAACATGGCCGGATCGGGGATGACGAGGACGATCCGGATGTCGTCGAGGACCTTGCGCCTGCGCCAGTGGTCGGCCGCCAGGTAGGCGATCTTCTGCGGGGCGCCGCCGCACTTCAGCGGGGTCGCCGGATGCGTGAAGACGGCCGTGCCCGAACGCATCTGCCGGATCAGGTCCCAGGTGCGGGGCGCGTATTCGGGTGCGTAGTTGCTGCTCACACGGTCGTGGCCGACCGCTTCGGCCAGGCCCGGCACACCGGTCCAGTCGAGCTGGAGTCCGGGCGCCATGATCAGGTACTCGTAGGCGAGTTCGGCGCCGCCGGAGAGCGTCACGGTGCGGGCCTGCGGGTCGACGGCGAGTGCGCGGCGGCGGATCCAGCGCACACCGTCCGGTATCACCGAGCTCTCGGGGCGGCGGGTGGCGCGCAGGGGCGCCTGGCCGCCGCCGACCAGTGTCCACAGGGGCTGGTACCAGTGGGTGTCGGACGGTTCGACCAGGGTGATGTCGGTGACGCCTGCGCGGCGCAGGCGGGCGGCGACGCTGATGCCGGCGCTGCCGCCGCCGATGACGGCGACGCGGTGGCGTCCGGAGATCGGTGCGTCGGTGGGGGAGGGGATGGCGGCCAAGGCGGTGCTCCTTTCCGGCCGGCCGACGAGGCGTGCGAGTGTCGGGCGACGTCGCTTCGTTGCTTCCTCAATTACCCCGGGGGGTATCTTCCGGCGAGGCTACGGCGACCCGGAGAGAGGCGTCAAATACCCCAGGGGGTATTTGCCTCAGAGGCAACCCGCACATCCGCGGCAGGGTCGGGACCAGGCCGTGCCCCTTGTGGCGCGGCCCTGGGCAGCCGGAGGGTCATCCGCGTCCCGCCGCCCGGTGCGGCGGCCGCGGTGGCCGTGCCGCCGTGGGCCGTGATCAGTTCCCTGACCACGGCGAGGCCGATGCCGCTGCCGCCTCCGGCGCGGGCGCGCGTACCGCGCCACAGGCGGTCGAAGACGTGCGGAAGCTCGTCGGAGGGGATGCCGGGACCGGTGTCGGTCACCTCGACGAGCGCCTCGGAGGCCGTGGCGAGCGTGGCGACGGTGACGGTGTCACCGGGGCGGCAGTGGCGGGCGGTGTTGCTCAGCAGGTTGCCGAGCGCCTGATGCAGCCGGTCGGCGTCCGCGCGGATCGGCAGAGGGGCAGGGCCCGGAACGGTGAGCACGGTCAGCCCGGCGGTGCGCAGTTCGGCCCCTCGTTCGGCCACGGCGGCCACGGCCAGTGCGGTCAGGTCCACCTCGGTCAGGTGCAGGGACAGGCGGGCCGACTCGGCCTCAGCGAGTTCCCCGAGGTCGCCGATGATGCGCCCCAGCCGCAGCGTCTGGTCGTGCAGACCGGCCAGACGCTCGGCGGACGGCTCGGCGTAGCCGTCGCGCAGTTCCTCCAGCCCCGCCTGCAACGAGGCCAGAGGCGTGCGCAGTTCGTGGGCGACGTCGGCCGCGAGCCGGTGACGGGCCCGCTCGGCCCGGCCGACGTCGTCGGCCATGGCGTCGAAGGCGCGGGTGAGGTCGCCGAGTTCCCCCGGTGCGTCGATCCCGGCGCGCGCGGTGCGGTCGCCGGCCGCCAGGGCACGGGCGGAGGCCGCGACCCGGACCACGGGAGCCGTCAGGCGCCGCGTGACGAACCAGCTCACGGCCAGCGCCAGAACCAGCGCACCGGCGGCGGCCGCGGCCACCCAGCCCCAGGCCACGGACAGCCCCGCCGACCCGGAGCCGGAGGGGAAGACCAGGCGCACGGAACCGACCGCGCGGCCGTCGACGATCACGGGCGCGTTCGCGCTGGGGCCCGAGCCGGTCATCTGCCCGTGATGGCCGTTACCTGCGCCGGGCATGCCGTGATCGCCCTCCGAACCGAAGTTGGACCCGGAGCCGGGTCCGGAGCCGCCGGTGACGGCCTCCCCGTCGCCGTTCCGCACGGTCAGCACCGTCCCGGCGCCGGCAGCCAGGGACCGCGCCGCCGACAGGTCCGCCGACGACCAGCCGTCCGCGGCGCGGTAGGCGTCGGCGGCGGCCGCCGCCACCCGGGACGCGGCGCGCTGGCGGTCGGCCTGGTGGGCGCTGCTCAGACCGGCGCCGGTTCCGGCGAGCGCGGCGGCCGTCAGGAGGGCCACGGACGCGAGCGCGACCACGGCGAACGCCGCGAAGAGCCGCCGCCCGAGCGGACCGAGGCCGCCGGACCGCCACCCGCCGGGCGCCGACTCCCTGGACTTCCATCCGCCGGACGCCGACGCGCCGGACTGCTGCCCGCCGGACCGCCACCCGCCAGGCGCCGACGCGCCGGACCGCCACCCGCCAGGCGCCGACGCGCCGGACCGCCACCCGCCAGGCGGCGACCCGCGGGACCGTCCTCCGTCGGATCGTGCCGAACCGCGCTCAGGAGTCACGGGCCCACCCCAGCCGGTATCCGACTCCCAGCACCGTCTCGACCAGCTCGGCGCCGGCGTCCCCGAGCTTGTGCCGCAGGTTCTTCACATGCGAGTCGATCGTCCGGTCGTACCCGGCGAACTCGTAGCCGCGTACCCGGTTGACCAGCTCGTAGCGCGAGTACACGCGGCCGGGCACCGACGCGAGTGTGGTCAGCAGCCCCCACTCGGTGGGCGTCAGCTCCAGCGGTGTCCCGTCCAGCGTCGCCTCGTGCCGGGTCTCGTCGATCCGCAGGCGGTCGCGGCCGTACGACCGGATCGACGGCGCACGCGTCGCCGTTCTTCCGGCGCGCTGCAGGACCGCGCCCACCCTGAGGACCACCTCGGTGGGGCTGAAGGGCTTGCTCACGTAGTCGTCGGCGCCGAGCCGCAGCCCGTGGATACGGTCCTCCACGGTCGTGCGCGCCGTCAGGACCACCACCGGGACGTGCCCGCGCTCGCGGGCCTCCCGCAGCACCTCGTCGCCCTCCACGTCCGGCAGTCCGAGGTCGAGCAGCGCCAGATCGACGTCGCCCTCACCGAGCAGCCGCAGCGCCTCGGCACCCGAGCCGGTCGTGAGCACACCGTATCCGGCGCGCTCCAGGTAGCGGCGCAGCAGCTCGCGGATCTCCTTCTCGTCCTCGACGACGAGCACGGTGGAGGCCATGTCCCCACATCTACGCTCCCCGCCCGCCTGCCCGGGAGGGCCGAACAGCCCCGATGCGCCCGTCGGTTGTCTCCATCCCGTCTCCACACGCGACGCACCGCGACTGCAGAGCCCGGCGCGACGGTGACGGTGCGGGAACGCAAGGGCGCTCTCGCGAACCCGAGGAGGTTCGCCATGAAGCGCAACATCAGGATCGCGACGGCCGTCGGCGCCGCCGCCCTCACCGTCGGTGGTCTGCTGACCGTCGGCGCGGTGGCGGCGGGCGGCGACACCGGCCCGGCACCGTGGCCGACCACGCGGCAGCACATGATGACGGATCGTCAGGACGACGGCGAGCGGCAGGGCGAACGGCTCGGCGGCCGGCTCGGCGACCGGTACGGCCAACGCCACGGCGACGGCATGCACGACTCCCGCCACGGCGGGGGCTGCACCGGCTACACCGCACTGGCCCCACGGGGCACGCTGACCACGGCCCAGAAGTCCACGCTCGCGCGGATGGCCGAGGAGGAGAAGCTGGCCCGCGACCTCTACACGGGGTTCGCCGATCGCTACGGCGTGCCGCTCTTCGAGCGGACCACGGCTGCCGAGAACAGCCATCTGGCAGCCGTACGCACCCTGTTGGACCGTTACGACGTCACCGACCCGACCGCGGGCAAGGCGACCGGCGACTTCGCCGACCCGGCCGTCCGAGCCACCTACGACCGGTACCTGAAGCAGGGCGACGGCAGCCTGACCGCGGCCCTGAACACCGGCCACAAGGTGGAGGCCGACGAGACCACCGCTCTGCGCCACGCCCTGACCGGGCTCAAGGCCCCCGACGTTCGGCAGATCTACGGCAACCTGCTCGCAGCCTCGGAACGGCATGAGGAGGCGTTCGAGCATGCGAGTTCGGACAGGTAGTCGGTGATGGTCCTGGCCCCTGCCTGGCCGCCGCCGGGACGGGACGATGGGACCCGGCGCAGGGCCGACCGGCCCTCGCGCGGGTCGCTCCCGTCCCGATATGCAGAGAGGAGAAGACAGGCTCCACGGGGCGAGGCCCGTCGCGCGGAGCGCCGGACGCAGGTGCGGAACGGCCCGGTCCGCTGGATCGGCGGCCACCGTGGCCTGCGTACGACCACCGGTGCGCGGCTCGTCCATCCCCGCGCACCGGTCTCCTGCCGCCCGGCACGGAGGCCTGTCGCACCAGGTCCGCTCCCCGGCGACCAGGGAGGACGCGATGTCCAAGCAGCGATCAAGCCGACGGCGGCCGGGAGTCCGGCTGCTCCCCTTCCTGGTGGCCCCCGCCGTACTGGCGCTCTACGCGCTGCGGTTCCGGCCGCGCCTGCTGACCTGGGGCGCGACGCCGGACGAGGCCACCCGCACCTACCCCGGCGACGAACTCTTCCCCGACGCCGACGGCACCTCGACCATGGCCACCACCCTTCCCGCGCCGCCCGAGAGGGTCTGGCCCTGGCTGGTGCAGATGGGCGGCGACCGCGGCGGCTGGTACAGCTGGGATCTGCTGGACCACTTCGGCATACCGAGCGCGGACCGGATCGCGCCCGAGTGGCAGAACCTGGAGGAGGGGCAGCGGCTGCCGGCGACGCGGGACGGCCAGGCCTGGTTCACCGTGGCCCGCGTGGAGCCGAACAGGACGCTGGTGCTGCGTTCGGACCTCAGCCTGCCGTCCGGCCACTCCTTCGACCCGGAGTGGGACGCCTTCCCGATGGCGCGCATGGACGGGGTCTGGAGCTTCCACCTGAGCCCGGCCGGCGACGGGGGGACCCGCCTGGTGGTCCGCACCCGCGGACAGGGGCGCCCGCGCCGCCTCACCCGGCCGTTCGACCTGCTGCTGGGTGAACCCGCCCACTTCATCATGCAGACCCGCCAGTTCCACAACCTGCGCACCCGGGTCACGGCGGCGGCCTGACCGATCCGGCCGAGACGGCGGTGTGCGCACGAGCGCCCAGGACCCTCTGCGGGTCGGCTGCCGGATTCGGTGGTCCTGGCTGGAGAACGGCCGGGCGAACGGCATCGCACACTCGTCCTCCCCGACGGCAGAGGGCTGCGCTACTGAGCCGAGGGCTCCGCGAGTGCCGCTGTGCGACGGTGGTCAGTGCGCGAATGCCGCGCTGGGACGGTGGTCAGTGCGTGAGTGCCGCGGTGCCACGGTGGTCAGTGCGTCGTCTCGACGTCTCCGGCCGGTGCGTGGGTCGCCTTCTTCTTCGCACGGCCGCCGCCGCCCGCGGGGAGGTTCGGGGTGACGAGGAAGGTCGCCAGGGTCACGCCGCCGGTGGCGAGGATCGCCGCCTTCAGACCGTCGAGCTGCGCCGACGCGTAGGAGTCCGTGACGGCCTGGACCTCCGACGGCGGCAGTCCGGACTTCTCGGCCGCGGACCGCACCTGGTCGGTGGTGACGAAGGAGATCCCGGACTCCAGGGCGATACCGGTCTGCTTGCGGGCCTCGTCGGACAGTTGCGGGTTGTCGGCGACCTCCGCGGTGAAGGCGTGGGCCAGCGCTCCCAGCAGGATCGACCCGATGAGCGCGGTGCCGAGCGCGGAGCCCAGGTTCTGCGCCGTGAACTGCAGCCCGCCGACCTCGCTGCGTTCCTCCTCGCCGACGGTGGACTGGACGACGTTGCCCAGCTGCGAGGCGAGCAGGCCGGTGCCCACGCCGACCAGGGCCATCGCGCCGGCGAACTGCGCGTCGTCGATGACCGGGTCGATGGTGGCCAGCAGCCACACGACGGCCCCCGCCAGGACGAGGAGGGCCAGCTGGACCACCCGCCGCGGTCCCGCCTTGCGGCCGATGGCGGAGGCGAGGACGGAGGCCAGGAGCATGGTGACGGAGACGGGAAGCAGCCGAAGCCCCGTCTGGAACGCGTCGAAGCCCTGCACCACCTGCAGATACAGCGGGATGACGAAGAACAGTCCCAGCAGGATGAGGTTCTGGCCCAGCAGGGCCATCAGGCCGGAGCGCAGCGGCGGCTTGCGCAGCAGAGCGAGGTGGACCAGTGGCTCGCTCGCCTCGGCCTCGCGGCGGCGCTCCCAGTGGAAGAAGAGGGCGAGTACTCCGATGCCGGCCCCGACGACGAACAGGGTGGGGGAGAAGCCGAAGATCGTGAACGGCGGGTTGCGCGGCGACACCCAGCCCCATGTGCTGCTCTGCAGCACGCCGAGCACGCCCAGGCCCAGCCCGGCCGCCGAGAGCACGGCGCCGATCACGTCGAGGTGGGGGCGCGGCCCGGTCCGCTCGACCTCGGTGATCATCCGGCGGCACAGCAGCACGGCCAGCACCACCACGACCTCGCCCGCGAAGACCAGCCGCCAGGTGAGATACGTCGTCACCCAGCCGCCCAGCAGCGGGCCGACCGCGATACCGGCGCCGGCGAGTCCGCCGATCACGCCGTAGGCCACGGCCCGGTCCCGCCCCCGGTACGACTCCGCGACGAGAGCGGCCATGGCAGGCAGCACCATGGCGGCACCGAGCCCCTCGACCACCGACCAGCCCAGTGCCAGCACCCATACGGTGGGGGCCAGCGCCGTCACGGCCGACCCGGTGCCGTAGACGATCATGCCGGTGAAGAAGAGGCGGCGGCGGCCCAGGATGTCGCCCAGCCTGCCGCCGATGATCATGAAGGCGGCCATCACGAGCGCGTACAGCGTGATGACGGCCTGGATGGTGGTGACCTCGGTGTCGAAGTCGTCGACGAGCTGGCTGATCGACACGTTCATGACGGAGGTGTCGAGGACCATCAGGAACTGGGCCGTGCCGAGAACGATCAGAGCGCGCCAGCGTTTCACGGTGCCCACCTCGCGCAGTCGGGCCGAAGGGCGTTCGGATCACCCTCCTCCATGGCAGCGGAACGGCACGCCGGGCGCCTCACCCGTCGCGGGCGAGGCTCGCGGCCAGGAAGTGACATCGGCAGAGGACTGTGCCGCAACCGCTGTGGCTGAAAAAGTGTCTCCTTACGCGTGGTCCAGCCGCTTCGGAGCTGGCCGGGTACGGCGGCACGCCGATCGGGGGACGATGTGAGCACATGGGTGGTGCCCGGATACACCGAGTCACTCGAACTCGGGTCGGGGGCGAGCGGGCGCGTCGTGCTGGCCGTGCACGGGGACAGCGGCGTTCCGGTCGCGGTGAAGTACCTCAGCGAATCCCTGCGCACACGCCCGGGCTTCGTCCACGACTTCCGGGCGGAGGCCCGCCTGCTCGGTGGACTGCAGAGCCTGTACGTGGCCGACCTGTACGAGTACGTGGAGA
The DNA here is from genome assembly GCF_042800575.1 of Streptomyces sp. NPDC057616. Lineage (NCBI taxonomy): Bacteria > Bacillati > Actinomycetota > Actinomycetes > Kitasatosporales > Streptomycetaceae > Streptomyces > Streptomyces sp. NPDC057616. The sequence continues at coordinate 228,320 of NZ_JBHVGU010000013.1, forward strand.
GCCCGGACGGCGCTGCCATCGTGATGGAACTGGTCGACGGCGTCTCGTTGCGGACGCTGCTCACCCGGCAGGGTCCCCTCGAACCCGAGGCCGCGCTCGCCGTGCTCAAGGGATCGCTGCTGGGGCTGGCCGACGCGCACGGCGTCGGCGTCGTCCACCGCGACTACAAGCCCGAGAACGTCCTGGTGGGGACGGACGGATCGTCCAAGCTCGTCGACTTCGGGATCGCGGTCGATGCCGGAACCAGCGCCGGAGTGGCCGGGACCCCCTCCTACATGGCCCCCGAGCAGTGGACCGGAGCGCCTGCCTCCGCCGCCGCTGACGTCTACGCGGCCACGGCCACCTTCTTCGAGTGCCTGACGGGGCACAAGCCGTTCACGGGCGACAACCTCGCCGAGCTCGCGCTGCAGCACGTCGAGGCCCCCGTACCCGTCGAGGAGGTCCCCGCGGCGGTACGCGAGCTCGTCCGCCGCGGTCTGGCCAAGGAACCGCAGGAGCGGCCGGTGCAGGCCGCGGCCTTCGTGCGGGAACTGGAAGCGGTGGCGGGCGCCGCATACGGGCCCGACTGGGAGGGGCGCGGCCGCGCCAGGCTCGCCGCCCTGGCGGCCCTGCTGGCGGTGCTGCTGCCCTCGGCGCGCGGCCCCCGCACCACCACGGACACCGCGCGGACGGTCCTGAGTCAGGGGGCGCGGCACGGCGGGATTCGGCCATGGCTGCCCGGCCGCCCCGGGATGCTCGTGTCGGCCGCCGCCGCACTCCTGGGCATCCTTCTCACCTACGGCATCCAGCACGCCTCCGGAGCGGCCGCGCAGCAGGCGGCCGAGGCCCTGGCCACCACCAGCGCCCAGTCCGCCGGCCCGTCGGCCGCGCCGCCCAGCACGGCGCCGTCGGCACCTCCGTCGGCGGGTGACCTGTCGCCGTCCCCCTCCCTCTCACCCTCGGATTCGGCGAGCACCGGCACCGGTGACCCCGGGACCTCGGCCACCGCGTCGCCCGCCCAGGCGACGACGCCGGGCGGCGCGACCACGGCCACGACACCGACGACCGCCCCCGCCACCACGGCGGCCGCTCCCGCCGTCAAGAACGTCACCGTGTCGGCCTTCCAGCAATCAGGACCCACGACCGGCACGGCCACGATCGACGTCACCGCGGAAGGCACCGGGCCGATCTCCATCACGGTCTCGTGGTACACGAGCAACATCGGCGTGCAGCTCGGCTCCCAGGACGGCATGTCCCAGACCTTCCAGCGCAGCGGCGCCACGCAATACACGATCACCGTCGACCACACCTTCCAGAACACCGGCTGCTACTGGGCGGTCCAGGCCACCACCGCTCCGGCGGCCGCCTCCGGCGCCGCCACGCAGCAGATCCTGACCAGGCAGTGTGAGATCCGATGACCGCTGAGAACGACACCACGCCCACGCCCGCGGAGGAGGGAGGGCCGACCCTCGCGCTCGCACCCGCCGACACGGAGGGCGCCACCCGCCGCCTCGGCCTGTCGGACGGCGGCGCGGAGGGCGCCACCCGCCGCCTCGGCCCGACGGACGGCAAGGCCGCGGACGACGAACCCGTCCGTCCGGACGCCGAGTACAGCGCCACCGTGCTGGGCAGCCACTGGATCCAGCGGCCCGAGACGGACGACACCCTCGTCGAAGAACCGCCGCGAGAGACTCCGCCGACACTGCCGGACCGCGTCGAGGGCACCGTGCTGCGGTTCGGTCCGGGGGTGACCGCCGCCCTCGCGCACCGCACCCTGCGGACACTCCCCGCCATGCCCGCGCCTGCCGCGCCCGTGAGGCGGAGGCTGCGTAAGCATGCCCTGCCGGTGCTGGTGGTGCTCGCCGTCCTTATCCTGCTCGCCTGGCAGCAAGCCGGGCGATCCGTGGCGGTCGGCAAGGTCGCGGTCACCGCCCGGCCGGCGGTGCTGGGATGTGACGGCACCGCGGACATCGTCGGCCTCGTCACCACGAACGGCCGGGCGGGCACGCTCACTTACCGGTGGATCCGAAGCGACGGCACCAGGTCGGGCGTCCTGCGCGAAGTGATGGTCCAGGGGCAGAAGCACGCGCGCCTTCACCTCCGCTGGACCTACCAGGGCAAGGGGCACCGCACGGCACAGGCCCAACTCCGCATCCTCACCCCGTCCCAGCGGTCGGCCACCACCCACTTCACGTACAACTGCCCCTGAACATGCCGTGATGTTCAGGCCCCACGCGGGGCAACGATCCGGCCGGTTCGGTGGTCTAGGGGGTGACACACACCGGCCTGCCCTGCTTACCGCCAACTGCCCTCGTCCGGACGGCGGTTGGGAGCATGGCGCGTTTTCCCGTGGAGGATTCATGAGCCGCTTCGCCGCTCCCTTGGGCGACAGACCAGCCGACGGACAGGCCGACAGAAAGGCGGACAGACCCGCCGACAGGCCGACGGGCGGACGTTGCGTCGGCAGCGTGGCACGGCGCGGCGCCGTGGTGGGGACCGTCGCCGTGCTGCTGGGGGGAGTCGGGGCCCCGGCCGATGCCGCGTCCGGCGCCGCGAACAGCGAGCCGGTGGTCAGCGGTGCCGTCGTCAATTCCGGGCACGACGTCATCGTGGGGATCACGCACAACGTGTCGTTCCCGGTGACGGTCTCCGGATCGGACGACTCCGGCCTGGCGTTCGCCGACGTGGATCTGAAAGGGCCGCACGGCGGCTTCTACACCACCGACGCGTTCTGCCAGACGGCGACGGCCTGCACGATGACGTTCACCGTCAACGCCCACCCGGCCCCGGGCAGCGACGATCCGGTGGACCTGGCCAACGCCAACGCGGGCACCTGGTCGGTGGACGCGCTGGTCGACGCCCACGACGAGGACTCCGTCTTCGCGCCCGGCGTGGGCTCGTTCGGCTTCAAGCGCGCCGCCCGGCTGACGGTCAACGCGGCGCCGGAGCCGGTGGCCAAGGGAGCCCGGATCACCGTCACCGGCAAGTTGGTGCGGGCCAACTGGGACACGTACCGGTACGCGGGATACACGGGCCAGGCCGTGAAACTGCAGTTCCGTGCCAAGGGCAGCGACACCTACACCACGGTGGCGACGGTGAAGACCAACAGCACCGGCAACCTTCACACCACCGTCAAGGCGGTCAAGGACGGCTACTGGCGCTGGAACTTCACCGGCACGAACACCACCGGGCCGGCCAAGGCCGCGGGCGACTACGTCGACGTACGCCCCTGAATCGGCGAACGCCCCGAGCGGCCGCCGCGGCCCGGCCCGGCGGCAGCCCTTCCCGCGACCGGTACGGTCACCGCCTGCCGGCAGGTGGTGATCAGGCCGCGGCCTCCTCCTCGGGGGCCAGCAGCAGCGCCCTCCGGCTCGCGTGCGCCACGGCGTCACTGACCCGCGGGTTGAAGAGTGCCTCGACGAAACCGCGGTGATGAGGGCTCAGGACGATGAGGTCCGCCGCGAAGTCCTCGGCCGACTCCGAGATGGTCGTGGGTATCTGGGCGGTCAGGCCTCTGGCCAGGACACCCTCGGTCTTGACGCCCTTGTCACGCAGGATCGTCACGGCCTCGTCGAGGAGGGCCTTGGCATGGTCGTCGTCCTCGAGAGGCTGGACCGTGGCCACCGAGGCGGCGGACGCGACGACATGCAGGACACGGACCTCCGCACCCGACGACTCGGCCAGCTCCCCGGCGAGGCGTACGGCGGAGTACCGGGCGGGGCTGGGGTCGACGGCGACCAAAATGCGCTGGAACATGAGCTCTTGAGGCCTTTCTGGAAGACCCGGAGAATCTCCGGGCGATCAAAGGCGCCGGACAGGGCGTCATGGAGATCAACAGCGGGCGTCGTCCAGAGCTTCCCGGGCGGCGCGTCTTTCTTTTCCGGCCGTCCAGGGTGAGGCGTCAGGACGTGGCGGCACGGATGCGGGCGAGCAGGGTCCTCAGCTGCGTGCGGTCGTCGGCGTCGAGCGCGGCGGTCGCCTCCGCCAAAGCGACCCGGTCCAGCTCCTCCGCCTCCCGGTGGCACGTCAGCCCCTTGTCGGTGAGGCGCAGCAGGAACGCCCTGCGGTCGCGGGGGTGCGGTACCCGCTCCACCAGGCCGTCGCGTTCCAGGCTGTCGACGATCGTGGTCGTGGTGCGGGCGGCGACCCCCGTCATCTCGCTCAAGTCCCGCATGCGCAGGGGTTCTTCCGCCCGGGCGAGCATGCGCAGGGCGCGCAGACGGGCGATCGACGCCCCACCGGTCCGCAGCCGTGCCTCCACGAACTGGCGCAGCTGGTGGGTGGTTTCGTACAACTCGTCGATCAGGACGTCGCTGCTGCCGTGCACTGCCATGTCGCTCCCCGTTCGCCGAAAACCCGATTCTATGAGCCTGCACATAGTGAGTATGCTCAGTATGTGCTGACGTCCCCGCCTGCCCGCCTTCCGCTGGCCTCTTCCCGTCTCAGTCAACGCCTGGTCGTCCCGATCATGTGCGTCAGCGTCACCTTCATCGCGATCGTCGACGGAGCGATCACCACGGTGGCGCTTCCCTCGATCGCGCGCCACTTCCAGCTGACGACCGCCGCCCTCGACGGGGTGGTGGTCGTCTATCCGGTCTGCCTGGCCATGACCATTCCGGCCTCCGCCTGGCTGGCCGAACGGTTCGGGGCCAAGCGGGTCCTGCTGACCGCGCTGACCGTCTTCCTCGGCGCGTCGCTGCTGTGCGGCGCGGCCGGCGACCTCACCGAGCTCGTCGCCTTCCGCGCGGCCCAGGGACTGTCCGCCGGCGTCCTCTTCCCGGCTTCGGCCGCCATGCTCTTCGCCACCTTCGACTCCACCGACCAGGTCCGGATATCCCGCTACATGATCATCCCGCAGCAGATCGCCCCCGCCGCGGCCCCGATCCTCGGCGGACTTCTGGTGGACCATCTCTCCTGGCGGTGGGTCTTCTACGTCAACCTGCCCGTGGGCCTGCCCGCCGTGCTGTTCGGGGTGCTGTTCCTGGCCCGGCACGACGGCCACCGGCCCGGACGGTTCGACCTGATCGGCCTGTTGCTGAGCGCCGCGGCGCTGGGGTCCTTGATGTTCGGCATCTGCGAGGGCCCCAACCGCGGCTGGTCCTCCGCGGCCGTCCTGACGGCCCTGGTCCTGGGCGCCGTCCTGCTCGCGGCGGCGGTCGCCTTCGAACTCCGCACGGCCGACGCCCTCCTGAAGCTCCGCCTCTTCACCGACCGGCTCTTCCGGGACACCAACCTGATCAACCTGGTGGGCCTGGTGCCGATCCTCGGCGCCATGTACCTCGGCCCGCTCTTCCTCCAGCAGGCACAGGGCCGCAGCGCGCTGGACTCCGGAACCAGCACCTTCCCCGAGGCCTTCGGCGTCCTGCTGACGGTCCAGCTGGTCGGCCGGATCTACGCCCGCGTCGGTCCCCGCGTCATCGTGGGCTGCGGCCTGGCCGCAGTGAGCGGAGTGCTGCTGCTGTTCGCCACCTGCGACGAGCACACCGGCCTGTGGACCTTCCGCGTCTACATGTTCCTGCTCGGCATCGCCATGGGAGGCGTCTTCATGCCGACGACGGTGGCCTCGCTGGCCAGCGTGGCCCGACGGGACCTGGCGCAGGCCTCCACCCTCAACACGGTCGTCCGCCAGACCGGCGGAGCGCTCGCTCCGGCGGTGGTGACCACGGTCCTGGTCCTGGGCACCCCCGCGGCGGCCGTCGCCGACCCGCCCGTCACCTCCTACCAGCACGCCTATCTCGCACTGGCGGCGATCGCCGCGGTCACCTCCGCCTTCGCCTTCACCGTCCCCGACGGCCCGGCGCGCATCGCCGCAAGCGGCGGCACCGCGCGCTCGAGCCGCCCCGCGGGTCTGCGACGCGAGCCGGAGAAGGCGGCGTAGGGCGGCTCAGCGACGGACGAGCGCCAGCACCTCGTCCCGCACCCGGGCCAGTGCCGCCGGGTCCGCCGCCTCGGCGTTGAGGCGCAGCAGCGGTTCGGTGTTCGAGGGGCGCAGGTTGAACCACCAGCCGGGGGTGGAGACGGTCAGGCCGTCGAGTTCGTCGACGGTGGCCTCCGGGCGCCCGGCGAAGTGGGCGCGTACGGCCGCGAGGGCGGAACCGGGGTCGGTGACCGCGGTGTTGATCTCTCCCGACGCCGCGTAGCGCTGGTAGCGCTCGACCAGGCGGGACAGCGGCTCCGGCTGCGAGCCGAGGGCGGCGATGACGTGGAGCGCGGCGAGCATGCCGGTGTCCGCGTTGTAGAAGTCGTGGAAGTAGTAGTGCGCCGAGTGCTCACCCCCGAACACCGCCTGCGTACGGGCCATTTCGGCCTTGATGAAGGAGTGGCCCACGCGCGTGCGGACCGGGGTGCCGCCGAGCTCGCGGACCACCTCGGGCACGGTCCGCGACGTGATCAGGTTGTGCAGCACGGTGCTTCCCGGGTGGTCGGCCAGCAGCCGGGCGGCGATCAGCGCGGTGATCGCGGACGGGCTCACCGCCTCGCCGCGTTCGTCGACCACGAAACAGCGGTCGGCGTCGCCGTCGAAGGCCAGGCCCAGGTCGGCCCCCGTGTCCCGGACGAGGCGCTGCAGGTCGACGATGTTGGTGGGTTCGAGTGGGTTGGCCTCGTGGTGGGGGAAGGTGCCGTCGAGTTCGAAGTACAGCGGGACGAGCTCCACCGGTACGGCCTCGAAGACGGCCGGCACGGTCAGGCCGCTCATGCCGTTGCCGGCGTCCACCGCGATGCGCAGCGGGCGGAGCGCGCTGACGTCGACCAGGTTCAGCAGGTGGGAGGCGTACTCCTTCAGCATGTCCCGCCGGCCGACCGAGCCCGTGGGGCGGCGCGCCGCGGGCAGTTCCTCGCCGGACGACCAGCGTTCGACGAGCGTGCGGATGGCGGGCAGCCCGGTGTCCTTGCCGATCGGCGCCGCGCCGGCCCGGCACATCTTGATGCCGTTGTAGCGGGCCGGGTTGTGGCTGGCCGTGAACATCGCGCCGGGCAGGTGCAGGGAGCCGCTGGCGAAGTACAGCTCGTCCGTCGAGCACAGGCCGATCTCGGTGACGTCGGCGCCCTGCCCGGCGGCACCCTCCGCGAAGGCACGGGCCAGCCCGGGCGAGCTGGGCCGCATGTCGTGACCGGTGACGACGGCGTCCGCGCCGGTCGTCTCGACGAAGGCGGCGCCGAACAGCCGGGCCAGTTCCTCGTCGAGCTGGTCCGGGACGATGCCGCGGACGTCGTAGGCCTTCACCACGGCGGACAGGTCGACGCCGGGTCGGTCGTTCATCGGGGGTACTCCTCGTGGATCATCCATACGGCCGTGTCCTGCGGGACCGTGCGGCCGTCGAGCGGTGCGCTGGACAGCAGCACCCGGGCGCCGTCGTCCAACGGGACGGGGCGCGAAGAGAAGTTGATCAGGCAGCGCAGCCGCGCCGACCGGTCGAAGGCGAACCACGAGCCGTCCGCCGGGCCCTGGACGCGCAGCACGGTGTCCGCGGCGGGATGGTCGCGGCGCAGCCGCAGTGCCGCCCGGTAGAGCGTGAGCATGGAGTCCTCGTCGTCCTGCTGTGCCGCGACGGTGAGTTCGGCCCAGTCGGCGGGCTGCGGGAGCCAGCAGTCCTCGGGCGCTGCCGCGCCGAACCCGTACGGCGGGGCGGTGCCGGACCAGGGGAGCGGCACCCGGCAGCCGTCGCGTCCGCGGTGGCGGTGCTCGGAGCGTTCCCACAGGGGGTCGCGGATCCGGTCGTCCGGGATGTCGGCCTGCGGCAGGCCCAACTCCTCGCCCTGGAAGACGTAGGCCGCGCCGGGCAGGGCCAGCATCAGCAGAGCCGCCGCCCGGGCGCGCCGCTCACCCAGGCGGCCGCCGCCGTACCGGGTGACGGGACGGACCGCGTCATGGCTGGAGAGGACCCAGGTGACGGGAGCGCCCACGGCCCGCATGGCGCGCACCGACTCCTCGACCACCTCGTGCAGCGCCGCTCCGTCCCAAGGGCATTCCAGGAAGGCGAAGTTGAAGGTCTGCTGCATCTCGCCCGGAGCGACGTAGCGGGCCAGCCGCTCCCGGTCGAAGATGCCCGCCTCGGCCACCATCACCCGCTCGTGCGGGGCCACTGCGCCCGGGGGCGCGGGGTGGTGGTCCAGCAGGGTGCGCCAGTTCCGGAAGAGCGGGTGCAGCTCCTCCTGGTCGTAGTAGGGCATGAGGTGGTTGCGGTGGACGTCCTGGTGCTGACCGGGGCCGGCGTCGGGCAGGCCGTCGGCCTTGAACAGGGTGTGGGCCACGTCGACGCGGAAGCCGTCGACACCGTGGTCCAGCCAGTGCTTCAGGACCCGCTCGAACTCCGCGACCACTTCCGGATGGCGCCAGTCGAGGTCCGGCTGCTCCGGCGCGTGCAGGTGCAGGTACCACTGTCCGGGCAGGCCGTCCGCCTCCTCGACACGGGTCCAGGCGGGGCCGCCGAAGGCGGACTGCCAGTCGTTGGGCGGCAGTTCGCCCTTTTCGCCGCGCCCTTCCCGGAACAGGTACCGCTGCCGGGCCGGGGAGTCCGGCGCGGCGGCGAGCGCCGCACGGAACCAAGGATGCTGGTCGGAGGTGTGGTTGGGGACCACGTCCACCAGGACCTTGATCCCGAGGGCGTGGGCCCTCTCCACCAGGGCGTCGAAGTCGGCCGGTGTGCCGAGGTCCGCCGCGACGCCGGTGTGGTCGGCGATGTCGTAACCGCCGTCCGCCAGCGGCGAGGGGTAGAAGGGGGTGATCCACACGGCGTCGACGCCGAGCTGTGCCAGGTGGTCCAAGTGGGCGGTGGCGCCGGGCAGATCACCGGTGCCGTCGCCGTTGCCGTCCGCGAAGGCGCGCGGGTGGATCTCGTAGCAGACCGCCTCCCGCCACCACGGGACGGGACCGGTGGGTTCGGGCACTCCCGTCATCGGGCATCTCCGTCCGTCATCGGGTACCTCCGACGGGTACGGGGGAGGTCAGGGACACCGTGCTGCCGCTCTGCGCGGACCGGGTCGCCGCCCGGGCCACGGCCACCGCGGACCGCCCGGCCGCGGCGTCGGCCTGCGGGGTGCCGCCGTGCACCGCGCAGTGCAGAAGGTCCGTCATGGCGGCCCGCACGCTCTCGGCGTACACGTGCTGCTTGCGGTCCTCCCCGCCCAGGTCCACGACGCAGTCGACCCGGTGCGGGACGCTGCGCGCGACACCCCGGCCGCGGGCCGGCCGGGCGGAGCCGGCGTCGCGCGTCACGGACACCGTGATGCGCTCCTGGCCGTGCGGCCGCAGCCCGGGAATCGCGAGCAGTTCCGCGGCCCGTGCGGGCAGCGCCTCCCAGCGTGCGGCGCCCGCCTCGTCGGTCCACGCGGTGATCGTGGCGTACGTCGGGATCCAGCCGGTGACGCGGGCCTCGGCGAAGCCGTAGTCGAGCCGCATGAGCTGGCGTTCGGCGCGGTGGGCGTGGGTGAAGGAGTGGGTATGGGTGGCGACCGCGCCCCCGGGATGGACGGCGGTGGCCACCACGATGTCCACCGGCCCGTCCTCCCGCCGCACCTCGGTGCCCTGCACCTGGAGCGGCTCGCTGCCCATCAGCGCGTTGGCCGCGTCGAAGAAGTGGACGCCGTGCTCGACGTGGATGCCGCCGCTGTGCTCCGGGTCCCAGAACCAGTGGCCGGCGCCGAGGTCCTCGTCGGAGGCGTCGTTCTCGAAGGCGAACCGCCGCAGCGGGTCCAGGAGTTGCTCCTGGCCGAGGCGCGCCAGCAGCCGCAGGACCGGGTTGTAGCGCAGCACGTGGTCGACCACGAACACGCCGTCCGAGTGGCGGCCGACCGCCTCGACGCGCGCGGCGTCCTCGACGGTGAGCGCCATGGGCTTCTCGCAGAGGACGTGCTTGCCGGCCCGGAGGGCGGTCACCGCGGCGTCCGCGTGCGCGGCCGGCGGGGTGGCCAGGACGACCACGTCGACGTCCGGCAGTGCGGCCACCTCCTCCACGCTCGTGCGGACGGCCGCGCCGTACCGGCCTGCGAGCGCCTGCGCCCGCCGCCGGTCGGCGTCGGCGCAGGCGGCGACGCGGACACCGGGGATGTCGCGCACCGCGTCCAGCACGAACATGCCGAAGGCTCCGCAGCCGACCAGCGCCACGCCGTGCCCGGAGGGGCGGGGGCTCATTCGGACCGGTCCAGGCGGGCCACGCCGATGTGCGCGTCCGCCATGCCGTAGAAGACGTAGCGCACGTCGTCGATCTCCTCGATCGCGGTCGGGAAGACGACGTTGGGCACGGTGCCGGAACGTTCCTCTTCGGTCTCGGGGGCCATCAGCGGCTCCGAGGTGCGGGCGATGACCCGGCTGGGGTCGGCGGGGTCAAGGATCATCGCGCCCGCCGCGTAGTTGACCGTCTGCGCCTGCGCGAAGGGGTCCTCGATGGTGCCGGAGACGCCGTGGTGGATCAGCAGCCACCCCTCGTCGACCCGGATCGGAGCCGGCCCGGCGCCGATCTTGAGCTCTTCCCAGGAGTACTCGGACAGGGCGACCAGGCGGTGGTGGCGCGGCCGCGTCAGGGCGCCCAGGTCCTGCTTGACCTCGTCGACGGGCACGTAGGAGATCCAGATGCCGGGGCGCTCGTCGCTCAGGCCGGCGGGCAGGTGCACGCCCTCGCCGGGACGGAACCAGCCCAGGTCCCACATCGGCCGGTGCAGCATGGCGTAGCACATCGCACCGTCCGGGCCCGGCACGGGCTCGGGGAAGTGCACGACGTCCTTGTTGGGGAACAGGTTGAGGTCGGTGTCCAGGTCGGGCTGGTAGGCGAACTGCAGGGGGCCGAGGCGCTCCCAGCGGACCAGGTCCTCCGAGACGGCGAGGGCGGGCTTGGGCCCGAGCGGCCCGTAGGCCACGTACGACATGACGTGCAGGCCCAGGTCCTCGATCCAGGTGGTGCGCGGATCCTCGACTCCGGCGTTGTTCTTGCCGCGCTCCCAGCCGGCGTCGGGTGCGAGGACCACGCCGCGGCGCTCGACGCCGGTGGGCACGCCGTCGACCAGGGTGACCTCGGCGAGGCCGACACGGGAGACGTTGCCCTCGGAGACGAGCCGCGGCAGCAGGTGCAGCGTGCCGTCGGGTGTGCGGCCGGACGCCGGGTTGAGCACGCCCTCGGCCTCGTTCGCCTCGCCGGGCAGCGGGGACATCACGACGCCGACTCGGGTCAGGGTGTAGGGGACATGGGCGGTGGTGCTGTGGGACACGAAGTTCAGCCCTTCGTTGCTGAGTCGATGTCGGTGGAGTTGAAACGGCTCTGGAAGAGGAGGTAGAGGGCCACCGCGGGCGCGGCCAGGACGCAGGCTCCGGCGAGGATGGCACCGAAGGGGTTGGCGGCGGCGGAGGCCACGGTGCTGATGTAGTTGGCCAGCGAGACGGCCAGTGGCTGCATGTCCTGCCGCTTGGTCACCAGGAACGGCCAGAGGAACTCGTTCCAGGGCCCGGTGAAGCTGAGCAGCACGACCGACATCAGGGCCGGCTTGCACAGCGGCAGCGCGATGCGGAACAGGATCTGCAGCTCGCCGGCGCCGTCGATGCGGGCCGCCTCGAACATCGCGGCCGGCAGTTGCAGGAAGAACTGCCGGAAGATGAACACGGCACTGGTGTTGATCGCGAACGGCAGGATCATGCCGAGGTAGGAGTCGGCGAGACCGTAGTCGCGGACGATCAGCACGTACAGCGGGATCAGCAGCAGCTGGAACGGCACCACCTGGACCAGCAGGACCAGGGCGAACGTCGAGCCGCGGCCGCGGAAGTGCAGCCGGGCCAGTGCGTAGCCCGCGAGCAGGCCGAACACGGTGGTGCAGATGATCACGCCGCCGGTGAAGATGCCGGAGTTGACCAGCGAACGGCCCAGCGAGATCGCGGAGTCGATCGCCGCGTAGTTGTGCAGGCTCAGGTTGGAGGGGTCGGGGAACGCCCCGGAGGGGCTGGCGTCGGGCTCCTTCTGGAGGGAGCCGATGATCATGTAGTAGAAGGGGAAGAGGAAGGCGAACGCGCCGATCAGCAGGGCGATGCGGGAGCCGATCGACCGGGTGCGGGGCCGCGCGGCGTGCCCGGTGGTGCGGCGCCCGCCGGTGGGCGGGGCTGCGACGTCGGTGGTCATCTCAGTCCCTCTCCACGAGGCGTCGGTACGCGAGCGAGATGGCGGTGATCAGCACGACGAGGATCACTCCGATCGCTGCCGCCTCGTCCGGATGGCCCTGCTGCAGTCCCCGCTGATACATGAGCAGGACGGGCGAGGTCGTCGCGCCGTCGGGGCCGCCGCCGCTGGTGAGCAGATAGGGCTCGGTGAAGAGGTTGGCGCCGGTGATGGTGGCCAGGATCAGCACCAGGAGGGTGGCCGGGCGCACCGCGGGAACGGTGATCGAGCGGAAGATGCGCAGCCGCCCGGCGCCGTCGATGGCCGCCGACTCGTACAGCTCCTGGGGCACGTTCTGCAGGGCCGACAGGTACAGCACCACGAAGAAGCCCAGTTGCTTCCAGGCCACGAAGACGGCCACGACCGGCATGGCGAGGTGGGAGTTGACCAGCCAGGACGGACTCGGCGCCAGCGGGCCGAGCGCCTGGTTGACCAGGCCGTCGCTGTTGAACAGGAACAGCCACACACCGACGACCGCGACGCTGGCCGTGATGTAGGGGATGTAGTACGCCGTGCGGAAGAAGGACCGGAAGGGGAGCTTCTTGTTGAGCGCGTTGGCCAGGACCAGCGAACCGACGGCGGTCAGCGGCACGTTGATGACCAGGAAGACGGCGATGTTGAGGAACGAGCGCCATACCTCGGGGTCGGTCAGCACCGTCGTGTAGTTGGCCAGGCCCACGAAGGGCCGGTCGACCTGGACGCCGGGCGCGGTGAAGAAGTAGTCGTGGAAGGACATCCACACCGCGAAGCCGAGGGGATAGACGAAGATCGCGGCGAGGTAGAGCAGGTACGGGGAGACGAACAGCATGCCGATGGGCTGATGGCCGCCCAGCCGCAGCCGCCACCGCTGCCGGGGCGCGGGTGACTTCACCGTGGTCCCGGCGGCGGGCCGGCCCCGGCGGACGTCAGACGTGGTGGAGGACATGACGGTCGCTCACTGGTCCTGCGCCAGCTTGTCCACCTTGGCCGCCGCGTCCTTGAGGGCCGCGGCGAGGTCACCCTTGCCGAAGATGACGGCCTTCGTGTACGCGTCGCGGAAGGTCTGCCAGACCTCGACGGAGTTCGGCACGTTGGGGGCCTCGACGGTGTGCTCCGCCTGCTGCGCGAAGACCTTGTAGTCCGGGTGCGAGGCGAAGTAGGACGGGTAGGCGCTCGCCAGGTCGGCGCGCATGGGCATCTGCCCGGTCGCGTCCAGCAGCTTGCCGTCCTGCTCCTTGCTGGTGGCGAACTTCATGACGTCCCAGGCCGTCCCGCGGTTCTTGCAGGAGCTGTACATGCCGATGGACTTCTCGTCGCTGAAGGTGCCCTTGCCGGCGGCACCGTCCGAGGTGGGAACCGGTACGGCGCCCCACTTGACCTTGTCGCCGTAGACGGAGATCGCCCACGGGCCGACCGTGGCCATGGCCGCCTTGCCGTCGGCGAAGGCGTCGCCGTTGTACTTCTCGTTCGGCGCCAGGCCCTCGGCGTACATGGTCTTCCACAGCTGGGCGGCCTTGAGGCCGTCGGCCGAGGCGAACTGCGCCTTGCCGTCCTCGACCAGCTGCTTGCCGGTCTGCGCCGTGAACATCGGGTAGTAGTCGAACCAGGACTGGTAGAACTCGGAGGACGGAGCCGGCCAGATCGCGGCCTTGGCGGCCTTGGCCGCCACCAGCTTGCGCGAGGTGTCGAGGAAGTCCTGGTAGCTGGCGAGCTTGGGGTGCTCCGGGTTGAGCCCGGCCTTCTTGAACAGCTCCTTGTTGTAGAAGATCATCACCGGGTTGCTCTTCCACGGCATCTGGTAGTACTTGCCGTCCGGCGACGCGTACTGCGACAGCCGGTCGCCGACGCGCGCCTGCAGGTACTTCTTGCCGTCGGGGAAGTCGTCGAGCGGAACGAGACCGCCCTGCTTCTGGAACCCGGGCACGGCGGCCGGGGCGGTGTTGAGGATCAGGCAGGGCGCGTTGCCGGCGGTGATCGCCGCCCCGATGACCTCTTCGGAGCTCTTGCCCGCGGGGATCTCCTGGGCGGTGATCTTCTCCTTGGGGTGGGCGGCGTTCCACTGGCCCACCATCTTCTTGCCCCACGCGACTTCCTGCGCGTTGTTGGAGTACCAGATCGTGATCGGGCCGCGGGAGTCGTTGGAGGCGCCGGAGTCGGATCCGCCGCTGCCGCACGCGCTGAGCGTCAGGGCGGCCACCGGCAGCAGGGCGAAGAGGGCCTTCTTCATTGGAGGTTCCGTTTCTTACGGGGGAATCGCTTGCGGTACGGCTCGGCCGGTGGGGCGTGTCCCGTCCCGTCCCGGGGAGGGGGCGCGGCGGCCTGCCGCGGGTCTCAGCGGACCGGCGCGGGGCCGGTGGAGGCCCGCACCACCAGGGCGGCGGGCTCGAGCTCCACGTCGGCGGTGGTTCCGGTCTCGATCAGTTCCACCAGCGCCTGGGCGGACGCCCGGCCCCAGGAGACGGGGTTGGCGCGGCAGGTCGTCAGCGGGGGGCTGGTGTAGGACGCGAGCGGCACGTCGTCGAAGCCGACCACCGACAGGTCCTCGGGCAGCCGCAGCCCGCAGGCCTGGGCGACCGCCATCCCGGCCGTGGCCGAGAGGTCGTTGCCGTAGACGATGGCGGTCGGCGGTGTCGGCCGGTCGAGCAGCATGCGGGTGGCCCGTGCTCCGCCCTCGGCGGTGAAGCCGCCCGGCAGTAACGTCCCCTCGGGCAGGCCGGCCTCGGCCAGGGCGTCGCTCCAGGCCTGGCGGCGGCGCCGGGCGTGCACGAACTCGTCGGGGCCGGCGACGTAGGCGATGTCGCGGTGTCCCAGGCCGGCGAGGTGGCGTACGGCCTCGCGGACGGCGGGACGGTCGTCGAGGTTGACGGTCGGCAGGCCGGTGGGGGCACCCGCTCCCACGGCGACGGCCGGCAGGCCGAGCTCGGCGACCAGCGCCGGACGGCAGTCGTCGGTGCGCAGGTCGGTGAGGAGCACGCCGTCCACACGGTGGTCGGCGGCCAGCCTGCGGTAGGTGTCGACCTCGTTCTCGGGGCGGCTCATCTGCAGCATGAGACCGTCGCCGGTCTCCGAGATGACCGTCTCGATGCCCGCCATGAAGGCGGGGAAGAACGGGTCGGTGCCGATGAGCTCGGCCTCGCGGGCCAGGACCAGGCCGACCGCGCGGACCCGGCCCGTGGACAGCGCCCGGGCGCTGGAGCTCGGCGTCCACCCCAGCTCCTCGGCCGCGGAGCGGACGCGCTGCTGGGTGTCCACGGCCACGCCGGGGCGGTTGTTCAGGACGAAGGACACGGTCGCACGAGAGACCCCCGCCAGCTTCGCCACGTCGGCGATCGTGGGACGTCGGGCCATGTGCACACCGCTTTCTTCCGAGCAGCCGGGCACGGGCCCCTCCGGAGACGGGGCACCGTGCGGGGCGTCGAGCCGGCGTTTAAACCGGTTTGAATGGACGCCCCGTAGCCTCGGCGCTCGAGTCGCGGAAAGTCAATAGCTCGAAAGAAACTGTCCGGTTTGCTGCTCTTTCCTCCAGGATGGTCGTTCTGTTCCGGCCGGGCCCGGCGGGGGCGGCGGTGGCGGGATCCGCGAGGGGCGGGACCTGTGCGGCGTCACGGTCAGCTGCATGTCGAGCGCTTTTCGTAAACGCCGACAGGTCATGACCGGGGGCAATCCCGATCCTGTGACGGGACCGTTGGAAAAGCCCCCGCTCGGGAATCTCAGGGATTCCGGACGGGCCTTGTCCGATCCGTTCGGGGGCGCCTTCCGGCAGGCGGCCGACTCGTGACTCATCCGCCGCACGCGGCGCGAATCTTGTAGAACGTGCTGAGGTATTTCGAGTGATACGACGCGCTGGCGATCCGTACGATCGCCTCGTCGGCCGAGCGCAGTGACGACCCGGTCATGTTCGCGCTGCCGGTGTAGACCCGGGGCGTGATGTCGCCGTCGTAGGACCCGTCGATCAGCATTTCCTTGTTGTGCGGCCGCACGTCGATGCCGGGGCCGTTGGGGATGCTGCAGCGGCGGTGCTGGATGCCCGCGGCGTCCAGCCGGCTGGTGATCGCCGAGTCGGTCTCGGCGTAGAGGATGTCGATCCAGCAGCCCCGTCCGCGCAGTTGGGCCAGCTTGTCGGCGACCTGGCGGCGGGAGCCGAAGAAGCTGTGGGTCACGATGCGGACGTCGGTCTGGTGCTTCTTTCCGTCCGCACCGGTGTAGGAGCAGCTGAGCTGGTTCAGTACGCCGACGATCGTGTCGGTGGCCGGGTTGTAGTACGACGAGTCGCCGCGCGGGAAGAAGTAGGCGCGATAGGTCGACCCGCTGGGCGTGGAGAAATAGGCGTGATTGTTGCCGCCGGCGAGAGAGCGCCCTTTGCGGAGCATCTCGTGATACGTGGCATAGCCGTTGTACACCGCGCTGTCGGCGAAAGTGACGGAGTCGTTGAAGGACTCGACCTTGTACCAGTCGCCGAGGTTCGAGGACGTCTGGAATACCACCTTCGCATAACTGGTGCCGTCGTCGAAGGGCCCGATCTTCGAGAAGATGAAGAACTTGTTGTGGGCGTAGGCGGGTTGGGGCGGAGCGACACTCAGGCAACCGCGGCTGACGTCGTCCACGCCGTCCGCGTCCTCGAACTTGTCGTCGCAGACGACCATCCAGGAACGGGCGGAGTCGTTCGTGCCGAGCCCGGACTTGAGGGCCTGGAAAGCCGGGTTGACGTACTCGGCCCCGTTGCCGCCCACGTACGAGGAGTCGTCGACGACGAGCTTGACGTCGACGCCGCGCGAGTTCGCGGCGAGCAGGGCGTTCGCCACCCCGAGGTCGTTGAACTCGTACATCGAGCCGCGGATCTGCTCACCCGCCGGCGTGGCGTCGATCAGCCGGATGAGCTGGGTGAAGATCGCCTCCTGCTGCTCCGGCGTGCCGAGCGGGTCGTTGAACACCGGCCCGTTGACGACCGGTTTCACGGGCGCGGCGGTCGCCGGCGTCGCCTGGCCGACGAGCAGGGTGAACACGAGCGGCAGCACGGCGGCTGCGACGGTAAGCACGGTACGGACATGCCGGAACAGGCGAGGCCCCACGGGCGTACGGGTCATCGTCGACGCTTTCCTGTGTGCGGTGGGGGCGAGCGGGGGCACGGGTCGCCGGCGTGAGATCACTGTGCCCAGGAAGACCGAAATGTCATCCTGGGTTAGGCGCATCGGGGTAATCCGTGCGCCGTGTGAGTGACGCCGCCGCCTGGTCCGGCCCGGTCAGTGGGCGCGCAGGCCGTGCCCGCGGAACTGCGCGCGGACCCGCTCGACGAGTGCCGGGTCCGGCGTGGGTGTGTCACGCAGCGGGAAAGGAATGCCCAGCGCGTCGTACTTGTGGGCGCCGAGCTTGTGGAACGGCAGGATGTCGACCCGGTCGACGTTGCCCAGCCCGGCCAGGAACGCCCCGAGACCGTCGACCGCGGCCGGGTCGTCGGTCCAGCCGGGCACGAGGACGTAGCGGATCCACACCGGCACGCCGAGCCGGTCCAGGCGGGTGGCGAAGTTGAGGGTCGGCGCGAGATCGCCGCCGGTCAGCTTCCGGTAGGTGCGTACGTCGAAGGACTTGACGTCCAGCAGGACCAGATCGGTGTCGGCGAGCAGATCGTCGCTCGCGCGGGCCCCGAGGAAACCGGACGTGTCCAGTGCCGTGTGCAGACCTGCCTCCTTGCAGCGGCGGAGAAGGGCGGCCGTGAACGCGGGCTGCAGCAGGGCCTCCCCGCCGGTGAGCGTCACCCCTCCGCCGGCCGTGGCGAGGAAGGGCCGGTACCGGTCGATCTCGCCCATCACGTCGTCGACGGTGGCCCGTTGGCCGTCCCGCATGCGCCAGGTGTCGGGGTTGGCGCAGTACAGGCAGCGCAGCGGGCAGCCGCTGAGGAAGAGCACGAACCGGGTCCCGGGACCGTCCACCCCCGTGGACAGGTCCCAGGAGTGGATGCGGCCCGTGACCGGTTCGACGGTGGTGCTCACAGCGCACCGTGGAAGGTGCGGCTGATGACGTCGAGCTGCTGCTCGCGGGTGAGGCGGACGAAGTTGACCGCATAGCCGGACACCCGGACCGTCAACTCCGGGTAGTTCTCCGGGTGTTCCATGGCGTCCTCCAGGGTGGCCCGGTCCAGTACGTTGACGTTCATGTGGAAACCGCCGGAGGCCATGTACGCGTCGAGGATGCCGGTCAGATGCCCCGCCCGCTCGGCCGGGTCGTGCCCCAGTCCCTCGGGGGTGATCGTCGTGGTGAGCGAGATGCCGTCGCGGGCCAGCTCGTACGGCAGCTTCGCCACCGACAGCGCGGAGGCGGCCACGCCGTGCCGGTCGCGGCTGTTCATCGGGTTGGCGCCGGGCGCGAACGGGGCGCCGGCGCGGCGGCCGTCTGGGGTGTTGCCGGTGTGCTTGCCGTACACCACGTTGGAGGTGATGGTCAGCACCGACTGGGTGTGCTCGGCGTCCCGGTAGGTGGGCTGCCGGCGCACCTTCGCCATGAACGACTCCACCAGGCCCACCGCCAGCAGGTCCACGCGGTCGTCGTTGTTGCCGTACGCCGGGAACCCGCCCTCGACCTCGTAGTCGACGGCGAGCCCCGAGGCGTCCCGGACGACCTTCACGCGGGCGTGCCTGACCGCCGAGAGGCTGTCGGCCGCCACCGAGAGGCCCGCGATGCCGCAGGCCATGAAGCGGTGCACGGGGTGGTCGTGCAGCGCCATCTCGATGCGCTCGTAGGCGTACTTGTCGTGCATGTAGTGGATGACGTTGAGCGCGTTGACGTACGTCGCCGCCAGCCAGTCCAGCACGCGGTCGTACGCCGCCGACAGCTCCTCGTAGTCGAGGTACTCGCCGGTCAGGGCGGGCATCGGGGGTGTGATCTGCTCGCCGGTCATCTCGTCGCGGCCGCCGTTGACCGCGTAGAGCAGGGCCTTGGCGAGGTTGACGCGGGCGCCGAAGAACTGCATCTGCCGGCCCACGGCCATGGCTGAGACGCAGCAGGCGATCGCGGTGTCGTCGCCCGTGCGCGGGCGCATCAGGTCGTCCGACTCGTACTGGATGGCGCTGGTGTCGATGGAGACCCGGGCGCAGAACTCCTTGAATCCGGCGGGGAGCCGGGGAGACCACAGCACGGTCAGGTTGGGTTCGGGCGCCGGTCCGAGGTTGTAGAGGGTCTGCAGGAAGCGGAAGGAGGTGCGGGTGACCAGCGGCCGCCCGTCCTCGCCGATGCCCCCGATGGACTCCGTCACCCAGGTGGGGTCGCCGGAGAACAGGGCGTCGTACTCGGGCGTGCGCAGGAACCGGACGATCCGCAGCTTGATCACGAAGTCGTCGATCAGCTCCTGGGCGCGCGCCTCGTCCAAGACGCCCTGCTCCAGGTCGCGTTGGAGGTACACGTCCAGGAAGGTGGAGGTGCGGCCCAGCGACATCGCGGCGCCGTTCTGCTCCTTCACCGCGGCCAGGAAGCCGAGATACAGCCACTGGACGGCCTCGTGCGCGGTCGCCGCCGGGCGGGAGACGTCGCACCCGTAGGAGGTCGCCATCTTGGTGAGCTCGCCCAACGCCCTTATCTGCTCGGCCAGTTCTTCCCGGTCGCGGATGACGTCCGGGGTGGAGGGCTGCCCGTCCAGCCGGGCCCGCTCGGACCGCTTGCTCTCGATCAGCCGGCCGGTGCCGTAGAGCGCGACGCGCCGGTAGTCGCCGATGATCCGACCACGGCCGTAGGCGTCGGGCAGACCGGTGATGATGCCGGCCTTGCGGGCGGCGCGCATCTCGGGGGTGTAGGCGTCGAAGACACCGTCGTTGTGCGTCTTGCGATAGGTGCTGAAGACGCGCGTGACGAAGGGGTCGGCCTGGTAGCCGTACGCCTTCAGCCCGTTCTGCACCATCCGCAGGCCGCCGTTGGGCATGATGGCGCGGCGCAGCGGGGCGTCGGTCTGCAGGCCGACGATCAGTTCGCGGTCCCGGTCGATGAAGCCCGGCCGGTGCGAGGTGATGGTGGACGGCAGGCCCGGGTCGACGTCGAGGATGCCGCGGCGCCGCTCCTCGGGGAACAGCCGGGCGACCTTGCCCCACACGGCGAGCGTACGCTCGGTCGGACCGGCCAGGAACGACGCGTCGCCTTCGTACGGGGTGTAGTTGGCCTGGATGAAGTCGCGTACGTCGATGTGCTCGCGCCAGTGGGTACCGGCGAAGTCTCGCCCTGCCTCGGTGGTCGCCCGGACTCCATCAGTGAAGGTTGG
>NZ_JBHVGU010000014.1:0-20267 GCF_042800575.1 Streptomyces sp. NPDC057616
GGGCCCGGCGGCCCCGGGGCGCCCTCACCAAGCTGCATCTGGCGGCGACCGTGCAGGCCGCGGCGCCGCACCAGCGGGCGCGCGGACGGTCCGGCCGCGGGCTGGTGGTCCGGCGCGACGATCTGCGGCAGGCGACCCGTGAGGGGCGCGAGGGCAACCTCGTGCTGTTCGTCGTCGACGCCTCCGGGTCGATGGCCGCGCGGCGGCGGATGGGCGCCGTGAAGGGCGCCGTGCTGTCGCTGCTGCTGGACGCCTACCAGCGGCGGGACAAGGTGGGGCTGGTGACGTTCCGGGGATCGGCCGCCGACGTGGCGCTGCCCCCGACCTCGTCCGTGGACGCCGCGGCCGCCCGGCTGGAGTCGCTGCCGACCGGCGGGCGCACCCCGCTGGCGGCCGGGCTGCTCAAGGCGCACGACGTGCTGCGGGTGGAGCGGCTGCGGGATCCGGCCCGCCGGGCGCTGGTGGTGCTCGTGACCGACGGGCGGGCCACGGGCGGCCCCGAGCCGGTCGTGCTCGCCGGACGGGCGGCCCGGCTGTTCGCCGCCGAGGGCGTCGCCTCCGTGGTCGTCGACTGCGAGTCGGGGCCCGTGCGGCTGGGGCTCGCGGGGCAGCTCGCGGTCGAGCTCGGGGGCGCCGCCGTGACGCTGGACGAGCTGCGGGCGGACTCGATCGCCGGGCTCGTGAAGGACGTACAGAGGAGGGCCGCGTAATGCCGCAGGGGCAGCCGAGTGTCGTGCCGGACGACGGGCTGACGACCCGCCAGCGCCGTAACCGGCCGCTGGTGGTCGTGCACACCGGGATCGGCAAGGGCAAGTCCACCGCCGCCTTCGGGCTCGCGCTGCGGGCCTGGAACCAGGGGTGGCCGATCGGGGTGTTCCAGTTCGTCAAGTCGGCGAAGTGGAAGGTCGGCGAGGAGAACGCGCTGCGGGTGCTGGGTGCGTCCGGTGAGGGCGGGAGCGTCGACTGGCACAAGATGGGCGAGGGCTGGTCCTGGGTCCAGCGGGACGCCCAGATGGACAACGAGGAGAAGGCCCGGGAGGGCTGGGAGCAGGTCAAGCGGGACCTCGCCGCCGAGACCTACCGGCTGTACGTGCTCGACGAGTTCGCGTACCCGATGCACTGGGGCTGGGTCGACACCGGCGAGGTGGTCGAGGTGCTGCGGAACCGGCCCGGGACCCAGCATGTGGTGATCACCGGGCGGAACGCGCCCGACCAGCTCGTCGCCCTCGCCGACCTCGTGACCGACATGTCCAAGGTCAAGCACCCGATGGACGCGGGCCAGAAGGGCCAGAGGGGCATCGAGTGGTAACTGCCGTACCCCGGTTGGTCATTGCCGCGCCGTCGTCCGGCAGCGGCAAGACCACCGTCGCCACGGGCCTGATGGCCGCGTTCGCCGCGCGGGGGCTCGCCGTGTCCCCGCACAAGGTCGGGCCGGACTACATCGACCCCGGGTACCACACGCTCGCCACCGGGCGGACGGGGCGCAACCTCGACGCCTACCTGTGTGGGCCGGAGCTGGTCGGGCCGCTGTTCGCGCACGGGGCGCACGGGTGCGACGTCGCCGTCGTCGAGGGCGTGATGGGGATGTTCGACGGCGCGGCCGGGAAGGGCGAACTGGCCTCCACCGCCCACGTCGCCAAGCTGCTGCGGGCGCCCGTCGTGCTGGTCGTGGACGCGTCCTCGCAGTCGCGGTCGGTGGCGGCGCTCGTGCACGGGTTCGCCTCCTGGGACCCGGAGGTGCGGATCGGCGGTGTGATCCTGAACAAGGTGGCGTCCGACCGGCACGAGGAGTTGCTGCGGGAGGCACTGGACGAGGCGGGTGTGCCCGTCCTCGGCGTGCTGCGCCGCGCCCCCCAGGTGGACACGCCGTCGCGGCACCTGGGTCTGGTGCCGGTGGCCGAACGGCGGGCGGCCGCCGTGGACGCGGTGGCCGCGATGGCGGCACAGGTCGAGCAGGGCTGCGATCTGGAGGCGCTGATGGGGCTGGCGCGGAGCGCGGGAGCCCTGTCGTGCACCCCGTGGGAGCCGCCCCGGACCGGCGCGCGGCAGCGTGAGGTGGTCGCCGTCGCCGGCGGCAGCGCCTTCACGTTCTCCTACGCCGAGCACGCCGAGCTGCTGGCCGCCGCAGGCGCCGAGGTCGTCGTGTTCGATCCGCTGCGGGACGAGCAACTGCCGGACGGGACACGCGGGTTGGTCATCGGGGGCGGCTTCCCCGAGGTGTACGCCGCCGAGCTGTCCGCCAACGAGAAGCTGCGGGAATCCGTCGCGGCCCTCGCGGGCAGCGGCGCTCCCGTCGCCGCCGAGTGCGCCGGACTGCTGTATCTGTGCCGGGAGCTGGACGGGCTGCCGATGTGCGGGGTGATCGACGCGACCGCCCGGATGTCGCAGCGGCTCACGCTCGGGTACCGGGACGCGGTCGCCGTCGGCGACAGTGCGCTGGCACCCGCCGGGACCCGGATGCGGGCCCACGAGTTCCACCGGACGGTCGTCGAGCCGGGGGCGGGGGCGGCTCCCGCCTGGGGCGTGCGCGCTCCTGAACGGCGCGTCGAGGGCTTCGTACAACAAGGCGTGCACGCGAGTTATCTGCACACGCACTGGGCGTCCGAGCCCGGTGTCGCCCGTCGGTTCGTGGAGAGGTGCCGGACGTCATGAGCAGCAGGCTGATCGGAGTCGGGGTGGGCCCGGGCGATCCCGAGCTGGTGACCGTCAAGGGGGTCAACGCCCTGCGGGACGCCGGCGTGGTCGTCGTACCCGTGATGGACACGGGTGAGCGCGGACGGGCCGAGGCCACCGTGTTGCACTACGTGCCCGCGGAGAAGGTCGTCCGGGTGGTGTTCGCGCTCAACGAGCGCAGCGACCGCGCCCGGCGCGAGGCCGCCTGGGACGCGGCCGGGGCGCGCGTCGCCGAGCTGCTGCGGGAGCGCGGGACCGTCGCGTTCGCCACCATCGGCGACCCCAACGTGTACTCGACCTTCACCTATCTCGCGCACACCGTCGCCGGGCTGGTGCCGGGCACGGGGGTGGAGACGGTGCCCGGGATCACCGCCATGCAGGACCTGGCGGCGCGCTCCGGGGCCGTGCTGACCGAGGGCACCGAGCCGCTGACCCTGGTGCCCGTCACCGCCGGGGCGGCCGTACTGAAGGACGCGCTGGCCGGGCCGGGCACCGTCGTGGCCTACAAGTTCGGCCGGCAGGCCGCCGAGGTCGCCGAGGCGCTGCGCGAGACCGGGCGTCTCGACGACGCCGTGTGGGGCTCGGCGCTCGGCCTGGAGTCGGAGTCGATCCGGCCGGCCGCCGAGCTCGACGGCGCCCCGCTGCCGTACCTCTCCACGCTCATCGCGCCCGCGCGGCGCGACGGCGGGCGGGGCGGCAAGTTGTGACGTCCCCCAGCGGGCCCTCAGCCGGCGAGGCCCACCACGAGCCAGATGAACAGCACGCCCGCGATGGTGCACAGCAGCGTCGAGCGGGCGGGGTGCTCGTGGTGCGCCTCGGGCAGGATCTCGGCCGCGGCGAGGTAGAGCAGTACGCCGCCGAAGAGACCGAGATAGCCGCCGAGCAGGCCCTCCGGGATGGTCACGAACGCGGTCGAGGCAGCACCCACCACCGGCGCCACCGCGTCCGCGAACAGCATGGTCAGCGCCTTGCGGCGGGCGTTGCCGTACAGGCTCGTGATCGTGTACGTGTTGAAGCCGTCCGCGAAGTCGTGGGCGACCACCGCCAGCGCGACCGCCGCGCCCATGCCGCCGCCGACCTGGAAGGCGGCGCCGATCGCCACTCCGTCCATGGCGCTGTGGCCGACCATCGCCGCGGCCGCCGTGAGCCCCACCTCCGGGACCCGGCCGCTGCTCTCCTCGCCGCCGTGCGAGGCCTGGCGGGCGGCGAGCAGCCGTTCCACCAGGTGGGCCAGCAGGAAGCCGGCCACGAACAGGAGCAGGGCCGCCGGTACACCGAACACCTCGCCGCCGGCCGCCTTCAGGGCCTCCGGCAGCAGATCCAGGCCGACGACACCGAGCATCAGTCCGCCGGCCAGTCCCAGGACCAGATGGCGGCGGTCGGTCACACGCTGTGCCGTCCAGCCGCCGGCCAGCGTCATCAGGAACGCGCCGAGCGCGACGAAGACCGCCATGGGGCTTTGTTATCCGATCAACGGCCGTTCGCGCACATCGTGCGGCCCCGCCGGCACCCCTTGTAAGACCTTTTGTCCAGAGAGGACCGATTTTCATGGCCGATGCCCCCACCGGCAAGGTGACCTTCGTCGGTGCCGGCCCCGGCGCCGCCGACCTGCTGACGTTCCGTGCCGCGCGCGCCATCGCCGAGGCCGACGTGGTGATCTGGGCCGCGAGCCTGGTGCAGGCGGAGGTCCTCGAGCACGCGCGCGAGGACGCGGAGATCCTCGACTCGGCGACGATGTCGCTGGAGGACGTCGTCGCCGTCTACGAGCGGGCCCACGCGGAAGGACTGCTGGTCGCCCGGATCCACTCCGGCGACCCCGCCCTGTGGGGCGGCACGCAGGAGCAGCTGGACCGCTGCGCGCGGATCGGGGTCGCGACCGAGGTCGTGCCCGGCGTCTCCGCCTTCTCCGCCGTGGCCGCGCTCGCGGGGCGCGAGCTGACCATCCCGGAGGTCGCGCAGTCCGTGATCCTCACGCGGCTCGGCGGCGGCAAGACGCCGATGCCTCCCGGGGAGGAGGTCCGCGAGTTCGCCCGGCACGGCACCACCATGGCGATCTTCCTGTCGGCCGCCCGCAGCGGCCAGCTGGTGCGGGAGCTGCTGGAGGGCGGCTATCCGACGTCCACGCCGGTCGTCGTCGCCTACCAGGCGACCTGGCCGGAGGAGCTGGTCGTGCGGTGCACCATCGGGACGCTGGAGGAGACGGTCAAGGAGCACAAGCTCTGGAAGCACACGCTCTTCCTGGTCGGGCCGGCACTCGACGCCGAGGGCACCCGCTCGCACCTGTACCACCCCGGCCACTTCCACGGCTACCGCAAGGCCGACCCGGAGGCCCGCCGGGCCCTGCGCGAGCGCGGGGCGAGTACGTGATCACCGTCGTCGGCACCGGGACGGGCGCGCCGGCCCCCCTCGACGCGGTGGCCGGGGCCGAGCTCGTCGTGGGCGGGCGCCGGCACCTGGACGCCGTACGGCTGCCCGCCGCCGCCGAGCGGATCGTCCTCGGGCCGCTGGCGCCCGCCCTGGACGCGATCGAGGAGTACGTCGCCAAGGACCGGCGCGTGGTCGTGCTGGCCTCCGGGGACCCGGGGTTCTTCGGGATCGTGCGGGCGCTGGCCGAGCGGTTCGGCGCACGGCGCCTCGACGTCAGGCCGGGTGTCTCCTCCGTCGCCGCCGCCTTCGCGCGGCTCGGGCTGGCCTGGGACGACGCGGTCGTCGTCAGCGCCCACGGGCGGGATCCGCGGGCGGCCGTCAACGTGTGCCGCGCGCACCCGAAGGCCGCCGTGCTCACCGGGCCCGGCGCCGGTCCCGCGGAACTGGGCGCCGCCCTCGCCCGCACCGCCCCCGGCCGGGTCCTGTTCGTCGCCTCCGCGCTGGGCTCCCCCGAGGAGCGCCTGGAGCGGGTCTCCCCCGCCGAGGCCGCGGCCCGCGACTGGGGCACGGCGGTGAGTGTCGTGCTGTGCCTGGACGAGACGCGGGCGCTCGGTCCCGTGCGCACGCTCGCGGGGGCCGACCGGCCCGCCGGATGGGCGCTGGACGAGGACGGCTTCGCGCACCGCGACTCGATGATCACCAAGTTCGAGGTACGGGCCCTGGCGCTGGCCCGGCTCGGACCGCGCCCCGGCGACCTGGTCTGGGACGTCGGCTCCGGCTCGGGTTCCGTCGCCGTGGAGTGCGCGCGGCTCGGCGCCGCCGTGAGCGCGGTCGAGAAGGCCGCCGACGGGGTGGAGCGGATCCGCGCCAACGCCGGTGCGCACCGCGTCGACGTGCACGTGGTGCACGGCGAGGCGCCCGCCGCGCTGTACGCGCTCGACGCTCCCGACGCGGTGTTCGTCGGCGGCGGCGGGCGCGAACTGCCCGGCATCGTCGCCGAGTGCGCCCGGCGGGCCCGGCGCACGGTCGTGGTGGCCCTGGCCGCGCTGGACCGGGTGCCCGCGGTGCGCGCCGCGCTCACCGGCGCCGGGTTCGGCTGCGACGGGGTGCTGCTCCAGTCGTCCCGGCTCGCGCCGCTGCCGGGGGACGTGACCCGGCTGGCGGCGGCCAATCCCGTTTTCCTGCTCTGGGGCGTGCGGCCGCACGCCGCTGCTGACGAAGGAGTTGCCCTGTGATCGGCCTCATTTCCGCCACCGCGGCGGGAGCGGCGGCGCGCGACCGGCTGGCCGCGGCCTGGCCGGACCGCACGCGCGTGTACGAGGGTCCCGTGGGGGAGGCCGTGCGGGCCGCGTTCGCGGAGTGCGAGCAGCTCGTGTGCTTCCTGGCGACCGGCGCGGTCGTACGGCTCGTGGCGCCGCTGCTGGGCGACAAGGCGTCCGACCCCGGTGTGGTGTGCGTCGACGAGGGCGGGCGGTTCGCCGTGTCGCTGGTCGGCGGGCACGGGGGCGGCGCGAACGAACTCGCCGGACGGGTCGGCGCGTTGCTGGGCGCCGAGCCCGTGGTGACCACGGCGACCGACGCCGTCGGCCTGCCGGGCCTGGACACGCTGGGGCTGCCCGTGGAGGGCGACGTCGCCGGAGTGACGCGGGCCCTGCTGGACGGGGAGCCGGTCGCGCTGGAGGCCGAGGTGCCGTGGCCGCTGCCGCCGCTGCCGTTCGCCGCGCAGGGCACCCGCACCGTCCGGCTGACGGACCGCGCGGGCGGCCCGGCCGACGGTGAGGTGTGGCTGCGCCCGCCGTCCCTCGTCGTCGGTGTCGGCGCCTCCAGGGGCGCCCCCGCGGACGAGGTGTCCGAGCTGGTCGAGGGCGCGCTGCGGGACGCGGGGCTGTCCGTCCGCAGCGTCGCCGCCCTCGCCACCGTGGACGCCAAGCGCGCCGAGCCCGGCATCGTGACGGCGGCCGAGCGGCTCGGGGTGCCCGTCCTGACCTACCCGGCCGAGGAGTTGGCGCGGATCGAGGTCCCCAACCCCTCCGAGGCCCCGTTCGGCGCCGTGGGCACCCCGTCGGTCGCCGAGGCGGCCGCGCTCGCCCGCGGCGGTGAACTCCTCGTCCCCAAGCGGAAGTCGGCGCGGGCGGACGGGCACGCCGCGATGGCGACCTGTGCCGTCGTACGGCGCCCGGTGCGCGGGCGGCTCGCGGTGGTCGGGCTCGGACCCGGCGCCCGCGACCTGCTCACCCCGCGCGCCACGGCCGAACTGCGGCGCGCCGCCGTGCTGGTGGGCCTTGACCAGTACGTCGACCAGATCCGCGATCTGCTGCGGCCCGGCACCCGGATCCTGGAGTCGGGGCTCGGCGCCGAGGAGGAGCGGGCGCGGACCGCGGTGGCCGAGGCCCGGCGCGGCCAGGCCGTCGCCCTGATCGGCAGCGGGGACGCCGGCGTGTACGCCATGGCCTCCCCCGCGCTCGCCGAGGCCTCCGACGACATCGACGTGATCGGCGTGCCCGGCGTCACCGCCGCGCTGGCGGCCGGGGCGATCCTGGGCGCGCCGCTCGGGCACGACCACGTCTCCATCAGCCTCTCCGACCTGCACACCCCGTGGGAGGTCATCGAGCGGCGGGTGCGCGCGGCGGCCGAGGCGGACATCGTGGTCACGTTCTACAACCCCCGTTCCCGGGGCCGCGACTGGCAGCTGCCGAAGGCGCTCGCCATCCTCGCCGGGCACCGCGAGCCGGCCACGCCGGTCGGTGTCGTACGCAACGCCTCCCGACCGGACGAATCCAGCCGCCTGACCACACTGGCCTCCCTGGACCCGGCGACCGTCGACATGATGACGGTGGTGACCGTCGGCAACACCGCGACGCGCGAGATCGCGGGGCGCATGGTGACGCCGCGCGGCTACCGCTGGCAGGAGGGCGCCCAGTGAACCGTGTGGTCCACCCCATCGAGCAGGAGTCGTACCGGCGGCTGCGCGCCCGCCTGGACACCTCGCACTTCCCGCCGCTGACGCGGGCGGTGGTGGAGCGGGTGATCCACTCCGCCGCCGACCTCGCCTACGCGGACGATCTCGTCCTGGACGAAGCCGAGTTGGCGACGGCGCACACGGCGCTGCACGGCGGGGCGCCCGTCGTCGTCGACGTGGAGATGGTCGGCGCGGGCATCACCCGGCGCGAGACCGTCTGCCGCCTGGGGGACGCCGTGGCCGGACCGGGCCTGACCCGCTCGGCCCACGCGATCCGGCTGGCCTACGAGCAGGTCGGCCCGGGCGCCCTGTGGGTGATCGGCAACGCGCCGACCGCCCTGGAGGAGCTGCTCACCCTGGACGCCGCTCCGGCGCTCGTCATCGGCCTGCCCGTCGGCTTCGTCGGCGCGGTCGAGTCCAAGGCCGCGTTGCGCGAGAGCGGGCTGCCCGCCGTGAGCAACGTGTCCGAGAAGGGCGGGTCGGCCGTGGCCGCCGCCGCGCTCAACGCCCTGCTGTACCACCCTGCTGCACACTCCGAGGAGCCATCGTGACCACCCCTGCGCCCGCCCTGCTCATCGCCGGCCACGGCACCCGGGACGACGCCGGAGCCGAGGCGTTCCGCGCCTTCGTACGGCAGTTGGGGGAGCGCCATCCCCACCTGCCCGTCGCGGGCGGCTTCATCGAGCTGTCCCCGCCGCCGCTGGGCGAGGCGGTGACCGAGCTGGTGCGGCGGGGGGTGCGGCGCTTCGCCGCCGTGCCGCTGATGCTGGTGTCCGCCGGGCACGCCAAGGGCGACATCCCGGCGGCCCTGTCCCGCGAGAAGGAACGCCACCCGGGGGTTTCGTACACCTACGGGCGCCCGCTGGGCCCGCACCCCAAGATCCTGTCGGTGCTGGAACGGCGCCTCGACGAGGCCCTCGGCGGCGCGCACGAGGACCGCGCCGACGTGACCGTGCTGCTGGTCGGCCGGGGCTCCACCGACCCCGACGCCAACGCCGAGGTGCACAAGGCGGCGCGGCTGCTGTGGGAGGGCCGCGGCTACGCGGGCGTGGAGACGGCGTTCGTCTCGCTCGCGGCGCCGGACGTGCCGAGCGGCCTGGACCGGTGCGCCCGGCTCGGCGCGCGGCGCATCGTGGTCCTGCCGTACTTCCTGTTCACCGGCATCCTGCCGGACCGGGTGCGGCGGCAGACCGAGGACTGGGCGGCCGCGCACCCGGAGACCGAGGTGCGCTCCGCGGACGTCATCGGTCCCGAGCCGGAGCTGCTCGACCTGGTGATGGAGCGCTACGAGGAGGCGGTGAAGGGCGATCTGCGGATGAACTGCGACTCGTGCGTCTACCGCATCGCGCTGCCGGGCTTCGAGGACAAGGTCGGGATGCCGCAGCAGCCGCACTTCCACCCGGACGACGACGGTCACCACCACCACGGGCACCACCACGGCGGACACGCCCATGCACACTGACCACGAGCACGATCTGCGCCACCACGGGGACGCCGAGGTGCGGGACGGCGGTGCCGCACTCGTCGACCTGGCCGTCAACGTCCGCACCGGCACTCCCCCGGTGTGGCTGCGTGAGCACGTCGCCGATGCGCTGGGCTCGCTCGCGGCCTACCCGGACGGGCGGGCCGCACGGGCGGCCGTGGCGGCGCGGCACGAACTGCCCGTGGAGCGGGTGCTGCTGACGGCGGGCGCGGCGGAGGCCTTCGTGCTCCTGGCGCGGGCGCTCAAGGTCCGCAGACCCGTCGTGGTCCACCCTCAGTTCACCGAGCCGGAGGCGGCACTGCGGGACGCGGGCCACTCGGTGGACCGGGTGCTGCTGCGCGAGGAGCACGGCTTCCGCCTGGACCCGGCGGCGGTGCCCGAGGACGCGGACCTGGTGGTGATCGGCAACCCGACCAACCCGACCTCCGTCCTCCACCCCGCCGCGACGGTCGCCGCACTCGCCCGCCCCGGGCGGACGCTGGTCGTCGACGAGGCGTTCATGGACGCGGTGCCCGGCGAGCGGGAGGCGCTCGCCGGGCGGACGGACGTACCGGGCCTGGTGGTCCTGCGCAGCCTCACCAAGACCTGGGGGCTGGCCGGACTCCGGATCGGCTACGTCCTCGCCGCCCCGGAGACGATCGCCGCCCTGGAGCGCGCCCAGCCCCTGTGGCCGGTGTCCACGCCCGCACTGGCCGCGGCCGAGGTCTGCATGGAGTCGCGGGCCCTCGCCGAGGCGGGGCACGCGGCCCACCGCATCGCCGCGGACCGCGCCCATCTCGTCGCCGGCCTCAGCGAGTTCGCGCCGGACGGCCTCAGTCTGGTGGAGCCGGCCGAGGGACCCTTCGTCCTCGTACGCCTGCCCCGGGCGACCGCGGTCCGCCGGCATCTGCACGACCTGGGCTTCGCCGTACGGCGCGGTGACACCTTTCCCGGGCTGGGCGAGGAGTGGCTGCGGCTGGCGGTGCGGGACCGGGCGACGGTCAATTCCTTCCTGCAGGCGCTGGACCAGGCGGTGACCCTGGCCTCGCACCCCTGAACACGCCGCCCGGCAGGGGGTGTTCGGACCTGACCGATCAGCTGCGGCCACGGCGTGCCAGGGCCACGGCGCCGCCGCCGGCCACCACCAGTGCGAGCGCCCCGCCCGCGATGTACGGCGTCATGGAGTTGCCGCCGGTCTCGGCCAGGCCCGCCCCTTCGCCGCCCTGCGGCTTGGTGTCACCGGCGGGGGCGGACGGCGCGGGCGACTGCGGCGCGGCCGCCGCCGGTGCCTCGCAGGTCGCCTTCGCCAGCGTCAGCGTGCCCTCGACCTCGGCCACGTTGAGCTTCAACGGGTTGACGGAGACCTTGAGTTCGAGCGCGGTGGCCGCCGCCGTACGCGAGGTGACCTCCCGCTTCGACAGGTCGAGCCGGACCTCGCCGACCCCGGGCACCTTGACGTCCGTCGTGCCGCCGGTCGTCAGGGTGACCTTCTTGCCCAGGACGCTCACCGAGCCGAGCAGGTTCGAGATGGCGACCGGTGTCTTCCCGGCCGCGCAGGTCGCCTCGGAGGTGACCTTCTCGATCTCGATGAGGGACAGCAGCGGCAGCCCGGGGACATGGACGCTGGCGTGCGCGAGGTTGGTGTGGCCCTCGGCCCGGCCGGAGCCGACGGTTGCCCTCGCCGAAGCCGCCTGCGCGGCCAGCACGTTGAAGGGCTTGCCGCCGTCGACGCCGTCCAGCGTGGCGGACAGCGCGGTCTTCTCGGCGCTGCGCGGCGCCTCGACCTGGTTGAGCGAGACCGCGAGCGGGACGTTCACGGTCTTGTTGAGCAGCGACACGTCGAGCCCGGTGCGCAGGACCACGGCGCTCGCGTGGCCCTGGTCGCCGGTCGCGTGCGCGGAGCCCGCGCCGGCCAGGACCGCGGGACCGGCGGCGAGGGCCGTGGCCGTCGCGACGGTCGCGAGACGGCGTGCGGGCAGGCGGAAGTTCTTGCCGTTCAAGGTGGGGACCCCTCAGAGGAGACTTGCTCGGGACCCGCCAAGAATTACGCACCCGGAGTGAACTGGCGGCATTCCGGCGCCACTTCACCCCATCGTGCGTTCCCCGTGAACATTTTCGAATCGCGCGGCACAAGCGTTCCACTCTTTCACCGCCGCACCGACTCGTGCGGGTGACGCGGGGCCGGAGGACCGGCGCACGAGCGGCGTGCGCCGCGTCAACCCGCCGACCGGCTAGGCGAAGGGCCGCCCGTTGACCACTACCCGCCGGGGGGCCGCGAGTACACGTACGTCGGCCCGCGGATCGTCCTCGTAGACCACGAGGTCGGCGGGCGCCCCCTCCTCCAGTCCGGGCCTGCCGAGCCACCGCCGCGCGCCCCAGGTCGTCGCCGACAGCGCCTCGACGGGCGGGATGCCGGCGGCGACCAGCTCCGCCACCTCGCCCGCGATCAGCCCGTGGGCCAGATGCCCGCCGGCGTCGGTGCCGGCGTACACCGGGATGCCGGCGTCGTAGGCGTTGCGCACGGTGTCGTAGCGGCGCTCGTGGAGGCGCCGCATATGGGCCGACCACCGCGGGAACTTGCTCTCGCCGCCGTCCGCGAGCTGCGGGAAGGTGGCGATGTTGACGAGGGTCGGGACGATCGCGACGCCGCGCTCGGCGAAGAGCGGGATCAGCTCGTCGGTGAGGCCGGTGGCGTGCTCGATGCAGTCGATGCCCGCCTCGACCAGGTCCCTGAGGGAGTTCTCGGCGAAGCAGTGCGCGGTGACGCGGGCGCCGAGGCGGTGGGCCTCGGCGATGGCCGCCGCGGCCGCCTCCCGC
The DNA here is from genome assembly GCF_042800575.1 of Streptomyces sp. NPDC057616. Lineage (NCBI taxonomy): Bacteria > Bacillati > Actinomycetota > Actinomycetes > Kitasatosporales > Streptomycetaceae > Streptomyces > Streptomyces sp. NPDC057616. Next base: position 12,279 of record NZ_JBHVGU010000014.1, read on the forward strand.
GGCCAGCTGGGGGCCAGATCGCCCACCTCGCGGTCGATCCAGTCGCCGACCAGCTTCACCCAGCCGTCGCCGCGGCGGGCCTCCTGGGCGACGTAGGACACCAGGTCCTCGGGCTCGATCTCCCAGGCGTAGCCGCGGATGTAGCGGCGGGTGCGGGCGATGTGCCGGCCGGCCCGGATGATCGCCGGCAGGTCCTCCCGGTCGTCCACCCAGCGGGTGTCCGAGGGCGAGCCTGCGTCGCGGATGAGCAGCGTGCCCGCGTCCCGGTCGGTCAGCGCCTGCTTCTCGGCCACGTCCTGCCCGACCGGGCCGTGCGGGCCGAGACCCACGTGGCAGTGCGCGTCGACGAGGCCGGGCAGCGCCCAGCCCTCGACGGTACGCACGTCGCGGGTACCGGCGGGACGGTCGTAGGAGATCCGCCCGCCGACCACCCACAGCTCGTCCCGGACGTCGTCGGGCCCGGCCAGGATCCGGCCCTTCACGTGCAGCACCGCGCGATCACTCATGCCTGCACCCTAATGACCCGCCAGGGGCTGGTCGCCCTTGCCCACCTGCTCCGGTGCCCCCTCCTCGACCTCGGCCATCGCCGGGTCGAGGAGCCGGGAGAGGAAGTGGCGCGTGCGGTCGTGGCGCGGGGCGCCGATGACCTGAGCCGGGTCGCCGTCCTCGACGATCACGCCGCCGTCCATGAAGACGACCCGGTCGGCGACCTCGCGCGCGAAGGTCATCTCGTGGGTCACGACCATCATCGTCATGCCCTCCTGGGCGAGCATGCGCATCACCGCGAGCACGTCGCCGACCAGCTCCGGGTCGAGCGCGGAGGTGGGCTCGTCGAAGAGCATCACCTCGGGCCCCATCGACAGCGAGCGCGCGATCGCCACGCGCTGCTGCTGGCCCCCGGAGAGCGAGGCGGGGTAGGCGTCCGCCTTCTCCGACAGGCCGACCCGCTCCAGGTTCTCGGCGGCCACCCGCGCGGCCGTCGCCTTGTCCCGCCTGAGCACCCGGCGCTGCGGCAGCGTCAGGTTCTCGGTCACCGTCAGGTGCGGGAAGAGGTTGAACTGCTGGAAGACCATGCCGATACGGCGGCGTACGGCGTCGATGTCGACGTCCGGGTCGGTGAGTTCGGTGCCGCCGACGAAGACCTGCCCCTTGGTCGGCTCCTCCAGGAGGTTGACGCAGCGCAGCAGCGTCGACTTGCCGGAGCCGGAGGGGCCGATGACGCACACCACCTCGCCCCGGCCGATCTCCAGGTCGATGCCGCGCAGCACCTCGTTGTCGCCGAACGACTTGTGCAGGCCGCGGAGTTCGATCTCCGGGCCCGCACCGAGCGGCTTCTCGCTCATTTCACGGCCTCCTGGGCCTTCGCCTCCATGCGGCGTACGACGAAGCCGAGCGGGATGGTCACCAGCAGGTAGCACAGGCCGGCGACCAGGATCGGCGTGGAGTTGGCGGTCGTGCTGGCCAGGTCCCGGCCGTACTTGGACAGTTCGCGCTCCTCCAGCGTGACGCCGAGGAAGAGCACCAGCGAGGAGTCCTTGAAGAGCAGGACGAGTTCGTTGGTCAGCGGCGGCAGGATGATGCGGAACGCCTGCGGGATGATGATCGAGATCATGGCGCGGGCGGGCGAGAAGCCCAGCGAACGGGCCGCCTCCAGCTGCCCCTTGGGCACCGCCTGGATGCCCGCGCGGATCGTCTCGGCCATGTACGCGGCGGCGACCAGGCCGAGCGCGAGCGCGACCTTGCCGTACGTGCCGCCGACGATCTCCGTGCCCGGGAAGGCCAGCGGGACCGCGACCCCGATGAAGATGAAGATCAGCAGGGCGGGCAGGCCGCGGAAGATCTCGATGTAGATGCCGGCCAGCCAGCGGTAGGGGCCCACCGACGACAGCCGCATCAGCGCGATCACCATGCCGAGCGCCAGTCCGACGACGAAGCCGGAGAGCGTGTAGAGCACGGTGTTCTTCAGCGCCAGCGTGATGACGTCGGGGAACATCTGCCGGGCGATGCTGCCCTGCGCGAACTGGTTCTTGAGCCGTCCCCAGTCGGCCGAGACCGCGAAGGCGATCACGGCCGCGACGAAGACCACGTACTGCACGCCGCGCGAGAGGCTGCGCCGCTGCCGCCGGGTCAGGCCCTTTTTCCTCGGCTGGAGTCGTACGTCGGTGTCGGTCATGGGGTTCAGGATGCGGCGGGGGAGGCGGCGGACGGGCTGTACGGACCGATCCACTTCTCGTACAGCTTCTTGTAGGTGCCGTCGGCCTTGGCGTCCTTGATCGCCTTGTTCACGGCGGCGAGGAGCTTGGTGTTGCCCTTCTTGACCGTGAAGCCGTACTGCTCACCGGTGTTGATCTGGCCGGCGACCTTGTAGGCGGCGTTGGCCTTGTCCTTCAGCCAGCCCTGGACCACCGGGTAGTCGATGACGACGGCCTTGACCTGGCCGGTGCGCAGGCCGTTGAGGACCGCGTCGGAGGACTCGAAGGAGACCGGGTCGAAGCCCTGCTTCTTGGCGTAGTCCTCGCCGGTGGTCTGCGCCTGGGCGCCGAGCTTGACCTTCTTGGCCTTGGCGTCGGCGAGCGAGGTGATGCCGCTGTCCTTGGCGACCATCAGGGCCTGGGTGGCGTCGAAGTACGGGTCGGAGAAGTCGACGTTCTTCTTGCGCTCGGCGGTGATCGTCATGCCGGCCGCGGCCAGGTCGCACTCGCCGGAGTTGAGGAAGGCGCCGGTCTTGAAGTTCTCGAAGGGCGTGTCGAGGATCTGCTGCTTCACGCCGAGGTTCTTGGCGACGAGGTCGATCATCGACACGTCGAAGCCCTGCACCTTGCCGTCGATCTCCGACTGGAAGGGCGGGTACGGCAGGTGCGTGCACGTGGTGAGCTGTCCGGCCTTGACGAGTTCGACCCCGCCGGCGGCCGTCTTGCTCCCGCTGCCGCCGTTGCCGGTGGAGGTGCAGGCAGCCACGAGCACCAGCCCGGCCGTCGCGGTGGTGGCGGCCAGAACGCGGGTCCGGCGCCCGGAGAGGATCTGCACGGGGTGCCTCCTGTGAGGGAACTATGGGTTCCGATTATAAGGAGATGTTTGAGCCCCTCAAACCAAACCCATGGTCGAGCGGCTGTCCGGCCTAAGAAGTCTCAAGTGGAAGGAGGGGTCAAAGTGGCCAATACATGCCGGATACCCTCGACGGAAGTCGACCACTCGTGAGCGGAGAGAGCACGCCGTGACCCACCCCTTCCTCGACCTGCCCCCGATGAGCGCCGCGCAGTTCGCCGCGATCGAGGACCGCGTGGCGAGACTGCTCGGCACCGAGCAGGACGTCGTGATCATGCAGGGCGAGGCGCTGCTGCCGCTGGAGGGGGCGATCCGCGGGACCGCCGGGCCGGGCACGACCGCGCTGAACGTGGTCACCGGTCCGTACGGGCAGACCTTCGGCAACTGGCTGCGCGACTGCGGGGCGAGGGTGATCGACCTGGCGGTGCCCTTCCACACGGCGGTGAGCGCCGACCTGGTCCGGCAGGCGTTCGCCGAGCACCCCGCGATCGACTTCGTCTCCCTGGTGCACGCGGAGGCCGCGACCGGCAACACCAACCCGGTCGCCGAGATCGGGGAGGCCGTACGGGAGCAGGGGGCGCTGTTCTACCTGGACGCGGTGGCGTCCGTCGGCGCGGAGCCGGTGCTGCCGGACGCGTGGGGCGTGGACCTGTGCATCGTCGGGGCGCAGAAGGCGATGGGCGGGCCCGCGGGCGTCTCAGCGGTGTCGGTGAGCGAGCGGGCGTGGGCGCGGATGGCCGCGAACCCCGGTGCGCCGCGCCGCTCCTACCTCTCCCTGCTGGACTGGAAGGAGCGCTGGATCGACGGCGGCCGCTCGGCGCTGCTGCACGCTCCGGCGCAGCTGGAGATGCTGGCGCTGAAGGCGTGCCTCGAGCGGATCGAGGCGGCGGGGATCGAGACGGTGATGGCCCGGCACGCGTCCGCCGCCGCGGCGACGCGAGCGGGCGCGGCGGCCCTCGGCGGTCTCGAGCCGTACGTCCACCTGGCCCGGGAGGCGGCTCCCGTCGCCACGACGCTGCGGACACCGGCCGGGATCACCGCGTCGGAGCTGGTGGCACGGGCGCTGCGGTCCGACGCCACGCTCCCGCTGGCCGCGGGCGGCGGCGCCCTGGCCGCCGAGATGATCCGCGTCAACCACTACGGCCCCGACGCCACCGTGGGCGCGGTCCAGTCGTCCCTGGCGGCGCTGGGTGCCGCACTGGCGGAGAAGGGGGTGCCGGTGGACCTGGAGAAGGCGCGCCAGGCAGCGGAGAACGCCTGGCGGCAGCGCTGAATTCAGCGCTATTAGTGCTATTGTTTTAGAGGCTTTTCCGGGGGCAGCTTCCCGTATTCTTCTGCCCGCTTTTCCTCGTCCTAAACGCAAAGATTCCGCGAACACCAACGGGTGTATTTCGGGCAGATGTCGTGAGGATTAGACCTCTGTGACGCGTTCCACATGACGACCGGTTCGCCCCTTATTTACCGCCCAAAACGGGCCTAATCCCCCTGGGATGCGACTGAGCTCGCGCCCGCGCGATAACACATGGCACGCCCAGGCGTAACCCCATTCCGCCATGCATTTTGGATTTTCCATCGGTAAGTTCAATTTGCATGACTGCCGCACACGCAGACCGAGCAGAACTGCAAATAGACCGTCCGTCGGTGACGGACGGCGCCGCGCTGTGGCGGATCGCCCGGGACTCGAAGACGCTCGACCTGAACTCGTCGTACAGCTACCTGCTGTGGTGCCGCGACTTCGCCGGCACCACCGCCGTGGCGCGCGACGGGCAGGGCGAGGCCGTCGGCTTCGTGACCGGATACGTAAGGCCGGACCGCCCGCGCACCCTGCTCGTCTGGCAGGTGGCGGTGGACGAGGCGTACCGGGGGCGCGGGCTCGCCGCCACGCTCCTCGACGGGCTGGTGGCGCGCAGCTCCGGCGAGCACCGGATCACCGCCGTGGAGACCACCATCACGCCCGGCAACACCGCCTCGGAGCGGCTGTTCACCTCGTTCGCCGAGCGGCACGGCGCCGCGGTGGAGCGCGAGGTGCTCTTCGACACGGGCCTGTTCCCCGACGGGCCGCACGACCCCGAGGTCCTGTACCGCATCGGTCCCCTCTCCCTCTGACCTCCCCTCCGACGTCACCGCAGCCACCGAGGCCGCCGACGGCGTCGGCGAAGTCGACGAAGACTTCCCACAGACCCTGACGACCCCCCACGCACTCCCCCACGTAACGAGGAGCGAATCGTCGTGACCATCACCCAGCCCGACCTCAGCGTCTTCGAGACCCTCGAGTCCGAGGTGCGCAGCTACTGCCGCGGCTGGCCCACCGTCTTCGACCGTGCGCTGGGCAGCCGCATGTACGACGAGGACGGCCACGAGTACCTGGACTTCTTCGCCGGAGCCGGGTCACTCAACTACGGGCACAACAACCCCGTCCTGAAACGGGCGCTGATCGACTACCTGGAGCGGGACGGCGTCACGCACGGGCTCGACATGTCGACCACCGCCAAACGGTCCTTCCTGCAGACCTTCCAGGACCTGGTGCTCCGGCCGCGCGACCTGCCGTACAAGGTCATGTTCCCGGGCCCGACGGGCACCAACGCCGTGGAGTCGGCGCTGAAACTCGCCCGGAAGGTGAAGGGCCGCGAGGCCATCGTCTCCTTCACCAACGCGTTCCACGGCATGTCGCTCGGCTCCCTCGCCGTCACCGGCAACGCCTTCAAGCGGGCCGGCGCCGGCATCCCGCTGGTGCACGGCACGCCCATGCCGTTCGACAACTACTTCGACGGCAAGGTCCCGGACTTCCTGTGGTTCGAGCGGCTGCTGGAGGACCAGGGCTCCGGGCTCAACAAGCCCGCCGCCGTGATCGTCGAGACCGTGCAGGGCGAGGGCGGCATCAACGTCGCGCGCCCGGAGTGGCTGCGCGCGCTGTCCGAGCTGTGCGAGCGCCAGGACATGCTGCTGATCGTCGACGACATCCAGATGGGCTGCGGCCGCACCGGTGCCTTCTTCTCCTTCGAGGAGGCCGGCATCACGCCCGACATCGTCACCGTGTCGAAGTCCATCAGCGGCTACGGCCTGCCGATGTCGCTGTGCCTGTTCAAGCCCGAGCTGGACATCTGGGAGCCGGGCGAGCACAACGGCACCTTCCGTGGCAACAACCCCGCCTTCGTCACCGCCACGGCCGCGCTGGAGGCGTACTGGGCGGACGGGTCCGCGATGGAGAAGCAGACCCGCGCCCGCGGCGAGCAGGTCGAGCAGGCCCTCACCGCCATCGCCGAGGAGAACCCCGCCGCCGTCAAGGAGTTCCGCGGCCGCGGTCTCGTCTGGGGCATGGAGTTCCACGACAAGGAGCGCGCGGGCCGGATCGCCCGGCGCGCCTTCGAACTGGGGCTGCTCATCGAGACCTCGGGCCCGGAGAGCGAGGTCGTCAAACTCCTCCCGGCGCTCACCGTCACGGCCGACGAACTGGACGAGGGGCTCAGCATCCTCGCCCGCGCCGTGCGCGAGACCGCCTGAACAACCGAGGAAAAGCCCCGTACCGGGCATCAACTAGGAGGCAAGGCACCACCGTGATCGTCCGTTCGTTCAAGGAGATCGAAGGCACCGACCGGCATGTGAAGTCCGCGTCCGGCACCTGGGAGAGCAAAAGGATCGTCCTCGCCAAGGAGAGGGTCGGCTTCTCGGTCCACGAGACGATCCTCTACGCGGGTACCGAGACCAACATGTGGTACGCGAACCACATCGAGGCCGTCGTCTGCACCCAGGGCGACGCCGAGCTGACCGACCGCGAGACCGGGAAGACGTACCACATCACGCCCGGCACGATGTACCTCCTCAACGGCCACGAGCGGCACACGCTCAAGGTCAAGGAGGACTTCCACTGCATCTGTGTCTTCAACCCGCCCGTGACCGGACGGGAGGATCACGACGAGAACGGCGTCTACCCGCTGCTCACCGAGCCCGAGGAGGTGTGACATCACATGACCACCATCACTGATCTCTATCCCAGCCGCGGCCCCGCCGAGGTGTCCGTCCCCCGCAAGGACCCGGTCGTCTGGGGTTCCCCGGACACCCCGGGCCCGATCGCGGCGGCCGAGCTCCAGTCGTTCGAGCGCGACGGGTTCCTCGCCATCGACCAGCTGATCGCCCCGGACGAGGTCCCGCTCTACGCCCAGGAGCTGGAGCGGCTGGTCACCGACCCGCGGATCCGCGCGGACGAGCGCTCGATCGTCGAGCCGAAGTCCAAGGAGATCCGCTCGGTCTTCGAGGTGCACAAGATCAGCGAGGTGTTCGCGAACCTGGTGCGCGACGAGCGGGTCGTCGGCCGGGCGCGGCAGATCCTCGGCTCGGACGTGTACGTCCACCAGTCGCGGATCAACGTCAAGCCCGGTTTCGGGGCCAGCGGCTTCTACTGGCACTCGGACTTCGAGACCTGGCACGCCGAGGACGGCCTGCCCAACATGCGCACGGTGTCCGTCTCGATCGCGCTGACCGAGAACTACGACACCAACGGCGGCCTCATGATCATGCCGGGGTCGCACAGGACGTTCCTGGGCTGCGCCGGCGAGACGCCCAGGGACAACTACAAGCAGTCGCTGCAGATGCAGGACGCGGGCACACCCTCCGACGAGGCGCTGACCGCCATGGCGAGCGACTACGGCATCAAGCTGTTCACCGGCAAGGCCGGTTCGGCGACGTGGTTCGACTGCAACTGCATGCACGGCTCGGGTGACAACATCACGCCGTTCCCGCGCAGCAACGTCTTCATCGTGTTCAACAGCGTGGAGAACGCGGCGGTCGAGCCGTTCGCGGCTCCCGTGCGGCGGCCCGAGTTCATCGGGGCGCGGGACTTCACCCCGGTGAAGTAGCGGGACCGGGCGGTTTTGGGGGGGGGGGGGGGGAAGCGAGAAAAAAGGAAGAACCCCCCCCCCCCCATCCCCTCCCCCCCACCCACTCCCC
>NZ_JBHVGU010000014.1:20277-52587 GCF_042800575.1 Streptomyces sp. NPDC057616
ATGGTGTCTTGGCTTCCGCCCCGTATGCCGTATACGCTCGTTGTTTATTTTGGGGGGTTTCCCCCACACCACGACCGGCCCCCCCCCCCGCTCCAGTACGTTCCTGACCGCGCCCGCGTCCCCGGCGGCGCGGCGCGGCACCTCCTCCGGCGTCCGGCGCCCGCCGATCAGGAGGCAGAACTCGACCGGGTCCAGGGCCAGTTCGGCGTGCACCGGTTCGTCCTCCGAGCCCAGCACCCACTGCTCTCCGCCGTCCACCGCGAAGAGCACGGGCGGCGCGGCGGGGCCGAGGGCCAGGCCGAGGACGCGGACGGCAAGCCGCACCAGCTGCCCCAGGTGGGCGGGGGGCGGCGGAGGCACGGCGAGGCCGAGGGCGCGGCCGATGTCGTCGGTGTGGATCCACGTCTCGAAGGCGCGCACCACGTAGTGGTCGGCGACGGGCAGCCGTACGCCCATCAACATCGTCGCCCTCGCGGCGAGTTCGGGCTCGCGGGCCTCGGGGGCGGCGAGCAGGGCGGCGGCCTGCGCCGCCCAGCCGGCGACCGTCAGCGCTGGGGTACGGCCGTGCTCGCGCGCGATGACCTCGGCGCTGCGCCGGTTCCACGCCTCCACCCAGTTCCCGTCCTCGGCGGCGCGGGCCGGCGGGCGCGCCGCGACGCCGAGCCGGCCCGCGAGCGGCTCGTCGGCGGCGAGCAGATGCGCCACGGTGGCGTGCACGTCCCAGTCGTGCACGACCGGCGTGCTCCAGCGCCCCTCCGCCTCCGGCAGCAGCGCCTTCAGCCCGGCGACGGCGGCCGCGTACGGAGCGGCGTGCACGGCGACCCGGGGTGCCGCGGGGCGGGCGCGCAGGGCGGCGGCGAGCACGTCCGCGGCGGGCGGCGCGTGCGCGCCGTTCGGGGCCGGGCCCTCCAGCAGACGTACCGTCTCGCGCAGGCGCGCCGCCTCCGCCGCGCAGCTCTCGCACGCGGCGAGGTGCCCGGGGACGGCCGCTTCCTCGTCCGGCGGGAGCGCGCCGAAGGCCCAGGCGGCCAGCAGGTCGCGCACACCGTCGTGCTCGGTCACCGTGAGCCTCCCTTCCCGGCTTGCCGTGTCGCCATCATGCGCCTCGTTCCAGCGCGGGGTCGGGAGGGTCGGCCAAAGTCTCGGCCAAGGAGCGTAAAGCCGTGCGCAGACGGGTCTTGGCGGTGCCCTCCGGGATGCCGAGTTCGACGGCGGCCTGCCGGTAGGTGCGGCCCGCGAAGTAGGCGAGATGGACCACCTCCCGCTGCGGCTGCGGCAGTTCGGCGAGTGCCGAGTGCAGCAGCAGCGAGCGTTCGCGGTCGACGACCGTCTGGTCCGGGCCGGGCGCGGCGTCCGGGATGGCGTGCAGGGCGGAGTCGTCGGCGCGGGCGTCCTTGCGGTGCCGGGCCTCGCTGCGCACCCAGTCCACGGCCCGCCGGTGGGCGAGCATGGACAGCCAGGTGCGCAGGCCGGCCCGGTCCGGGTCGTAGGCGTACGGCCTGCTCCACAGCTGGGCGAAGACCTCCTGGGCGACGTCCTCGGCGGCGGCCGGGGTGCGGGTGACCCGCACCGCGACCCGGCGCACAAGATCCCCGTACGCCCGGTAGACCTCGGCCAGCGCGGACTCGTCCCCGTACACCAGGCGCCGGTGCAGCTCCGCGTCCGCGGGCCGCCGTACGGGGGAGGTGCGCGTGGACTCCACGTGCCCTTCCTAGCGTCCCGGCAGGGCCCGCGCCAGTGGTTCAGGCGGACAGAACGTCCAGCAGGCGGTCGACGTCGGCGGCCGTGTTGTACAGGTGGAAGGCGGCGCGCAGGTTGCCCGCGCGGTCGGAGACCTCCACTCCGGCCCTGCTCAGCCGGCCCTGGCGGTGGCCGAGTCCGGGCACGGAGACGACCGGCGAGCCCGGGGACGGGACGGGCTCGTGGCCGAGGGAGGCGAGACCCGCGCGGAAGCGGTCGGCGAGGGCGAGGTCGTGGGCGCGCACGGTGTCCCGGCCCACCTCCTCCAGCAGTTCGAGGGAGCGGCGGGCGCCCGCGTAGGAGAACAGGGCGGGGCTCTCGTCGAACCGCCGCGCGGAGTGGGCGAGTTCGTCGATGGGGCCGTAGCAGGCGTCCCACGGGTGCTCCCCCGCCACCCAGCCCGCGAACAGCGGCGTGAGGCCGCCGAGGTCCTCCGGGACGACGAGGAAGGCCACGCCGCGCGGGCAGAACAGCCACTTGAAGGCGACGGAGGCGGAGTAGTCGTGGGCGTCCGCGTCGAAGTCGAGCCATCCGGCGGCCTGGGACGCGTCGACGTACGTACGCGCCCCGTGCTCGCGCGCCGCCTCCCCGATCGCGGCCAGGTCGGCCACGCGGCCGTCGGCGGACTGCACGGCGCTGACCGCGACCAGCGCGATGCCGGGCCGCACGGACTCGGCGACGCGCTCCAGCGGCACGCTGCGCACCTTGAGGTCGGAGCGGACATGGAAGGGGTTGACCACCGAGCTGAAGTCGCCCTCGGCGGTGAGGACTTCGGCGCCGGCCGGGAGGGAGGCGGCGATCAGTCCGCTGTAGACGGCGACCGAGGCCCCGGCGGCCACCCGGCTCCCGGGCACTCCGACCAGCCGCGCGAACGCGGCGCGGCTCGCCTCGACGTCCGCGAACATGTCGGTCGGGGCACCGGCCGCGGCGGCCTCCACCGCGGTGCGCAGGGCGGCCACGGTGCGGGCCGGCAGCAGGCCGGTGCTCGCGGTGTTCAGGTAGGTGTTCTTCGGGGCGAACTCGGCACGGACGAGGCTCTCGAAGGTCTCCATGGATCCACTGTGGTCCCCCGCGAACCCATAGTCCATTGCCGATTTCTACGTGGTTTCGCCAAGCGACGCTTATATATGGCCCGTCACCTGGGGTTCTGCCACGCCACGCGTGATCACTGCTGCGGAACCGCGCACCCGTCCGGCCCGCACGCCTGCGCGCCGCCCTCGTCGATCAGGGTCAGCGGGGACCGCTCGCCCCAGGCCTGGGTGAGCGCCTGGGTGAAGACCTCGGCGGGCTGGGCGCCGGAGACGCCGTAGGTGCGGTCGAGGACGAAGAAGGGCACGCCGTTCGCGCCGAGCTCGGCGGCCTCGCGCTCGTCGGCGCGGACCTCGTCGGCGTAGGCGGTGGGGTCGGCGAGCACCGTGCGGGCCTCCTCCGCCTCCAGGCCGGCCGCCACGGCGAGCTCGACGAGCCGCTCGTCGCCCTCGGAGAAGACGGAGCGCTCCTCGGCGAAGTTCGCCCGGTAGAGGATCTGGATCAGCTCGTCCTGCCGGCCCCGTTCCTTGGCCAGGTGCAGCAGGCGGTGCATGTCGAAGGTGTTGCCGTGGTCCCGGTCGCGGGTGCGGTACTCCAGGCCCTCGGCGGCGGCCTGCGCGCCCAGGTTCTCCTCGCCGGCCTGCGCCTGCGCCGCGCTCATGCCGTACTTCTTGGTGAGCATCGCGAGCACCGGCTGGACGTCGCCCTTGGCGCGGCCCGGGTCCAGCTCGAAGGAGCGGTGCACCACCTCGACCTGGTCGCGGTGCGGGAAGGCGGCCAGCGCCTTCTCGAAGCGTGCCTTGCCCACGTAGCACCAGGGACACGCGATGTCCGACCAGATCTCGACCTTCATGCGCTCGGCTCTCTCCCGCTCGTACGGATACGGAGACCTCCTCCGCCCGTTGCATGAACGTTCAAGCAGCGAAGGTCATTCCCCCGGGACCGCGAAGCGCAGGAAGAGGTGGTGGTCGTCCTCGGCGGGCGGGTTCTCCGGGTCGGAGACCCAGCCCTGGCGGGCGTAGAAGGCCTGCGCGCGGCGGTTGTCCGCGTGCACGTCGAGGACGGCGGTGTGCCGGGCGTCGGCCCGCCACTGCTCGACGCAGGCGGTGTGCAGCGCGGTGCCGACGCCGGAGCGCCAGTGGTCGGGGTCGACGTGGAACTGGAACAGCTTGACCGTCCGGGCGGAGGCACCCTCCGGGGTGCGGAAGGAGGCGATGGCGACCATCCGGCCCGCGCGGACCGCGCACAGCACCTGGCCGTCGGGACGGGCGATGGCCTGCGCCCAGAGCGCCGGCCAGTCGAGGCCGTCGTCCGGGAGACCGTCCGGGTAGTAGGTGGCGCGGGCGCGTACGTGCAGCTCGGCGACGGCCTCCGCCTCGGCGGGCAGGGCGGTCCTGATCAGCAGGGGGCCGGCGGTCCGGTTCGCTTCGATCATGCAGCGGAGGACGTGTCCCCGGCGGTCCCGGTTCCCTGTTCTCCTGATCGCCTCCCGGGCACGCCGGCCGGTGTCGGGAGCCCCTCCGGCTGGAGCCGGGTGAACTGCGTCCGGTAGGCGCTCGGTGTCAGACCGGTGCGGCGGACCACGTGGGCGCGCAGCGAGTCGGCGGTACCCAGGCCGCAGGCGCGGGCCACCTGGTCCATCGGCAGGGTGGTCGTCTCCAGCAGCTCCTTGGCGCGCTCGATGCGCTGGTGGAGCAGCCACTGCAGGGGGCTGACCCCGCTCTCGGCGTGGAAGCGGCGGGTGAGGGTGCGCACCGAGACGCCCGCGTGCCGGGCCAGGTCGGCGAGGGTGAGCGGCTTGTCGAGGTTGCGCATGGCCCAGCCGCGGGTGTCGGAGCAGACGACGCCGCGCTCGGGCGGCAGCGGGGTGTGGGTGAACTGGGTCTGGCCGCCGGGGCGTACGGGGGCGACGAGGGCGAGCCGGGCGACCTCGTTGGCGACGGCGGCGCCGTAGTCGGTGCGGATGACGTGCAGGCACAGGTCGATGCCGGCGGCGTATCCGGAGGCGGTGACGTAGGGGCCGTCCTGGACGTAGAGGACGTCTCCCTGGAGGTCGACCTGCGGGTAGCGGCGGCGCAGCTCGTCGGCGTGCGCCCAGTAGGTGGTGGCGCGGCGGCCGTGCAGCAGGCCCGCCTCGGCGAGCTGGAAGGCGCCGGTGCACAGCGACGCGATCCGCTTGCCCGCGGCGTCCGCCTCGCGGACGGCGGCCACGATGCGCGGGTCGGGTTCGTAGGGCGCGCCGGTGCCCGCGACGACGACCGTGTCCGCCGCGCGCACGGCCTCCAGCCCGTCGCGCACGTACAGGTCGAGCCCGCCGGAGGTGGGCACCGGGCCCGGCTCGGCGGCGCAGATGACCACCTCGTAGCCGGGCTCGCCGTCCACCTCGACCTTGCCGAACAGCAGCTCGGGGATGGCCAGGTTGAACATCGAGACGGGCGAGGGGGCGATGACGGCGATACGGTGCGCGGGCATGGCCAGAACCTCCGGGTGCATGGCATTCAGGCCACTACTGTACGGCGCCGGTAATCCGCAGCATGGAGCCATGTCGACCGACCAGACTCTCGGGAGCGAACAACTCCCCGTCATCGAGCGCGAGTTGGCGCCCAAGAGGCCCGCTCCCGCCGTCACCCTCGTCGCCGCGCTGCTCGGGTTCGCGCTGATCTGCCTGGACGCCTCGGTGGTGAACGTGGCGCTGCCCTCGATCGGTGCCTCGCTCGACGGCGGGATGTCCGGGCTGCAGTGGGTGGTGGACGCCTACACGCTGCCGTTCGCGGCACTGATGCTGTCCACCGGGGCGTTCTCGGACCGGGCGGGGGCGAGCCGGGCGTACGCGCTCGGCACGGCGTTGTTCACGCTCGCCTCCGTGGCGTGCGGGCTGGCGCCCGGGCTCCCGGCGCTGATCGGCGCGCGGGTGGTGCAGGGGGTCGCCGCGGCGGTCGTGCTGCCGGCGTCGCTGGCGCTGGTGCGGCAGGCGTACGCCGATCCGGGGCGGCGGGCCCGTGCGGTGGCGGTCTGGGCGGCGGGCGGTTCGGCGGCGGTGGCGCTCGGGCCGGTGGCGGGCGGTCTGCTCACCACGGCCTGGGACTGGCGGGCGATCTTCTTCGTGAACGTGCCGGTGGGAGCGGCGATCCTGCTGCTGGCGGCGCGCGCGCCGCGCTCCGGGCGGCGTCCCGCGCCGCTCGACCTGCCCGGTCAGGCGACCGCGGTGGTGAGCCTGACGGCGCTGACGTTCGCGGTGATCGAGGGCGGGCGCGCGGGGTGGGCGGCGCTGGCCGTGGCCGTCGCGTCGGCGGCCGCCTTCCTGCGGATCGAGGCGCGCGGGGCGCACCCGGTCGTGCCGCTCCCCCTCTTCCGCGACCGGACGGTGGCGGTGACGGTCGCGGCGGGGGCGGCGGTCAGTGTCGCCTTCTACAGCATGGTGTTCGTCTTCTCGCTCTTCTTCCAGCAGGTGCAGGGGCGTTCACCGCTCTTCGCGGGCCTGCTGTTCCTGCCGATGACCGGACTGATCGCGGTGACGAACGTGGTGGCGGGCAAGCTCGCGGGGCGGTACGGGGCCCGGCTGCCGATGACGGTGGGACAGGCCCTGGCCGCGGTCGCCCTGCTCGTCCTCCTCTACGTCGACGCGGGCACGCCCCCGGCGCTGGTGGCCGTGCTCCTGATCCCGCTCGCCCTGGGCTGCGCCCTGACGGTGCCGCCGCTGACCGCCGCGATGATGGACGCCGTGCCCGCCGAACGCGCGGGCGTGGCCGCGGGTCTGCTCAACGCGGCCCGCCAGGTCTCGGGCGGCCTGGGGATCGCGGTGTTCGGCGGCCTGGTGGCAACGGACTTCCGGTCCGGCATGCACCTGAGCCTGATCATCAGCGCGACCTTGCTCGCAGCAACGGCAACCTTGAGCACCCGCCTCCCGGCCCACCGCTCCGCGTGATCCGCGCGGGCCTCTCCGCCGAACGCCAGGCGACCGCTCAGCTTCCGTCTCGTAGGTCGGTCGGCCAGGTGGGGCGGTATTCCAGGTGGTCGTAGGTGACCACGCAGCCCTCACCCATCGGGGACTGGGTCATGAAGCCGATCAGGGCGTCGCCCGTCTCCTTCTCGGTGCCGAGGGTGAAGAGACGGACGAAGATCCAGCGCTTGCCGTCGCGGGAGGCGTGGAAGGCGAAGGCGCGGCCGGTGCGGCTCACCCGGAACCACACCGAACTGCCCTCCACGGTGAAGGAGTTGGCGTCGTCGGAGTGGCCCCGGGTGACCACCGTGCAGACAGTGGGCACGTCCGGGGAGTACTCCAGGCAGAGCTTGGCCCAGGCCCGCTCGCCGACGTGGACGTAGAGCACCCCCGCGTCGAACGCCCCGGCGAAGCCCACCGTGACCCGCGCGATCAGCTGAAAGTCCCCCTCGGGCGCCCCCAGCAGCCGGGGCGCGTCCGAGGCGGGCTCCAGGGCCTCACCGGTCGGCGGTACGAAGCGGTCCTGCCGGGGACCGGCCCAGCCGGTGAGGATGCCGTCCTCGTAGGACCAGTTGCCGTCGGGGCCGTACGTGCGCAGTGCGAAGGGCAGTTCGGGGAGTTCCACGTCCATCCCGTGAGTGTGGCACCTCGGTGCGGGCGATGCGGGCCTGGGGTGCGAAGGGCCCGTCCTAGCGCTCGAGGCGGCCGTCGTAGCGCCGCGGCAGCCCGAGCGGGTTGTCGTCGCGCAGCTCCGGCGGAAGGATCGCCTCGGGCGCGCCCTGGTACACCACCGGCCGCATCCAGCGCTCGATCGCCGTGCCGCCGACCGACGTCGACGTCGACGTGGTCGCCGGGTAGGGGCCGCCGTGGTGCTGGGCGGGGGCGACCGCGACACCGGTCGGCCAGCCGTTGACGAGGACCCGGCCGGCGAGCGGGGTCAGTTCGGCGAGCAGCTCCGCTCCCCGGCCCTCGCCGGCGGCCTCCTCGGCCGAGAGGTGGACCGTCGCCGTGAGGTTCCCGGGCAGCCGGGACAGCACCGACTGCACCTCCGCCTCGTCCTCGTAACGGGCCACCACGGTGACCGGCCCGAAGCACTCCTCCAGGAGCAGGTCGTAGGCCCCCTCGGCGGCCAGCTTCTGCGCCGCCACCGTCAGGAAGCCCGCGCTCACCGTGTGGTCGCCACCCGCGCCCGGGGTCACCGGCGAGTCCACGTCGGGGAGTTCGGCGCGCTCGGCGACCCCGGCGATGAAGTTGTCGCGCATGCGGTGGTCCAGCAGGACACCCGCGTCGGTGTCGCTGACCGCGTCCGTCAGGGACTTCACCAGGCGGTCGCCCGACGCGCCGGCGGGCGCGAGCACCAGGCCGGGCTTCACGCAGAACTGCCCGACGCCCAGCGTCATCGACCCGGCGAGCCCGGCGCCGATGGCCTCCGCGCGCTCGGCCGCGGCGGCCTCGGTGACCACGACGGGGTTGAGCGAGCCCAGCTCGCCGTGGAAGGGGATCGGGTTCGGGCGCGCGGCGGCGGCGTCGAACAGCGCCCGGCCGCCCTTGACGGAACCGGTGAACCCGGCGGCGGCGACCAGCGGGTGCCGGACCAGCTCGACGCCCGCCTCGAAGCCGTGCACCAGCCCGATGACGCCCTCGGGGATGCCGTGCGCGGCGGCGGCCCGGCGCAGCACCTTGGCGACCAGCTCGGACAGGGCCGGGTGGTCGGGGTGCGCCTTGACCACGACCGGGCAGCCCGCGCCCAGTGCGCTCGCGGTGTCGCCGCCGGCGACGGAGAAGGCGAAGGGGAAGTTGGAGGCGGAGTAGACGGCGACGACGCCCAGCGGCACCTTGTAGCGGCGCAGGTCCGGGATCGGCGGGGTCGCGGTGTCGTCCGGGTGGTTGATGATCACGTCGAGGAAGGCGCCCTCGTCGACGATGTCCGCGAACGCCCTGAGCTGGTAGCAGGTGCGGGCGAGTTCGCCGGTGAGCCGGACCGGGCCGAGCGCGGTCTCCGCGTCGGCGGTCTCCACCAGTCCGTCCCGGGCCGCCTCGAGCTGCTCGGCGGCGGTGCGCAGGAAGGCGGAGCGGACCGCGCGGTCGGCGAGGGCGCCCCTGCTCGCGTACGCGGCACGGACGGCGGCGTCCACCTCCTGGGCTGTGGCCTCCACCGCAACCTGTTCACGCTGCTTCCCGGTTCGGGGGTCGACACTCCAGACTGGTGCTGCTGCCACCGCGGTCCCTCCACGTATTGCTGGGTCATTCACCAGGGTCGTTCGATATGCTGAACGCTGTCTCTGATGATGAATATGCTGTTGGAGACTATTTCCCGTCCAACGAAGGGGTCAAGGGCGATGTCGGCAGTCGAGACAGGCGGCGGGGCGCAGGTCAAGTCCGCGGTGCGGACCGTTGAATTGCTGGAGTACTTCGCCGGCCGTCCCGGCATGCACTCGCTCGCCTCGGTCCAGGAGGCGGTCGGCTACCCCAAGTCCAGCCTGTACATGCTTTTGCGCACGCTGGTGGAGCTCGGCTGGGTGGAGACCGACGCGACGGGCACGCGCTACGGCATCGGGGTGCGGGCGCTGCTGGTCGGCACCTCGTACATCGACGGCGACGAGGTGGTCGCGGCGGCGCGGCCGACGCTGGACCGGCTGTCGGACGACACCACGGAGACGATCCACCTGGCGCGCCTGGACGGCACGAACGTGGTGTACCTGGCCACGCGCCAGTCGCAGCACTATCTGCGCCCGTTCACCCGGGTGGGCCGCCGGCTGCCCGCGCACTCCACCTCGCTGGGCAAGGCGCTGCTGAGCACGTACACCGACGAGCAGGTGCGCAAGCTGCTCCCGGAGACGCTGCCGGCCCTCACCGAGAACACCATCACGGACCGCGAGAAGCTCATCGAGGAGCTCCACCAGGTCCGCGAACAGGGCTTCGCGGTGGACCGCGAGGAGAACACTCTGGGGCTGCGCTGCTTCGGCGTGGCGATTCCCTACCGCACGCCGGCGCGGGACGCGATCAGCTGCTCGGTGCCGGTGGCGCGGCTGACCCCGGCGCACGAACAGATGGTCAAGGACGCCCTGTTCGACGCCCGCGACCGGCTGACCCTGGCGACCCGCAGGCTCTGACCCGGAGCTGAAGCTAGGCTCTGACCGCATGGACGTCGTACTCCGCGCGGTGCATGACAGCGATCTGCCGGTCTTCTTCCGGCAGATGAACGACCCCGAGGCGGTCCACATGGCCGCGTTCACGGCCGAGGACCCGGCCGACTGGGGCGCCTTCCAGTCCCTGTGGAAAGGGATCCGCGCCTCCGATTCCGTCGCGCGGGCGATCCTGGCCGACGGCGACGTGGTCGGCAGCGCGAGCGTGTACGGGGAGCCGGGCGAGCGCGAGGTCACGTACTGGGTGGACCGCGCCTACTGGGGACGCGGCGTGGCCACGGCCGCGCTGCGGGAACTCCTGGCCGAGGTGCCCGAACGCCCGCTGTACGCCCGCGCGGCGGCGGACAACACCGGCTCGCGGCGCGTGCTGGAGAAGTGCGGCTTCAAGGTCACGGCGCAGGTGTCGGGGTTCGCGAACGCGCGCGGCGAGGAGATCGACGAAGTGGTGCTGACCCTGGACGGATGAGTCCGGGGCACGCCGCTCTCCACCCACAGGCGGATGCGGATCGTCGCCGGGCAGGACGCGGACCCGGCCCGGCATGGGCGACCGTGGCCCCATGGTGCGGGTCAGGGGGTTCGCCCGGGTGCTGTTCGGGCGGCGGGCGCGGCTGCGGTGGGTCCATGTGATCCTCGGCGGCGCGCTCGCCATGCCGTACGTCCTGCTCGGCGCGACCGTCCTCGGACCGGTCACCGGCTCGCAGGACGTCTTCGCGGACTTCCGTCTCCAACTCCTCTCCTTCGCCGTGGGATTGCCCCTGGCCGCCGCCACGTCCCTGTTCCCGCTGACGCGGCCGCTGGAGGCGAGCGCCGTCCGGTGGCTGTGCGGGGTGGACGCGGCCCGGCTCGTCTACGGCCCCGCCCGCACCCGGGCCGCGAAGGGACGCACGGCGGCCTGGTTCACTCTGCACCTCGGCCTCGGCGGGGTGATCGCCGGGATGTCGCTGGCCGTGCCGCCCTTCGCGGCCGTGCTGATCGCGCTGCCGCTGGTCGCATGGCTGCGCGACAGCCGGCTCGGACTGCCCGAAGTCCTCGACCATCCTTGGGCGTTGGCGCTGGCGCCCGTCGCGGGCGTGGCCTGCCTCCTCGCGCTCGCGGGCTGCGCGGCCGCGGCCGGCGCCCTTCTCGCGTGCACGGCGCCGCGCCTGCTCGGGCCGAGCCCGGAGGACCGACTCGCGGCCGCCGAGGCCCGGGCCGCCGATCTCGCCGTCCGCAACCGGCTCGCCCGCGAGCTGCACGACTCCGTCGGCCACGCGCTCAGCGCCGTCACCCTCCAGGCGGGCGCGGCGCGCCGCGTGCTCGGCAGCGACCCGGAGTTCGTCCGCGAGGCGCTCGCCGCGATCGAGGACACCGCCCGCCGCACGGTCGGCGAACTCGACGCGGTGCTGGGCGTGCTGCGCGACGGCGATTCGCCCGGCACGGGCCCGGCGCCCACCCTCGCCGCCGATCTCGACGGGCTGCTGCGCCGCGTCCGGGCCGGCGGGCTGCGGGTGACCGCCACCGTCGCCACCGACCCCGCGGCCCTGCCGCCCGTCCTCTCCCGCGAGGCGTACCGCATCGTCCAGGAAGGCCTGAGCAACGCCCTCAAGCACGCAGGCGGCGCGGCGCGGGTGGGGCTGCGGATCACGGAGGCCGACGGCCTGCTGGACATCACCGTCGACAATCCGCTCGGCGCCCCGGCCGCCTGCCGCCCCGGCGGCGGCCACGGGCTGCGCGGCATCGCGGACCGGACCCGGCTGCTGGGCGGTACCGCCGAGGCCGGCCCGGCGCGGGACGGCACCTGGCGCCTGCGCGCCCGCCTGCCCCTGAAGCCCGTACGACGGGAAGGAATCCTGTGACCGGCTCAACCGTCCGCGTCGTCCTCGCCGACGACGAGCGCATGGTGCGCACAGCGCTGCGGGCCATCCTGTCCGCCGAACCGGATCTGGAGGTGGTCGGCGAGGCGGCGACCGGGGCGGAGGCGGTGGCCGTGGTGCGGGAGGTGCGGCCCGACGTCGTGCTGATGGACGTCCGGATGCCCGGGATCGACGGGATCCGCGCCACCGAGCGGATCCTCGGCACGCCCGACGGGCCGCCGCGGATCGTCGTCGTGACGACGTTCGAGAACGACTCCTACGTGTACGACGCGCTGCGCGCGGGGGCCGCCGGCTTCCTGCTCAAACGGGTCGACGCCGACGCGCTGGTACAGGCCGTCAGGCTCGTCGCCCGCAGCGACTGCCTGCTGTTCCCCTCGGCCGTGCGGGCGCTGGCCGAGGAGCACGCGCGCGCCTTCGCCGCGCCGCCGCCCT
The DNA here is from genome assembly GCF_042800575.1 of Streptomyces sp. NPDC057616. Classification (NCBI taxonomy): domain Bacteria; kingdom Bacillati; phylum Actinomycetota; class Actinomycetes; order Kitasatosporales; family Streptomycetaceae; genus Streptomyces; species Streptomyces sp. NPDC057616. The sequence continues at coordinate 32,418 of NZ_JBHVGU010000014.1, forward strand.
GGGTGGCGAGGCTCACCGGCCGGGAGAGCGAGGTGCTGCGGCACATGGCGGACGGGCTGACGAACGCGGAGATCGCGCGCCGCATGGGGGTCGGCGCCGCCACCGTCAAGTCGCACGTCGCGGCGGTGCTGGCGAAGACCGGCACCCGCGACCGCACCCAGGCGGTGATCGCGGCCTACGAGGCCGGCTTCATGAGCGCACGATGAGAAATGGGGGCGGAAGGGAACGATCCGCTCGGTTCCGCTCGTCATCCAGTGCGGGATGAACAAGACGATCAGGCGGGCCTCCGTCTTCACACTGCTGCTCGTGCTCGCGCTGCTGGCCAGGGCGACCTGGGTGCAGTTCTACGACGCCAAGGCCCTCGCGGACGACAAGGACAACCGGCGCAACGCGATCAAGACGTACGCGGAGCCGCTCGGGAACATCATCGTGGGCGGCCAGTCGGTGACCGGTTCGGCGCCGACCGGCAACGGCGACCTGAAGTACAAGCGCACGTACAAGGACGGCCGGCTGTACGCGGCGGTGACGGGCTACGCCTCGCAGGCCTACGCCCCCACCCAGCTGGAGGGCATCTACCAGGACCTGCTCGACGGCACGGACACCCGCCTGAACACTTTGATGGACACGGTCACCGGCAAGCGCGCCGACCCGGGCGACGTGATCACGACGATCGACCCGGACGTGCAGAAGGCGGCCTACGACGCGCTCGGCTCCAAGAAGGGCGCGGCCGTCGCGATCGACCCGAAGACCGGCAGGATCCTGGCGGTCGTCTCGACCCCCTCGTACGACCCCTCGGCGCTGACCGACGCGAACACCGCCGGCACCGCGTGGAAGAAGCTCAACGCCGACCAGGACAAGCCGCTGACCAACCGCGCGCTGCGCCAGCCGCTTCCGCCGGGCTCGACGTTCAAACTGGTCGTCGCGGCCGCCGCGCTGGAGGACGGGCTGTACTCCACGGTGGACCAGAGGACCAAGAGCCCGGACCCGTACACGCTGCCGGGCACCACCACCGACCTGTCGAACGAGAACCCGAGCGCGCCCTGCGAGAACGCCTCGATCCGCACCGCGCTGCAGTACTCCTGCAACAACGTCTTCGCGAAGATGGCCGTCGACCTCGGCCAGGACAAGGTGCGGGCGATGGCGGAGAAGTTCGGCTTCAACGACACCGAGCAGGACGTGCCGGTGCGCGCGTACGCCAGCGTCTACCCCTCGGACATGGACCGCTCCTCCACGGCCCTGACCGGCATCGGCCAGTACGACGTCACGGCGACCCCGCTGCAGATGGCCATGGTCTCCGCGGCCATCGCCAACGGCGGCAAGCTGCTGTCGCCGCACATGGTCTCCCAGATCACCGACAGCGGCGGCGACGTGCTGAAGAACTACGACGACGGCACCACCACCCGGCAGATCGTCAGCGCCTCCACCGCCGGGCAGCTCCAGTCGGCGATGCGGACGGTCGTGGACGACGGCACGGGCACCAACGCGCAGATCCCGGGCGTGACCGTGGGCGGCAAGACCGGCACGGCCCAGCACGGCGAGAAGAACAGCAAGACGCCGTACGCCTGGTTCACCTCCTACGGCAAGGCGGGCGGCAAGGAGGTCGCCGTGGCGGTCGTCGTCGAGCAGTCGGACGCGGCCCGCTCGGAGGTCAGCGGAAACGGGCTGGCCGCCCCCGTGGCCAAGGCCGTGATGGAGGCGGCACTGAAGAACTGAGCGGCCCGGACGCCTACTTCACGCCGAGGATCTGCTCCACCGGATCGATCGCGAAGTACACCAGGAAGAGCACCGACACGCCCCACAGCAGCCAGTGCACCTCCTTGGCCTTGCCGAGGACGGACTTGATGACGACGTAGGCGAGGAAGCCGGCGCCGATGCCGTCCGTGATGGAGTACGTGAACGGCATGGTGGCGATGGTCAGGAACGCCGGGATGGCGATCTCGTAGCGGTCCCAGTCGATGTGCTTGACGTGGGTCATCATCAGGAAGCCGACCGCGATCAGGGCGGGCGCGGCGGCCTGCAGCGGGACGATGGTCAGCAGCGGGGTGAGGAAGAGCGCGAGCCCGAAGAGGCCGCCCGTGATCAGGTTGGCGAACCCGGTGCGGGCGCCCTCGCCGACGCCGGCCGCGGACTCGATGTAGGCGGTGTTGGACGAGGCGGAGCCCACGCCGCCGGCCACGGCCGCCGCGCCGTCGATGAACAGCACGCGGCCGATGCCCGGCACCTGCCCCTTGTCGTCGAGCAGCCCGGCCTCGGCGCTGATGCCGACGATGGTGCCCATCGCGTCGAAGAAGTCCGACAGGATCAGCGTGAACACCAGCAGGACCGCGGTGAGGATGCCGGCCTTCGCGAAGCCGCCGAACAGGCTGAAGTGACCGATGAGCCCGAAGTCGGGCGTGGCGACGATCTTGTCGGGCACGTGCGGGGTGGTCAGGCCCCAGCTCTTGATGTCGGCGATCGCGTCGATGACGATCGCGACGACCGTCATGGTCACGATGCTGATCAGGATCGCGCCCTTCACCTTGCGCGCGAGCAGCGCGATGGTGAGCAGCACGCCGACGCAGAAGACCAGCACGGGCCAGCCGGTGAGCCGCCCGACGGCGCCGAGCTGCACCGGCACGGTGGTCTGGGCGGCGTCCGGGATACGGCTGACGAATCCCGCGTCCACGAAACCGATGAAGGCGATGAACAGCCCGATGCCGACGCCGATGGCCTGCTTGAGCTGCTGCGGGATGGCGTTCATGATCGCCTCGCGCAGCCCGGTGACCACCAGGATGCAGATCACGACGCCCTCGACGACGACCAGGCCCATCGCGTCGGGCCAGCTCATGATCGGGGCGAGCTGGAAGGCGACGACGGCGTTGAGGCCGAGACCGGCCGCGATGGCGAGCGGCAGATTGCCGCCGACGCCCATGATCACCGTCATCACGCAGGCCACCAGCGCGGTGGCGGTGACGAGTTGGCCGGTGTCGAGCGTGTGGCCGAACTTGTCCTTCGCGCTGCCCAGGATGATGGGATTCAGGACAAGGATGTAGGCCATCGTGAAGAACGTGGCGAAGCCGCCGCGTATCTCCCGGCCGAAGGTGGATCCCCGTTCGGAGATCCTGAAATACCGGTCGACGCCGTTCGCCGCTGGTGGTGCGGAACTTGGCCGGTCGGCCGTCGTCTCGGTGTCGGTCATGGCGGGTGCTCCTCGTCGCCGGATGGATCAGTGTGCGGATGCTGGCTGGATTGTTCCCCCCTTGAACAGGTTTCAGGTTTTCCCCGTGTTACGGAATGTCATCTGCATGACAGAGACAGGGAGGTCCGTCCCGTGGGCACTGTCGTCGACGACGCGGCCTCCGTGGAGTTCCACGCCTTCTTCGAGCGCCACTACGCCGAACTGTCCCGTATCGCCCATCTGCTGACCGGCGAGGCGGACGCCGCCGACGATCTCGCGGCCGACGCGCTGCTCGCCCTGTGGCACCGCTGGGACCGGGTGCGCACGGCCGACCACCCGGTCGCCTACGCCCGCGGAGTCGTCGCCAACCTCGCCCGCACCCGGATCCGCAGCGCGGTGCGCGAGCGCCGGCGGATGTCGCTGTTCTGGTCGCAGGGCGAGGAGACGACCGAGAACCCCGACGTCGCGGGCGTCGTCGACGTGCAGGAGGCGCTGCGCAGGCTGCCGTTCAGAAAGCGGGCGTGCGTGGTGCTGCGGCACGCCTTCGACCTCTCGGAGAAGGACACCGCCCTCGCGCTGGGCGTCTCCGTCGGCACGGTGAAGTCCCAGACGTCCAAGGGGATGGCCGAGTTGCAGCGGCTGCTGGGCGCCGAGGGCGAGCCGCGGAAGGTGCACGCGGCGATGGCGCCCGGCGGGCCGGCCGCGGGAGCGGGCCGATGAGGCGGCGGGACGCGCACGACGAGCTGCACGCCCGGCTGCGGGAGGCGGCCGAGGCGCACGAGCCGGACCGGGACGTGATGCTGGCCCGGATCGAGCGGGGCATGGGCGCGCGCAGCCGTGCCGGCCACCGGGACACCCGGCCGCCGGTACGGGGCTGGGCCCGGGTCGCGGGTGCCACGGCCGCTGTCGCGGGGATGCTCGCGGCCGGCGGTTACGCGATGGGCTCGGCGGTGCACGACGACGCTCCCCCGCGGCGGCAGACGGTCGCGGTCTCCCCGACGCCGACGCCGCCACCGGACGCGACGAGCCGTGCGCCCGAACCGCCGGTGCGTCGGGCACCGGCGGCGTCGGCCACGGCACCGAAGGCCCACGACGACCCGAGCGGCACCGCCTCGGCGAGGCCGCCCGCCTCCGCGCCGCCGACCGCGACCACCGCGGCCGACGGGCCGCTGTGGTCGGACGGGTCGGTGGACCCGCACAGCAACGACTTCTGGTCGCAGAGCGACCTCACGGTGCGCACCGGCGAGCAACTCACCGCCCTCACCGTGCGGCTGAAGATCGCCCAGACCGGCGGCGTCAGCCCGGCCGGCGCCTGGCGCACCCTGCCCGAGCAGGACTTCGACCTCACGATCGGCGAGCGGAACGGCTTCCTCCTCTACACCTGGGTGCTCAAGCAGGGCCGTAGCGTCCCGGAGGGCGAGTGGGTGTTCGCCGGGCAGTACGACCACCGGCGCGGCGGCCGGAGCGCCGCGGACGACGCCTACACGGTCACAGCCACGGCGGGCGGCGAGCGGCACACGGTGGGCGGCGGCTTCGCGGCCGGCGCGGGCGACTCGGCCGGCACGGGTGGATCCGGCGGCTCGTAGAAAAATCTCGCGGTGCGCGGCAACCGTTTCCCCGGCAGCGGCGACTTAGAAGCACATGGACCTGTCGGCCTGAGCCCCCCTCGGCCGGCAGCCGCCGATCGAGCCCCCCTCGTCGGCGACAGAGCGCCCCCGCCGGTGTGACCGGCGGGGGCGCTTCGCGGTCGTGGGCGCGGGACGCTCGTCGACCGGCTGTGGTTCGCCGCGGTGGGTACCCTTCAGCCCGTCGCGCCGGCCCCGGGTCCGATCCGCCCCGGGCGCGGGATCAGCTGACGAAGTACGTCGGGTTCGGCAGCTTGTACTTCTGGTCGGCGTAGCCGCCGTCGAGGTCCGAGTACTGGTCGCCGAAGTTGGCGATGATCTCGTACCCGAGGTCCTGCTCGATGTGCTTGCGGGTGCCGGACTTGTACTGCACGGTCGTGCAGGTCCAGGTGCCCGGGGTGGCGCACGCGCTCAGGTAGGACGGCGGGTTGGCCGCGTCCTTGAGGAACATGTGGCCGGCGTCGAGGTTGACGTCCGCGCCGACCTTCTTCAGGTTCTCCACGGCGGCCGCGCGCTGCGCCTCGCCGAGACCGGAGTTGTAGAAGACCTCGACGCCCTTCTTCTCGGCGTACTGCACGAGTTCGGGGCTGCCGAAGACCTCCGGCCGGTCCGCCTTGTTCACGTACGCGGCCCAGCTGGCCGAGTTGTACGTGTAGTTGTACCGCTTCTCGTAGTCGAGGCTGAGCAGCAGGGTGTCGTCGATGTCGAAGACGACCGCGGGCTTCTCGCCGTGGTGGCGGGCCTTGCGCGCCGCCTTGTCGATGTACTCCCGGGCGGAGGCGTCGATACGCGCCAGGTCCTTGGCGTACGGGCTGGTCGGCGACGCCTGGTACACGCCGTCGGCGTCCGCCGCCGTGCCGTAGTAGGTGTCGATGTCCTTCACCAGGAGCCCGATGTTGTAGGGCTCGTGGGTGGAGTTGGCCGTGGACTGTCCGGCCGTGGCCGCACCGGCGCCGTAGAGAGCGGCGCCGGAGAGGGCACACGCTGCGGCGATCGCCGCGATACGCAGTGGCTTATGCATGACAGGTTTCTACGCGCGTCACGCTGCTGGGCGCGAGACCCGTTGCCCGATCGATATCTTCACGTCGGGTAAAAAACGGGTCAAGCACCTCGGAAAGCCCGATTCCGTTTCAGCACGCCTCAGTTCATCGTCGCGCCGATGGTGGTGCTGCCGGTCGTCAGTGTGGAAGCGGCACCGCTCGAACACCGCGGTCGCCCGCCCGAAGACGAAGTCGACGTCGCCCTCGATGTGGCAGGGGCGGAAGTACTGCCGGGGATCGTCAACTCCGCCTTCTCCGCGGGCACGGTGACGACCTCGCGATACGTCCCCGGGTGCACGAGGACCGTCGCACCGGGTCCGCCGGCCGCGTCGACGGACTCGCCGGGGCGGACGGGCAGGATCTGGCGGGCGGCCCTCGCGGGTCCGGCACCGAACGCGGTCAGGCCGGCGGTGAGGCCCGCCAGGACGGTGCGGCGGCGCATGTCAGCAGGTCTCCTTCCAGGGCGTCCAGTCACCGAGATAGGCGGTGCGGGTCGCCGACGCGGCCTGTTCGGGGGTGAGTTGGGGCCGGTTCGCGGGGACGGGGACGACCGCGCCGGGGCCGGTGTTGCGGTACTCCGCGAAGCGCTGGTCCTGCCACGGGTAGGCGTCCGACATGGCGGCGTAGGGAGCGGTCGCGTCGATGCCGGCGCCGAGGCGGGTGTCGCGGACGACGAGGCTCGGACGGGCCGTGGTGTCGGAGCTGGGCACCCAGGGGCGGGCCAGCTTGTAGGCCGCGTCCGGAGCCCCGCTGCTCACGGTGCTCCCGGTCACCAGGTAGCCGTGCGGGTTGGCCAGCGCCGTGGAGGGCGCGAAGACGAAGCCGTACGGGGCGGCGGCCAGGTCGGTGCGGTTCAGGGTGCGGAAGTGGCACCGCTCGAAGACCGCGCTCGCGCGCCCGAAGACGAAGTCGACGTCGCCCTCGGCGTAGCAGTGGGCGTAGTACTGGCGGGCGAAGGTGCCGAGCGCCGTGGAGTCGGCGTACAGGGTGTCCTGGTGGCCGAGGAAGCGGCAGTGGGTGAAGGCGCTGCGGTCGCCCTGCACCTTGATCGCCACCGCCTGGGTGCCGGTGATGTCCGGGTGGTCGGCGCGCAGCCAGTCGTTGGCGAAGGTGATCCAGCGGGCGGTGAAGCCGTCCGCCTGCACGGTGGTGGTGGCGGATCCGGTGGTGCCGTAGGTGCCGCCGCCGGGCTTGGCGGTGCCGGCCGCGTGGTCGTACACGATCACGACGTCACGGGGGTCCTCCGAGGCGCCGATCCAGGTCGCCTCGGTGCGGGTGGTGTCGAGGGCGACCGTCTCCCGGTAGGTGCCGGGCGCGAGGACCAGGGTCCGGCCGCTGCCGGCCGCCGCGGTGACGGCGGCCTGGACGGTGGTGAAGTCGCCGCGCCCGTAGGGGTCGACGTAGAGGGTCGCGGGGGTCAGGCGGCGCTGCGGTGAGCCGAAGCGGCCGAAGGCGAGCGGACGGGTGGCGGCCCGCGCGGGCCCGGAGGCGGCGCCGAACGCGGCGGCCGCGCCGGCGCCCGCGACGAGGAAACCCCGTCTGGACAAGGGGAGTCGGGGGTGGGGCGAGGGCATGCGGGTGCTCCTTCGCGGTGCGATGCGGTGCCGTGCGATGCAGTGGGTGCGCTGCGGTGCGGTGGAGTGCGGTGGCGTGGGTCGGGAGGGTGGCCGGGGCGCGCGGCGCCCCGGCCGGGCGGGGTGTCAGCGCAGGCGGCCGGCGCCCGCGCCGTGGTCGACGATCCGCGGTACGGCGCGCACCGGGTCGGTCTTCGTGCGCAGGGTGGGCGTCCAGCCCGCGCCCGAACGCAGGACCTCGGTGGGCACCTCGGCGTTGTGGACGGTGATCAGATCGGTCGGCACGCCGTTGACGTAGTTGTCGTCGGCGGTCAGCGGCGCGTCGTTCCACCGTTTGAGGATCTGCCCGGCGCCGATCCCGTCCGGCAGCGTGAACGCGTTGTGCTGCGCGACGAGTTGGGACTCCATGCCGATGCCGTAGCTGTAGCCGTAGCCGGCCTTCGCCACGAAGTGGTTGTTGTAGGAGTCGACCTGCCCGAAGCGCACCCGCGGCGCCCGCTCCACCAGGTTCGAGAACAGGTTGTGGTGGAAGGTGACCTTGAGGTGGCCGCGGTCGACGGCGGCCGTGGCGGCGCTGTCGCTGTTGCCGATCAGGATCGTCTTGTCGTGGTCCGCGAAGACGTTCCAGGAGGCCGTGACATAGTCGGCGCCCTTGACGATGTCCAGCTCCCCGTCGTGCTGCTCGTAGATCCGCCCGTAGTAGGACGGCAGCGTGCTGTCGGGGTGGTCGCCGTCGGTGAACGTGTCGTGGTCCATCCACACGTGGGTGGAGCCGTAGACCACCGCGCTGTCGTACTCGGAGTTCCAGTTGCCGTCGGCGGTGTCGGTGGGGTCCCACTGCGGGAAGCAGTCGAGTGGGCTCTCGAAGGTCAGGTTGCGGACGATGACGTTGTCGACGCCCTTGATCTGCAGGCTGGCGCCCTTGAAGCCGGCGTTCCTGCCCACGCCGATGATGGTGGTGTTGGCGGGCACGGTGGCCTTGATGTACGCGTCCTGGTTGACGGCGGAGGCGCGGCGCAGGCCCTCGGGGCTGTCGTCGGGCTCGCCGTCCAGGTTCTTGTCGCGGCCCCATACGGCGGGGTCGTACGTGGCCAGGTAGGTGTCGAAGTCGTAGCCCGGCACCTGGAACGAGGCGCAGCTCGGGCCGTCGGCGTCGATGGTGCCCTTCACCTCGATGATCTTCGGCGCGCTGCCGCCGGCGGCGAGGGCGGCCTTGAAGCCGTCCCAGTCGGTGACGGTATGGACGTGCGCGGGGTCGGCGGTCGCGCCGCCGGTGGTGCCGGTGCCGTAGGAGCCCCAGCCGTCGTTCGCGCCCAGCGCCTGCCGGGCGGTGTCGCGCGGCTGGGGGTGCGCGGCGGCCGTCCCCGTGACGCCGAGCACCAGGGCGGTGCAGCCCACGATCGACGCTATGACGCGTCCATGACATATCTGTGTACGCACTGTGCGGCTCTCCTTGGTTACGCGACCGGGGCGCCGGTCGCCTCGGGCCAGGTGATCCAGGACGTCGGAACGGCGTCGTGCAGCCGGACGACGTCCCGCGGCGCGAGCACCCGGGTGCGCAGCGACTCCCGCGCCACGAGCCGCGCCACGGCGATCGCGCCCGGCGGATTGAAGTGCGTGTTGTCCTGCCCGGTGGCGGTCCAGTCGAAGTAGACCTTCGTCTCCTCGACGCCGAGCTCCTGCCACCGCGCCGGCGACAGCGCCTCGACGTCGAGCAGCGCGACCCGCTCCCGGGCGGCCGGCGCACGCATCGCCGCCGGATGGTCGCCGTGGGTCGGCACGGCGTTGCCGTCCGCGTCGAACCTGCGGCGCTCGAAGGGCGTGGCGAGCACGGGCCGGGCACCCTTCGCACGCGCCCCCGCGATGTACAGCCGCAGATGGTCCTGGTACGTCGTCCAGGGCTCGGTGTACCGGGTGAGGTCCTCGCTCTTCTCGTCGTTGTGCGCGAACCGGACGAGCAGGAGGTCTCCCGGCCGGATCAGCGCGAGGACCGCGTCCAGCCGGCCCTCGTCGACGAAACTCTTCGAACCCCGCCCGTTCACGGCGTGGTTGGCGACGGCGAGGCCCTGGCGGACAAAGAACGGGAGTGCCATGCCCCACCCGGTCTCGGGGGCGGCGTCGGCGTATTTCCCGGCGGCGGTGGAGTCGCCGGCGATGCGGAGCGTGCGGTGGCGCCGCGCTGCTTGCGCGGTACCGATGCCCGTGAGGGCGAGTGGAACGGCGGCAACGGCAGCCGCGGTGACCTGTCTTCGGGCAAGTGACGACACGACGTACGCCTTCCTTCAGGGGCGCGGGGAACTGCGCGCCCGGCCACGAACCGGCCGGCAGTCCCCCGCAAACCGAAACCACCCAGTGCCTCAGTGGTTCTTCTTCCAGTCCGCCTGCGCCTTGTTCAACTGGTCGGCCAGCAGGTCCAGGAAGTCCTTCGCGCTCATCTTCCCGAGCAGCACCTTCTGGAAGTTCGGCTCGTTGTCGGCCTTGGAGATGGTGTTCCAGTCCGGCAGGTAGTACGGCAGCTGCACGATCTTCGTGCCCTCGCCGTTGAGCGCGGCGGCAGCCAGCTTCGTCGGCTCCGCCTTCTGGATCCACGCGTCGCCCGCCGCGTCGGTGTTCGCGGGGATCTGCCCGGCGGACTCGTTGAACTTGGAGTTCTCCTCGTGGGAGAGGGCGAACTCGATGAACTTCCAGGCGGCCGCCTTGTTCTTGCTGGACTTGAACAGGCTCAGCCCGTCGACCGGGTTGGAGATCTGCACGCGCGTGCCGTCGGCCTGCGTCGGGTTCGGCAGCCCCCGGAACTTCTGCGTGCCCAGCGCCTTGAGATGGTCCTGGTAGGAGCCCAGGTTGTGGCTCAGCATGCCGATGGTGCCGCTGTCCCACTGGGCGACCATCTTGGTGAAGTCGTTGTTGACGTCGGCGGACGGGGTGTCCTTCTTGTAGAGCGCGACGTACTTCTCCAACGCGGCCACGTTCTTGGGGTCGTTGACCGTCGTCGTGTCCCCGTTCCAGAACGAGGTGATCCCGCTCTGGCTGTACGCCGCGTCCAGGGCCGGGGCGATCGACCCCTCACCGCCGCGAATGGTGAACCCGAACTCGTTCTTCCCCTTGTCCGTGAGCTTGGCGGCGGCCGTGTAGAACTTGTCCCACGTCGTCGGCGCGTCCAGGCCTGCCTTCTTGAACAGGTCGGTGCGGTACCACAGGGTGCCGTTGTTCGACGACGTCGGGATCTGGTAGAGCTGGTCGCCGCCGCCCGCGGCCTTGCTGCTGTCCACCAGGTTCAGGTTGAGCTTGTCCTTCAGCGGGCTCTTCGCCAGCCGGCCGTCCAGCGGTTCGAGCGCACCCTGCACCCCGACCTCGGCGAGCATCGCGGTGCCCACGCCGCCGACGTCCGGCAGTCCACCGCCCTGGATGGCGGTGTCGTACTTGGACTGGGCGCTCGCGGCGGGAATGCCGACGTAGTTGACCTTGATGTCCGGGTTCTTCTTCTCGAAGTCGGCGATGATCTCCTTCCAGATGTCGGTGCGGACACCGCCGTTGTTGTCCCAGAAGGTGATCTGGCCCTTGCCGGAGCCCTCGTTGCCCTTGTCCCCCGCGCTTCCGCTGCCGTCGTCGCCGCAGGCGGTGGCGGTCAGCGCGAGCACGGAGCCCAGGGCGACGGCGACGGCCGCGCGCCTGCTTCTGCGGATGCTGCTCTTCATTGGTCGGCTCTCTCTTCCGGACGGAGGGACATACGAAGTCGTGGGGGGCGGCAGGGCTGGGTCAGGGGGTCGGCAGGGCTGAGTGAGGGGGCTCGGCGGGGCTGGGTGAGGGGGCTCGGCAGGGCTTACAGGGGGTCGATCCTGAAGCCCGTGAAGGTTGCCGCCCCCGCGTCCCCGGTCCCGTCGGGTGCGAGCGCGAACAGGCCGAGCAGGGCGCCGACCCAGCGCCAGGGGGTGGCGGCGAAGACGGGACCGGAGGCGCGCGGCCCGTCCCCGACGTCGTGGAAGAAGCGGCAGCGGGCGCCGGATCCGATCTCGATCCGCAGCCGTACGCGACCTTCCGGGGCGAGCCGCGCGCGGGCGGCGTCCCGTTCCCGCTCCGCGCCCGTCTCGGCGAACCGGTGCACCAGGTGGACCGTCCCGTCGGTCCCCCGCTGCAGTCCGATCCAGCCGAACGCGTCGCCCAGCACCGCCAGTCCGGCCCGCGCGCCCGGCTCCTCGCTGTGCAGCCTGAGCTCCACCTCGACCGCGGACGGCCTGCCGGGCAGGCGCTGGGTGAGGACGTTCGGCAGCCGGCGCAGGTCGTGTGCGTCCGCCGAGCGGACGCAGGTCAGACGGAGCCCGTCACCGGAGTGCTGAGGGGCCCAGCCGGGACGGGGATTGGCCGTCCACGACCACTGGCGGCCGAAGCGTCCGCCGGGGAAGTCGTCGTCGGTGGCGGGCGCGGCGGCCGGCTGCGGCGGCAGGTCCGGCCGCTCGTGGACCGTGACGGGAGCGCCGCCGTCCCCGAGCACCGGCCAGCCGTCCGCGTCCCACTGCATCGGCTGGAGGTGCACGACCCGGCCGTACGCGCCCCGCTGCTGGAAGTGCAGGAACCAGTCCTCGCCGGACGGGGTGCGCACCCAGCCGCCCTGGTGCGGGCCGTTGACGGCGGTGTCCTTCTGCTCCAGCACGATCCGCTCCTCGTACGGCCCGAAGAGGCCGCGCGAGCGGAAGGCGCCCTGCCAGCCGGTCTCCACTCCCCCGGCGGGGGCGAGGATCCAGAACCAGCCGTCGTGCCGGTAGAGCTTGGGGCCTTCGAGGGTGAACCAGCCGGGGATGCGGTCCCCGTCCACGATCACCTTGCCCTCGTCGAGGAGTCCGGTGCCGTCGGGGCGCATCAGATGGCCGGTGAGGCGGTTCTTCACGCCGGAGCGGGACTTGGCCCAGGCGTGCACGAGATGGGCCTCCCCGGTCTCCTCGTCCCACAGGGGGCAGGGGTCGACGAGTCCCTTGCCGGCCTTCACCAGGTGCGGGCGGGTCCAAGGGCCGCGTATCTCAGGTGCGTTGACCTGGAAGATGCCCTGGTCGGGGTCGCCCCAGAAGATCCAGAACCGGTCGTCGTGGTGCCGGATCGACGGGGCCCAGACCCCGCAGTCGTGGCGCGGGGTGCCGAACTCGGCGGCGGGCTCCAGGTGGTGCAGCGCATGGCCGACCAGCGTCCAGTTGACCAGGTCGCGCGAGTGCAGCAGCGGCAGGCCGGGGGCGCGGCCGAAGCTCGAGGCGGTGAGGTAGAAGTCGTCGCCCACGCGGACCACGTCCGGGTCGGACCAGTCGGCGTCCAGGACCGGGTTGGTGTACGTCGCGGGCTCGGCGTGCGTCGTCACCGGGTCACCGCCTTGCGGACCAGCGCCGCCGCCTCGTCACGGCTCAGCGGGCCGTCGGCCACGACGGTCACCACACGCCGTACGACGGTGTCGCCCGGCTCGATCGGCAGCCGTTCGCCGGAGGCCAGCGACGAGCCCACACCCGGGTACTCGGCGGTGCGCACGAACCACGGGTCCTGCCGGGTGCCGTCCGTGGCGCCGGCGAGGACCAGGGTCCAGGTGGAGCCGGCGAGGGCGAGCCAGTCGGCCCGGGTGCCGTGCACCCGCTCCTCGCCCTCGTGGTCGGCGGTGAAGACGTGCGGGGCCTCGCGCTCCTTGCGGGCCCGCCAGAAGAAGCCGCCGTAGGCCGCGCCGGGGCGGCCGTTGGTGTCCGGGCTGCCGATGGAGATCAGCCCTGAGGTCACGTTCGTCAGCGAGAAGGTGAAGTCCAGCGCCCAGGCGGTGTCGGTGAGTTCGCCGGCCGCCACCGTACGGCGCTCGCGCAGCAGTTCCGCGCCCGAGGCCACCCAGCGCAGTTCCTCCACGAAGCCGTCGGGGTCGCGCAGCTGGAAGGAGCTGTGCCGCTGGGCGCCGTGGTTGTCCAGCTCGGTGGGGCCCTGGTCGCGGACGAAGGTGCGCCCGCCCCAGAAGTTGTGCCCCTCGACGTCGGGAACGGCGACACCGACGCCGAGGTGGTGGGGGTGGTCGGCGGGGCTCAGCTCGGTGACCGCCGTGCCGGCCAGGGTGGTGACGGGGTGCAGATACGGGCGCGGGGAGAACCGGGCCGGCAGTTCGGGCCGGGTGACGTAGCGGCCGACCGGGCGGCCCGCGACGCGCAGGACGGGCGAGTCGTTGGTCGTCATCAGGTGCTCACCTCTTTCGGTAGGGCCCAGGTGGCGCCGAGTTCGGAGTAGAGGGCGAGGGCGTCGGCCGAGGCGGCGACGAGGCCGTCGATGCCGGGGACGGTCCTGCGGCCCCCGCCGGGGACCGACCGCCAGGCGCCGTCCGGCAGCGGGACCGGGTCGGGTGCCTGCCGGATCGCCTCGACGACCTGCATGAAGGCGCCGGTCGAGGCGGGAGGGACCAGTAGCCCGGTGCCGTCGGCGAGATGGGCGGCCAGGTTCTCCAGCAGGTCGGTGCGGGCGTACTCGTACTCCTCGGGGCCGTGGCCGGCGCGCTGGAGCAGGACGCGGTCCTGCTTGTACCAGAAGGTGATCCGGCCCCTGGTGCCGTGCACCACGACGTACGGCTCGTCGGGGTCCTCGGCGCACAGGGTCGCGGCGACGGTGACGTGGACGCCCCGGGTGGTGGTGACGCGGACGCAGGAGGTGTCGTCGGACTCGATGGCGTTGGCGCGCAGCAGCTCCAGCTCGATGCCGGTGACGTCCTCGGCCCGGGTGGTGCCGTTCAGGGCGAGGGCGGTGGCGACGGCGTGCGCGAGGGGGTTGGTGAGCACGCCGTCGACGACGTCGACGCCGTTCAGCCGCCGCCTGCCCGCCCAGGGGGCGCGCCGGTAGTAGGACTCGGGCCGGGCCCAGGCGCCCGCCCCGCCGATGCCGACGACCTCGCCGATCGCACCCTCCGCGGCCATCGCGCGGATCGCGGGGACGGCCCGCGAGCCCAGCGACTGGAAGCCGATCTGGCAGGCCACGCCTGTCTCGGCGACCCCGTCGGCCATCCGCCGGAACTCGGCGTACGACGGCGCGGGCGGCTTCTCCAGGAGGAGGTGCACGCCCCGGCGGGCGGCCGTCAGCGCAAGGTCCGTGTGGGTCGGGATCGGCGTGCAGATCACCGCGATCCGGGCGCCGGTGGAGTCGAGGAGCGCGCCGAGGTCGGCGGACTGCTCGGGCGCGCCGAGGCCCTCGGGGATCTCGTCGGCGGTCAGTGGGGTCAGTTCGCAGATCCCGGCGAGGCGTACGACGCCCCGGTCCTGGAGCCGGCGGATGTTGTCGAGGTGCCAGCGGCCGTGACCGCGGGCGCCCGCCAGCACGACGGGTACGGTGCTCATCCCTTCACCGCCCCCGCGCTGAAGCCGGTGATCAGCCACTTCTGGATGAAGGCGAAGACGATCACGACGGGTACGGCCGCGATGATGCCGCCCGCGGCGAGCGCGCCGAGGTCGACGCTGTCCGCGCTCATCAGGGTGTTGAGGCCGACGGGGATGGTCTGCTTGCCCTGGTCGCTGAGGAACATCAGGGCGAACAGGAAGTGGTTCCAGGCGTGCACGAAGGCGAAGGAGCCGACGGCGATCAACCCGGGCCGCAGCAGCGGCAGGACGACGATGCGGAAGGCGGTGAACCGGTCGCAGCCGTCGACCCAGGCCGCCTCCTCCAGGGAGTACGGCACGTTCCGGATGAAACCGCTGATCAGGATCATCGACAGCGGCAGCTGGAAGACGGTCTCGGCGAGGACGACGCTGCCGAGCGAGTTGATCATCCGCAGGTTGGCGAAGATCTCGAACAGCGGCACCAGGAGCAGCGCGCCCGGCACGAACTGCGTGCAGAGCAGGGCGAGCATGAACGCCTTCTTGACCCGGAAGTCGAAGCGGGCGAGGGCGTAGCCGCCGGCCAGCGCGACCAGCGTCGTCATCACCAGGGTGGCGAGCCCGACGAGCACGCTGTTCTGGAAGTAGGTGCCGAAGGCCCGCTCGTTCCAGACCTTCTCGAAGTGGTCGAAGGTCATCGGCCAGGGCACGAGCGAGGTCGAGCCGGCCGGGCGGAGCGCGAAGAGCAGGATCCAGTAGAAGGGGACGAGCGTGAAGAGCAGGTAGACGGTGAGCGGGAGGTAGATGTGCCACCGGGGAACCTCGTCCCAGGCGCGGCGCTTCCTCCTCGGCCGGGCGGGCGGGGCGGCCACGCGCTCCGGCGCGGGTGCGATCTCGGTGATCACTTCTCGCCTCCGAACTTGCTCAGCCGCAGATAGACGATCGAGCAGAAGAGCAGGATCACGAACGCCACCGTGGTCAGGGCGGACGCGTAGCCGAAGTTGTGGGCGTCGACGCTGGTGTTGGCGATGTAGAGCGGGAGGGTCGTCGTCTCCCCCGCGGGGCCGCCGCCGGTGAGCGTGTAGAGCAGGTCGACGTTGTTGAACTCCCACACCGCGCGCAGCAGGGTCGACAGCACGATCGCGTCCTTCAGGTGCGGCAGCGTGATGTGCCAGAACTGCTTGAGGCGGCTCGCCCCGTCGACCTCGGCGGCCTCGTACAGGTCCTTCGAGACGGACTGGAGGTCGGCGAGGATGAGGATCGCGAAGAAGGGGACGCCGCGCCACAGGTCGGCGACGATCGCCGCGGGGAAGACGGTCGAGGTGTCCGAGAGCCAGCTGGTGCCGTACGAACCGATCCCCGCGTCGGCGAGGTAACGGGTGATGCCCGTCTGGGAGTTGTAGAGCAGCACCCAGATCGCGGAGGTCAGCACGCCGGAGACGGCCCACGGCGAGAAGACCAGGGCGCGGCCCAGCGCCCGTCCGGCGAAGGTCTGATTGACGATCAGCGCGAGCGCGAGACCGAAGAGCAGTTGCAGTCCGACCTCGACGAAGACCCACTTGGCGCTGAAGGTCAGCGTGTCCCAGAACTGCGGGTCCCTGGTGAAGATCCCGGTGAAGTTGCCGAGGCCCGCGAAGCCGTTGCGCCACGGCTTGGTGGGGTTGTAGTTCTGCAGGCTGTAGTAGAAGACGCTGAGGACCGGGTAGGCGATGAAGCCCAGCATCAGCAGGGCGGCCGGTGCGATCAGCAGGTACGGGAGCCTGCGGGGTGAGGCGGAGGCACGGCGCCGCCGGGCCGGCGCGGGCGGTTTCGCCACGGCTGCGGCTTGGGCCATGACTTTCTCCGTTCGCTTGCGGTGGGTCGTGTGCGGTCTGGGGTGAAGCGCTTTCTTCGGGTACCTGGTGATGCACGGTTCCGCTGTTGGTGAGGTCAGCCCGCGTACGGGTCCGCGATCTTGCCCGGGCGGGCCAGGAACGCGAAGTCGCAGCCGGTGTCGGCCTGGGTGATCTGCTCGTTGTAGAGCGCGCCGTAGCCGCGCTCGTCACGGGTGGGCGGCGGCGTCCAGTCGGCCCTGCGCCGCTCCAGCTCCGCGTCGTCCACGTGGAGCTGGAGGGAGCGTGCCTCGACGTCGAGGGTGATCAGGTCGCCGGTGCGCACGAGCGCCAGCGGTCCGCCGACGTACGACTCGGGCGCGACGTGCAGCACGCAGGTGCCGTAACTAGTGCCGCTCATCCGGGCGTCGGAGATCCGCACCATGTCCCGCACGCCCTGCTTGAGCAGATGGTCGGGGATGGGCAGCATCCCGTACTCGGGCATGCCGGGTCCGCCCTTGGGTCCCGCGTTGCGCAGGACCAGCACGCTGTCGGCGGTGATGCCCAGTTCGAGGTCGTCGATGGTGCGCTGCATGGCCTTGTAGTCGTCGAAGACGACCGCAGGGCCGGTGTGCCTGAGCAGGTGCGGCTCGGCGGCGATGTGCTTGACGACGGCGCCGTCCGGGCAGAGGTTGCCGCGCAGGACGGCGACGCCGCCCTCGCTCGCGACCGGGTTCTCGCGGGTGCGGATGACGTCGTCGTCGTGGACGACGGCGCCGTCCAGCTGCTCCCTCAGCGTGCCGTTCACGGTCGGCCGGTCCGGGTGCAGCAGGTCGGTGATCCGGGAGAGGAAGGCGGGCAGGCCGCCGGCGAAGTGGAAGTCCTCCATGAGGTACGTCTGTCCGCCCGGGCGGACGTTGGCGAGCACCGGCACGGTCCGTGCGATGCGGTCGAAGTCGTCCAAGGTGAGCGGTACTTGGCAGCGTCCCGCCATCGCGATCAGATGGATGACCGCGTTGGTGGAGCCGCCGAGCCCGAGCACGGTGGTGACGGCGTCCTCGAACGCCTCGCGGGTGAGGATCGCGGACGGCTTCAGCCCGCTCCAGGCGAGGTCGACGGCGCGGCGCCCGGAGGCGGCGGCCATCCGCTCGTGGCCGGAGTCGACGGCCGGGATCGAGGAGGCGCCCGGCAGCGTCATGCCGAGGGCCTCCGCGGCCGCGGTCATCGTGGACGCGGTCCCCATGGTCATGCAGTGCCCGGGGGAACGCGCCAACCCGCCCTGGAGTTCGCGCAGTTCGCAGTCGGTGAGGTTGCCGGCGCGGTGCTCGTCCCAGTACTTCCACATGTCGGTGCCGGAGCCGAGGGTCTCCCCGCGCCAGTGCCCCGGCAGCATCGGCCCGGCGGGCACGAAGAGCGACGGCACGTCGGCCGAGGCCGCGCCCATGAGCAGCGCCGGCGTCGACTTGTCGCAGCCGCCGAGCAGCACCGCCGCGTCGATCGGATACGACCGCAGCAGCTCCTCCGTCTCCATCGCGAGGAGGTTGCGGTAGAGCATCGGGGTCGGCTTCTGGTACGTCTCCGAGAGCGTGGCGACCGGGAACTCGAGCGGAAAGCCGCCGGCCTGCCACACCCCGCGCTTGACCGCCTCGGCGCGCTCGCGCAGGTGGACGTGGCAGGGGTTGATGTCGGACCAGGTGTTGAGGACGGCGATCACCGGGCGGCTCCGGTACTCCTCCGCCTCGTAACCGAGCTGGCGCATCCGGGCGTTGTGCGACCAGGTGCGCAACTGGCCCTCGGTGCCGTACCACTGGTGGCTGCGCAGCTCCTCGGGGCGCCTTCTGCCGGCGGGCGCGTTCACAGCGACCATCCGGCGGCTATCGCGGCGACCTCGGCGCGCTCGTCCTCGGGCAGGTGCCTGCTGGGCGGGCGGACGTCGCGGCGGCACAGGCCGAGGGAGGCGAGGGCCTCCTTGACGACGGTGACGTTGTTGGCGGAGCCGTTCGCGGCGCGCAGCTCCTCGAAGCGGCGGATCTGCTCCCAGACCTTCATGGCGGCCGGGTAGTCGCCGGCGCGCAGTGCGTCGATCATGTTCAGCGAGACGGACGGGGCGACGTTCACCAGGCCGGAGGTGAAGCCGGTGGCGCCCGCGGAGAAGTACGAGGGGGCGTAGGGCTCGGCGAGGCCGGCGACCCAGACGAAGCGGTCGAGGCCCGCGTCCCGGGCGAAGGCGGCGAACCTGGCGGCGTCGGGAACGGCGTACTTGACGCCGATCACGTTCGGGCAGGCGTCGGCGAGCTCGGCGAGACGGGCGCCGGTGAGCTGGGCGTTGCGGATGTAGGGGACGACGCCGAGCTCCGGGACGGACGCGGCGACGGCGCGGTGGTAGTCGACCCAGCCGGCCTGGGAGACGTACGGGTGGACGGGCTGGTGGACCATCACCATCTGCGCGCCGTGCTCGCGGGCGTGCCGCGCGGAGGCGACGGCGGTGGACACGTCGTGCCCGACCCCGGCCAGGATCGCCGCCCGGCCGCCCGCCTCCTGCAGGGTCAACTCCGTGACCAGCCGCCGCTCCTGGGGCGTCAGGGTGTAGAACTCGCCGGTGTTGCCGTTCGGGGTGAGGGTGGTGACCCCGCCGTCGAGCAGCCGGCGCAGCAGGGCCCGGTGGGCGTCCTGGTCGACGGTGCCGTCCTCGGCGAACGGGGTCACCGGGATCGCCACCACGTCGGCCAGGGCCGTCCGCTGGCCCTCGAACGCCACGCCGCTCATTCCTGACCTTCCTCTGCCTGGGCGTCGGGGAACGCGCGCCGTACGAAGGACGCGATGTGCGCGTGCAGGGCGCGGGCCGCGCCGTCCGCGTCGCCGTCGAGGGCGAGCCGCAGGATCTCCCGGTGCTCGCCCGCCTCCCGCTCCCAGGAGGGGTCTGAGGCCCAGGCCACGGCGGAGACCAGGGCGGCCTGGTCGCGGACCTCGTCGAGCATGCGGCCGAGCAGCGGGTTGCCGCACGGCAGGTACAGCGCGCGGTGGAACTCCCGGTTGGCGAGGGAGCGTTCGGCGGTGTCGGAGGCGGAGTCGGCCCGGATGAGGGCGTCGCGCGCGGTGTCGAGCGACGCTCCGCGCCGCACGGCCCGCTTCAGCGCCTCCGGTTCGAGCAGCAGGCGTACGTCGTAGACCTCGCGCGCCATGTCCGCGTCCACCATGCGCACCGTGACGCCCTTGTACTGGCTCATCACCACGAGTCCGGTGCCGGCCAGGGTCTTGAGCGCCTCGCGCACCGGTGTCTTGGAGACCCCGAACTGCGCGGCGAGCTCGGTCTCGACCAGCGCCTGGCCGGGCGTCAGCTGCCCGGTGAGGATGCGGTGTTTGATCGCGTCCAGCACGTACTGCGTGCGGGACGGGATCGGCATGGGCACAGAGGTCATGCGCGCCTCTCGGAAGTCACGGGGGAGATCTGGCGTATCCGATCTCGCGTATCGCGTCTCATATATGACGTACGAAGTACGACGCGTTGAAGGTAGGAGGGGGCGCGGGTTTCGTCAATGGTTTGGACGAAAGACGTCGGGGCCGCGCGGTGGGGGCGGCCCCGACGGCAGTTTTTTTCGGTTCTGCTCCATTCTTCCCGCGCCAATCCCGGTTTCTTTCCCTCCGCCCCACGGCCCCGT
>NZ_JBHVGU010000014.1:52597-66661 GCF_042800575.1 Streptomyces sp. NPDC057616
GAAGAAGGAGGGAGGGGAGGAAGGGAAGGAGGAGGAAAAAGAGGAAGGAGAAGGGAGAGAGGAGGGAAGGGAGGGGGGAGAGGGGAAGAGGGGGAAGGGGAGGGGGGGGGGGGGGGGGGTTTGTACGGGGGGTTGGAAAAAGAGAGGTGAGGCCCCCCGGGGGGCCCCCCCCCCGACGTCGGTTGTGTCCGGTTCGGCTCAGTGCTCCCGGCGCCAGTCCGGGTTCCGTCCGCTCAGCCCGACGGCCCGGTCCAGCAGCGGCGCCCCGTCGGGGACGGTGAACACCGGGCCGAAGATGCCGCCGCCCCGGCTCGGGTCGTTCGCCGCGGCCAGCAGGAAGTCGTGGGAGGTCTGCAGGGCGGCCGGGTCCGGGGTGTAGTCCTGGCCGGTGGCGCGGGCCAGGTCCCAGCCGTGGATCACCAGCTCGTCGGTGGCGACGGCCGCGGCGACCGCACCGGGCAGGTCCACGCCGCCGGCCCGGGTCATGCCGGTCCAGGCCCGCGGGTCGCGCCAGGCCTCGGCGAGCTCGTCCAAAATCTTGGGCAGCTCCTCGCGCCAGCCGGGGCCGAGTTCGGGCACGGCGGCGGCGTCCGGGGCGGTGTCGGTCGTGCCGCCCAGGTCCTTGCGGGCGGCGTCGCGGAAGGCGACGGTCAGGCCCAGGACGTGGCCGAGCATCCCGCGCACCGTGTAGTCGGGACAGGGTGTCGGCCCCGCCATGTGCTCCTCGCGCACCCCTTCGGCAAGCCTCGCGATGACGCGCGTCTGCGGTCCGAGGTCGAGGGTCGTGTCGGTCATCCGCTGCTCCTCAGGTTTTCGGTCCTTCAGGAGTCAGACCGCCGCGGCGTCCGAAACTCATCGCCTGACGCACATCACGTGGTGTCCGGCCCCCGCCCAGGCACCACAGGGCGATCACCGGGTCGCAGATCGCGCAGCCCAGCGAGGAGCTGTGGGCGAACGGGATGATCGGGTTGCCCTTGACGTGGTGGACGACGTCCCACGCGGTGTGCAGCAGCCAGCCGACGCCGATGAAGGCCCAGGAGTCCAGGCCCCGGTAGGCGACGTAGGTGGCCACCGCGGTGAACGCGAACTCCCAGCCGCCGAGGCCGCCGCCGCTGAGGTAGGCGGCGCCCGCCCCGCCGACCATCACGGCGTTCAGCCGGCGCCGGTGCGGCTCCCGGACCAGGCACATCAGCAGGACGTAGACAAGCCCGACGAAGATCGGGGCGAGATAACTCATGGTCGTCGACGCTAGGGCCGACACGCTGCGCGTCCCATGGGCATTGGCGACAGGTTCCCACGGGTTCCCGCCGCCGTTCTAGGGCACTTGCCCCATGACCGGGCGGGGGCCTTAGACCCACGATGGCCAGGCATGACGACATCGGCATCGGCATCGGCCCCGCATCCGGATTCGGCCTGGGCGGTGGTGCGCGTCCTGCGCGACCGCAACGCGGGGCTGTACCTCGCGGGCATGGTGGTCTCCGGCTTCGGCACGTCGGCGCTGTGGCTGGCGTCGGGCGTGTGGGTCAAGGACCTGACGGGCTCGAACGGCCTCGCGGCCCTGTGCCTGCTCGCCATGTGGGCGCCCACGCTCGCCGGCCCGTTGCTCGGCACGCTCGCCGACCGGGTGCGCCGCAAACCCCTGCTCGTCGTCACGAACGTCCTGCTGGCGGTCCTGCTGCTCACGCTCCTCGGCGCCGACTCCCCCGGCCGGGTCTGGCTGATCTACCCCGTCCTGTTCCTGTACGGCGCCGCGGGCGTCGTGCAGGACGCGGCCGAGTCCGCCCTCGTCGCCGGCGCCGTAGACCGGTCCCTGCTCGGCGACTTCAACGGGCTGCGCATGACGGCGAACGAGGGCATGAAGCTGGTGGCGCCGCTCGCGGGCGCGGGCCTGTACGCGGCGTACGGCGGCCCGAGCGTGGCGCTGCTGGACGCGGTCACCTTCGTCCTGGCCGCGGGGCTGTGCACCCTGCTGCGCGTGCGCGAGGACCGGGTGGTGCCGGCGACGGCGGGCTGGTGGGCACGGACGGCCGAGGGCACGCGCTTCCTGTGGGCGCACGCCCGGCTGCGGCGCCTGGTCCTGGCCGCGGGCGCCACCATGCTCTGCGCGGGCCTGTCCGGCGCGCTGCTCTACGCCGTCGTCGACGGACTCGGCCACGCCCCCGCCTACGCGGGAGTCCTGTACGCCGTCCAGGGTGCGGGCTCGGTCGTGCTCGGTCTGGTCTCCGGGCCCGCCCTGCGCCTGCTGGGCGGGCGCCGGTTCGCGGCGGCCGGGATCGCCCTCACGGCGTGCGCGGTGGCGGCCCGGGCGATACCGGCCGACCCGGTGGCGCTGGCGTGCAGCGCGGCGAGCGGCGTGGGGCTGCCGTGCGTGCTGATCGCCGCGATGACGGCCGTGCAGCGTGAGACCCCGGGCGCGCTGCTGGGCCGCACGGCCGCCACGGCCAACACCCTGATGTTCACGCCGAACGTGGTGGGCCTGGCGGCCGGCGCGGCCCTGGTCGAACTGGTCGGCTACCGGCTGGTGCTGATCGTCCTGGGCGCCGCGCTGCTGGTGATCTCCGGGGCCCTTCTTCAGAGCCGGGCCAGCGCCTCCCGTACCAGCGACAGGTCGCCGTCGGACGCCAACCCGGCGTGATAGAGCCGCAGTTCGCTCGCGCCACGCCCGCGCGCCTCGGCCGCGTCCGCCGCAAGCGTGCCCGGTCGGCCGCCCATGCCCGAGACCACGGTGAAGTTGGCGGCGAGGACGGCGTCCGCGCGGCCCTGCTCGGCGAACGGCGTCAGCAGGCCGGTGCCGCCGGCGCACGGCACCACCACGCCGTCGGCGACGGACAGGATGTGCGCGGGGTCCACGCCGACGTTGGCGCCGACGTGGTAGGTCACCGGGTCGGCGTGCAGCAGCACCTGGAAGCCCGCGGGGGCCGCCGCGCGCACCGCCCGGACGGCCGTCTCCTGAAGGGTGCGGGCGGTCTCGTCGCGCCACGCGCGCGTGGCGGCCGCCGTCGCCTCGCCGAGCAGCTTCTCGACGCCGGCCCAGGCTCCGTCGTCGGGCGCGCCCCGCCACAGCGGCTCCAGCGCCTCGCGTACGGAGGCCGCCAACTCGTCGGCGTCCAGGCCCTGTTCGCCGTAACCCTCCCGGCAGACGGAGCAGAAGCAGAGTGACATCAGGTACGAGCCGGCATCCCCGAGGCCGACCCCGCCGGTCTTGTCGTGGGCGTGCAGATGCTGCAGCCCGTACCAGCCGAGCGACTCCAGCTCGGTGCCGCGCGCGCCGGGCCGCACCGCCGCCTCGGCGGCCAGCTCGACGAGGTACGCGCGCGTGGCGGGCCGGGCGATGCACGGGGCCCACGGGTAGCGGTCGCCGTAGGCGTTGACGACGGAGGTGTCCGGACGCTCCGCGCCCAGGCGGGAGTTGTGGGCGAGCACGACCCAGGTGTGCACCTCGAGTCCGGCGTCCGCGAGCGCCGCCGCGGCCTCGCCGTACGCGTCCCCGGGCGCCCAGTCGCCGGCCGCGTACGGCCTGAGCTCGTGCCCCTCCCAGCGCGCGTCCGTGGGGTAGAGCACGGCGGCGTGCTCGGCGGTGACGATGCGGTGGCGCGGGTGGCGGGGCGTCAGCGCGCGCGTGGAGTGGTACGCCGCGGCGAGCGTCACCTGGCGCACGCCGAGCCCGGCGATGCGGCCCGCGGCCTCCGGGTCCCCGTTGACGTCCCAGGGGTAGACGAAAGCCGATGCCTTCACTTGGGCTCCTCCAGCAGGGCGTAGCCGCGCTCGATCAGCTGGGCGAGCTGCTTGACGTGCTCCTCGGCCGGTTCGTGCAGCGGCGGGCGCACCTCGCCCACGTCGAGACCGCGCAGCCGTACGCCCGCCTTCACCAGGGCGACGGCGTATCCCCGCCCCTGGGCGCGCAGTTCGACGAACGGCCGGTAGAAGCCGTCGAGGAGGCGCTGGGCGGTGGTGTCGTCGCCGGTGCGCAGCGCCTCGTGGAAGGCGCAGGCGATCTCCGGGGCGAAGCAGAACACGGCGGAGGAGTACAGGCCGATACCGATGGCGCGGTAGGCGAGCTGGGTCTGCTCGGCGGTCGGCAGGCCGTTGAAGTAGAGGAAGTCGCCCGGTACCTCGGTGCGTACGGCGCTGACGATGCGCTGCATCAGGTCGAGGTCGCCGAGGCCGTCCTTGAAGCCGATGATCCCGTCCGTGCGGGCGAGTTCGGCGACGCTCTCGGGGGTGAACACGGCGTTGTCGCGCTGGTAGACGATGACCGGCAGCGCGGTCGAGGCGGCCACCTCGCGGTAGTGCCGCAGCAGCCCCTCCTGCCCGGCGACCACGAGGTAGGGCGGCATGGCGAGCAGCCCGTCCGCGCCGGCCCCCTCGGCCAGGCGCGCGTAGCGCACGGCGAGCGCGGTGCCGTACCCGGCGCCGGCGACGACCGGCACCCGCCCGTCCGCCGCCTCCACGGCCGCCCGCACGCACGCCTCGAACTCCTCGGGCGTGAGCGCGTGGAACTCGCCGGTGCCGCAGCAGGCGAAGACCGCGGCGGCCCCGGCCTCGACCCCGCGGCGCACATGGGTGCGGTACGCGTCCAGGTCGACCGAGCCGTCCGGCCCGAAGGCGGTGACCGGGAAGAACAGCGGCCCGCTGGGGATGCTGAGTCGAGTGGCGAGGGGGGATGGCGTCACGGGCTCTCCCTGTGGCAGGCGCGTACGTTCTTCTGACCGGCGTCTATATTTCTGAACAACGCCACACTATGGAGCCGACTCCGGGCCGGTCAAGCACGCAAACCGCGTGACACTTGACGGAGTCGGGCCAGGCTTCATAGCGTTTCCATGAATGTGAATACAGTCCATGCATGCGGCCACCTGTCATAGGCGGCGGACCCAAGGAGACCCGAGGATGCCCGCTCCCCGCACCGTCCTGCTCACCGGCGCCGCCGGCGGACTCGGCACCCTGATGCGGAACCTGCTCCCCGCCTTCGGCCACGAGCTGCGCCTGCTCGACCTGCGCCCGATCGAGGGCGAGAGCGACGCGATCACCGCCGACCTCGCCGACCGGGACGCGCTGCGCGAGGCCGTGCGCGGCGTCGACGCGATCATCCACCTCGCCGGCATCTCCCTGGAAGCCCCCTTCGAGAAGATCCTCGCGGCCAACATCCAGGGCACGTACAACCTGTACGAGGCCGCCCGCGAGGAGGGCGTCCGGCGGATCGTCTTCGCCTCCTCCAACCACGCGGTCGGCTTCACCCCGCGCCCCCAGGGCGACGACCCACTCATCCCGATCGACACCCCGCGCCGCCCGGACACCTTCTACGGCCTGTCCAAGTCCTTCGGCGAGGACCTCGCCCAGCTCTACTGGGACAAGCACGGCCTGGAGACGGTCTCGGTGCGCATCGGCTCCTGCTTCCCGGAGCCGACCAGCGTGCGGATGCTGTCGGTGTGGATGAGCCCGGCCGACGGCGCCCGCCTCTTCCACGCGGCCCTGACCGCCGAGAACGTCGGCCACACCGTCGTCTACGGCTCCTCGGCCAACACCCGCCTGTGGTGGGACCTCACGACGGCGCGCGCCCTCGGCTACGAACCGCAGGACGACTCCGAGCCGTTCGCCGCGAAGCTGATCGCCGAACACGGCGAACTCGAGCCGGACGACGTCGCGCACGCCTACCTCGGCGGCCACTTCGTGAGCGAGCCGCCCATCTGGCCGTACTGACCCCGCTCCCGCCGCATTCGGGCACCGCGCCTGCCCGATCCCACGCCGTGTCTCACAGCCACGCAGGTCCGAGGCGGTCACTCCGCTCCGCAAACGGGCACATACGGGCAGCATCGAGCCTGCAACAAGCCTGGTCAGTGCCGCACGCCGGGGGTAGAACTTCCCCCATGGGCCCCACCCGGGCCCGTACGGGCAGCGAGAGGAAAGGCGGGTGCGGCGATGACGGCGAACTCGGCGAAGACGGCGAAGACGGCGGAAGAGCGTCAGCGCGAGATCGTGCGGGTCGCACGCGCCACGGGCTCCGTCGACGTCACCCTGCTCGCCGACCAGCTGGGCGTGGCCAAGGAGACCGTACGGCGGGATCTGCGCGCCCTGGAGGACCACGGCCTGGTCCGCCGCACCCACGGCGGCGCCTATCCCGTGGAGAGCGCCGGATTCGAGACGACGCTCGCCTTCCGCGCCACCAGCCATGTGCCCGAGAAGCGCCGGATCGCGGCCGCCGCGGCCGACCTGCTCGGTGACGCCGAGACGGTCTTCGTCGACGAGGGCTTCACCCCCCAGCTCATCGCCGAGGCGCTGCCCGGGGACCGGCCGCTGACCGTGGTCACCGCGTCCCTGCCGGTCGCGGGCAGTCTCGCCGAGTCCGACTCCATCTCCGTGCTGCTGCTCGGCGGCCGGGTGCGCTCCGGCACCCTCGCCACCGTCGACCACTGGACGACGAAGATGCTGGCCGGCTTCGTCATCGACCTCGCCTACATCGGCGCCAACGGCATCTCCCGCGAGCACGGCCTGACCACCCCCGATCCGGCCGTCAGCGAGGTGAAGGCGCAGGCCATCAGGGCCGCGCGCCGCACGGTGTTCGCGGGCGTGCACACCAAGTTCGGCGCGGTCAGCTTCTGCCGGTTCGCCGAGATCGGCGCACTGGAGGCCATCGTCACCAGCACGCTGCTGCCGTCGGCCGAGGCCCACCGCTACTCCTTGCAGGGACCACAGGTCATCAGGGTCTGACCCGCAGACCGAGCCGCCCTCAGGGCACTGCCACACCAAAAAGCGCCCCAAATATTCCCCTATGTCCAGGAGCGATCCATGCGCACCCCGAGCCGACGACGGCCACCGCGAGCAACGCTCGCCCTGGCCGCCGCAGGGACGCTGCTCGCCCCGCTGCTCTCCGGCTGTTGGGTCGGGGCGGGCGGGTCCGGTTCCGGAGGCAACTCCATCAACGTCCTGATGGTCAACAACCCGCAGATGGTGGAGTTGCAGAAGCTCACCGCCAAGAACTTCACCAAGGAGACCGGCATCAAGGTGAACTTCACCGTCCTGCCGGAGAACGACGTCCGCGACAAGATCAGCCAGGACTTCGCCAACCAGGCGGGCCAGTACGACGTGGCGACGCTCAGCAACTACGAGATCCCCATCTACGCCAAGAACGGCTGGCTGCACGAGATGGACTCCTACGTCGCCAAGGACCCCTCCTACGACGAGCAGGACGTCCTCAAGCCGATGCGCCAGTCGCTGACCGCCGACGACCACAAGCTCTACGGCCAGCCCTTCTACGGCGAGTCGTCCTTCCTGATGTACCGCAAGGACGTCTTCGCCGAGAAGGGCCTGACGATGCCGGCCCACCCCACCTGGGACCAGGTGGCGCAGCTCGCCGCCCAGGTCGACGGGGCGAAGTCCGGGATGCGCGGCATCTGCCTGCGCGGCCTGCCCGGCTGGGGCGAGCTCATGGCACCGCTCACCACCGTGGTGAACACCTTCGGCGGCACCTGGTTCGACAAGAACTGGAAGGCGCAGCTCGACTCCCCCGGGTTCACCGCGGCCACCAAGTTCTACGTCGACCTGGTGCGCAAGCACGGCGAGTCCGGCGCCGCGCAGTCCGGCTTCGCCGAGTGCCTCAACAACATGACGCAGGGCAAGGTCGCCATGTGGTACGACGCCACGTCCGCGGCCGGCTCCCTGGAGGCCAAGGGCTCCCCGGTCAAGGGCAAGCTCGGCTACGCGCCGGCCCCGGTGGAGAAGACCGACAACTCCGGCTGGCTCTACACCTGGGCCTGGGGCATCCAGAAGGCCTCCCGCAACCCCGACAAGGCCTGGAAGTTCGTCTCCTGGGCCTCCAGCAAGGGCTACGAGCAGCTGGTCGGCGAGACCAGCGGCTGGCCCAACGTGCCCGCGGGCAAGCGCGCCTCGACCTACGAGAACGCCGACTACCGCAAGTCCGCGGCGTCCTTCCAGGAGATGACGAAGGAGTCCATCGAGAGCGCCAGGCCCAACGACCCGGGGGTGCAGCCGCGCCCCGCGCCCGGCATCCAGTTCGTCGGCATCCCCGAGTTCACCGACCTCGGCACCAAGGTCTCCCAGGAGATCAGCGCGGCCATCGCCGGACGCCAGTCCGTCGACTCGGCCCTGAAGAAGTCCCAGCAGCTCGCCGAGAAGATCTCGAAGGAGTACGAGGGGCGATGACAGCCACGACCACGGCTCCGATAGCCGCAACTCCCGTACGTACCAAGGGCGCGCCCCCCGCCCGGCTGCGCGCCTGGGCCACCCGCGCCCCGCTTCTGCCCGCCCTGGTCTTCATGATCGTGGTGACCCAGCTCCCCTTCGTGGCCACGCTGGTGATCTCGTTCTTCGACTGGAACGCCCTCTACCCGAAGGCCCGTCACTTCACCGGCCTCGACAACTACCAGGAGGTCCTGACCGACGCCGACCTGCGCCACTCGGTGTGGACGACGGTCGTGCTGACGGTGGCGGTGGTCCTGGCCAGCCTGGTCCTGGGCCTGATGCTCGCCCTGCTCCTGGACCGGAGGTTCCGCGGCCGGGGCGTGGTCCGCACGCTCCTGATCGCCCCCTTCCTGGTGGTCCCCGTCGCCGCGGCCCTGCTGTGGAAGCACGTGCTCTACAACCCCGAATACGGCCTGTTCAACGGCCTGTTGCACTACGTCGGCGGGCCGCAGCCCGACTGGATCTCCAACACCCCGCTGCTCGCGGTGGAGGCCTCCCTGATCTGGCAGTGGACGCCGTTCATGATGCTGATCCTGCTGGCCGGCCTGCAGAGCCGCGACGGCCAGCAGCTGGAGGCCGCGCGGGTGGACGGTGCCAGCGACTGGCAGATCTTCCGCCATCTGACGCTGCCGCATCTGCGCCGCTACCTCGAACTCGGCGCCCTGCTCGGCTCGATCTACATCGTGCAGAACTTCGACGCGGTCTTCACGATCACGTCGGGCGGCCTGGGCACCGCCAACCTCCCCTACACCGTCTACCAGAGCTTCTACCAGGCCCATGAGAACGGCCTCGCCTCGGCCGCCGGCGTCCTGGTCGTCATCGGCTCGATCATCATCGCGACCTTCGCGCTGCGCGTGGTGTCGTCCCTGTTCCGCGAGGAGGTGTCCCGCGCATGAGCACCGTCGCCGTATCGACCCGTCCCCGCCGCAGGGGAGCCGGCATCGGCCTGGTGGCCTGGCTGGTCGGGATCGTCTTCTTCCTGCCCATCGCGTGGATGGCGCTGACCTCCTTCCACTCGGAGACGGACGCGGCGAAGAACCCGCCCGCCTTCGGCGCCGCCTTCACCCTGGACGGCTACCGCGAGTTCTTCGGCTCGGGCGGCGGCGCCAGCCCCTGGCCGTCCCTGATCAACTCCGCGGTGGCGTCCATCGGTTCGACGATCGTGGTCCTGCTGCTGGCGCTCCCGGCGGCGTACGCGCTCTCCATCCGCCCGGTGAAGAAGTGGACCGACGTCCTGTTCTTCTTCCTGTCCACGAAGATGCTGCCGGTCGTGGCGGGCCTGCTGCCGATCTACCTCTTCGCCAAGAACACCGGCATGCTGGACAACATCTGGCTGCTGGTCATCCTCTACACCTCCATGAACCTGCCGATCGCGGTGTGGATGATGCAGTCCTTCCTCGCCGAGGTCCCGGTGGCGGTGATCGAGGCGGCGCGGGTGGACGGGGCCCGCCTGCCCACGATCCTCGCCCGCGTGGTGGCGCCGATCGCGCTGCCCGGCATCGCGGCCACCGCCCTGATCTGCTTCATCTTCAGCTGGAACGAGCTGCTGTTCGCCCGGGTCCTGACGGGCGTGGTCGCCGAGACCGCCCCCGTCTTCCTGACCGGCTTCATCACCAGCCAGGGCCTGTTCCTGGCGAAGGTGTGCGCCGCGTCGCTCGTCATCTCCCTGCCGGTGCTCGCCGCGGGGTTCGCCGCCCAGGACAAGCTGGTCCAGGGCCTGTCGCTTGGAGCCGTGAAATGAAGGCCGCCGTCATCGAGTCCGTGGGCCGCGCCGTCGTCACCGAGGTCCCCGACCCGACACCCGGCCCCCGCGAGGTCGTCGTCGAGGTGGCCGCCTGCGGCCTGTGCGGCACAGATCTGCACATCCTTCAGGGCGAGTTCGCGCCGAAGCTGCCGATCGTGCCCGGCCACGAGTTCGCCGGGCAGGTGGTCGGCGTCGGCACCCAGGTCACGGAGGTCGCGATCGGCGACCGGGTGGCGGTCGACCCCTCCCTGTACTGCTACGAGTGCCGCTACTGCCGTACGGGCCACAACAACCTCTGCGAGCGGTGGGCCGCGATCGGCGTCACCACGGCCGGCGGCGCCGCGCAGTTCGCGGTGGCGCCCGTCGCCAACTGCGTGAAGCTGCCCGAGCACGTGCGCACCGAGGACGCGGCCCTGGTGGAGCCCCTGTCCTGCGCCGTGCGCGGCTACGACGTCCTGCAGTCCCGGCTGGGCGCACACGTCCTGATCTACGGCTCGGGCACGATGGGTCTGATGATGCTGGAGCTCGCCAAGCGGACGGGCGCGGCGAGCGTCGACATGGTCGATCTCAACCCGGCGCGCCTGGAGACCGCCCGGCAGCTCGGCGTCTCCGCCTCGGCGGCGAACGCGGACGAGCTGGACCGCCCCCAGGGCTGGGACCTCGTGGTCGACGCGACCGGCAACGCTGCCGCGATCCAGGACGGCCTGGACCGGGTCGCGAAGGCGGGCACCTTCCTCCAGTTCGGCGTCGCGGACTACGCGACCCGCGTGACGATCGACCCGTACCGCATCTACAACCAGGAGATCACCATCACCGGCTCGATGGCGGTCCTGCACAGCTTCGAGCGGGCCGCCGAACTCTTCGCGGGCGGCGTCCTGGACCCGGAGGTCTTCATCAGCGACCGCATCTCCCTGGACCGCTACCCGCAGGCCCTGGAGCAGTTCGCGGCGGGGGTGGGCCGCAAGATCGTGGTGGTGCCGTAGGACGCCCTGGACCGGCCCCCGCCGTGGGAGCGCGGGGGCCGGACACGATTGGCCGGAGAGTAAGGGAACGGTAAAGCGCCCTCGCTCGTTCAAGGGGCATGACAGCTATGACCCCTGGCTCGAACATCCCTCTTCCCACGGCCCGCGTGGCGGTGGACGTCGCCGCTCCCGTGCGGCTCGACGTGTCGGGCCTGCTGCTCACGGGCGACGGCAAGGTGCGCTCCGACGACGACTTCATCTTCTACAACCAGCCGAGCGGCCCGGGCGTGACGTACCGGTCGGGCGGGGGCACGGCACCCGACGCGATCGTCGTCGACACCGCCGCCGTCCCGCCGGGCATCGAGAAGATCGTCGTCACCGCCAGCCCGGACGCCGCGGGCCAGACCTTCCAGGGCATCGAACCGACGGCCACGATCCGCGGCGCGGACGACAACAGCGTCCTGGCCACGTTCACACCCCCGCAGCTCGGAGCGGAGACGGCCCTGGTGGTCGTCGAGATCTATCTGCGAGGCGGCCAGTGGAAGGCCCGCGCGGTCGGCCAGGGATACGCCAACGGCCTGGCGGGCATCGCCACCGACTTCGGGGTCACCGTGGAGGAGCCGGCCGTGGCCGCCCCGCCCCAGCCGGCCGCCCCGCAGACGCCGGCGGCCGCGCCCGTGGCCGCCACGCCGCCGCCTCCGCAGGCCCCGCCCGCCGCCGCGGCGCCCGCGCCGGGGGCCGGGAAGATCAACCTCGACAAGGGCCGGGTCAGCCTCCAGAAGAACCAGACGGTCTCCCTCGTCAAGGGCGGCCGCCCGCTGCTCAGCCAGGTCAAGATGGGCCTCGGCTGGGAGCCGGCGTACGGCGGCAAGGACATCGACCTGGACGCGTCGGTCATCGCCTACGGCCCGCAGCGCAACCACATCGACAGCTGCTACTTCGGCAAGCTGTCGATCCTGAACGGCGCGATCAAGCACTCCGGCGACAACCTCACCGGCGAGGGCGGCGGGGACGACGAGGTCATCGTGGTCGACCTCGGCCGCATCCCGCAGGAGGCCACCGGCCTGGTCTTCACGGTCAACTCCTTCTCCGGGCAGAAGTTCACCGAGGTCGCCAAGGCGTACTGCCGCCTCCTGGACGCCGCGACCGGCGAGGAGCTGGTCCGCTTCGACCTCACCAACGCAGAGCCCCAGACCGGCGTGATGATGGCGAAGCTGATCCGCCAGTTCTCCGGCGAGTGGGAGATGACCGCCATCGGCGACTTCGTGAAGGCCCGCACCGTCCGCAACATGGTGAAGCCGGGCGCCCAGATCCTCTGACCGACCACCCGGCCGCGGGCACCCGCCTCAGAACAGCGCGCTGTACGCGTTGAGGGCGGGCTGCCCGCCCAGGTGTGCGTACAGCACCGTGGCGTCCCGCGCGATCTCGCCGCGCGCGACCAGGTCCACCATCCCCGCCATCGACTTGCCCTCGTACACGGGGTCGGTGACCATCCCCTCCGTACGGGCCGCGAGCCGCATCGCCTCCAGCGTGCTCTCGTCCGGGATGCCGTAGGTACCCGCGTGGTACCGCTCGTCCAGCTCGACGTCCGCGGCGGTCAGCTCCCGCTCGACGCCGATGAGCCGGCCGGTGCCCTGGGCGATCCGTACGATCTGCTCCTTCGTCGCGGCCGGCTTCGCCGAGGCGTCGATGCCGATCACCCGGCGCGGCCGCCCGCCCGCCTCCTCCAGCGCCGCGAACCCGGCGACCATCCCGGCCTGCGTGGAGCCGGTCACCGAGCACACCACCACGGTGTCGAAGAAGACGCCCAGCTCCCGCTCCTGCTCGGCGACCTCGTAGGCCCACCCGGCGAAGCCCAGTCCGCCGAGCGGATGGTCGGAGGCGCCGGCCGGGATGGCGTACGGCGTGCCGCCCGCCTCCTCGACCTCCCCGAGCGCCTGCTCCCAGCTCTCCTTGAACCCGATCCCGAACCCGGCCCGCACCAGCCGCACGTCCGCCCCGGCCAGCCGGCTGAGCAGGATGTTGCCGACCTTGTCGTAGACGGAGTCCGGCCAGTCGACCCAGCTCTCCTGGATCAGCACGCACCTGAGCCCGGCCCGGGCGGCGACCGCGGCGACCTGGCGGGTGTGGTTGGACTGCACGCCGCCGATCGACACGAGCGTGTCGCAGCCCTTGGCGAGCGCGTCGGCGACCAGGTACTCCAGCTTGCGGGTCTTGTTCCCGCCGTAGGCGATGCCGGAGTTGCAGTCCTCCCGCTTGGCCCACAGGGAGGCGCCGCCGAGGTGCGCGGTCAGCCGCTCCAGCCGGTGCACCGGCGAGGGTCCGAACAGCAGGGGGTAACGCTCGTACGAGGAAAGGGACATGAGTCCTCCCGGGATCGGGATCAGTCGCCGTCGGCGAGGTCGGTGAGGGTGCGCCAGATCTCCGCGGTGACACG
Source organism: Streptomyces sp. NPDC057616 (assembly GCF_042800575.1). Classification (NCBI taxonomy): domain Bacteria; kingdom Bacillati; phylum Actinomycetota; class Actinomycetes; order Kitasatosporales; family Streptomycetaceae; genus Streptomyces; species Streptomyces sp. NPDC057616. The sequence goes on from NZ_JBHVGU010000014.1 coordinate 65,937, forward strand.
GACCGCCTCGTCCACGTCGCCGTCCGCGCAGGCGCCGATCAGCTGCTCGTGCAGTCCGGCCGAACGGCAGCTGCTCTCGCCGAAGCGGCGGCGCTCCAGGCGGCGGATGAGGGGGGTGTAGCGGGCGATGGTCGCAGCGGCCGCGCGGTTGCCGGCGGCGTGGACGAGGATGTCGTGCAGCTCGTCGTCGGCACGCAGCGCCGCGTCGACGTCACCCGCGCCGACCGCCGCGGCGAACCGGTCGTTGGCCGCGCGCATCGCCCCGACGCCGGCGGCGGAGAGCCGGGGCACGCCGACCCGTGTGACCAGCTCGTGCAGCGCGCCGACCACGGCGGCGGCGTCCCGTACGTCCGCGGCGACGAGCTCGGTGACCCGGGTGTAGCTCTGCGGCTTGCTCTCCAGCAGCCCCTCGTCGACCAGCCGGGAGAAGGCCTCCCGCACCGGCGCCCGCGACAGCCCCAGCCGCTCGGCCAGCTCGGCGTCCCGCACCACCGCACCGGGTTCGAGCTCGCCCCCCACGATGGCATCGCGGATCGCCTCGTAGGCACGGTCCCGGAGAAGGGTGCGCTGCACGGGCCGGAGTGCGTCCATGAACTGAAATGTTAGATGTCAATCCTGCCGACGGACAAGGGCGTGGGGGGGGGGGGCGGTGGGGGGAGGGGGGGGGTGTGGGGCCCCACACCCCCCCCGCGACGTCGCCACCGACGCCGGGTGCCTTCCTCACG
>NZ_JBHVGU010000014.1:66671-124181 GCF_042800575.1 Streptomyces sp. NPDC057616
GTGAGAAGAGGGGGGGTTGGCGTCTTTCCTCCGTCCGCGGGCGTTTTCCTCCCCCTTCCCCCCTCGACCCCCCCCCCCCCCCCCCCGGCGCTCAGACCGCCCAGGGCCAGTCGGCGTCCCGGGCCGCCTCCAGCAGCGGAACCATGCGGAAGGCCGCGTCCGAGAGCCCTCCGAAGGTGTGCCGGTTCGCCGTGCCCGACGGGCCGTGGCCCGCGCGGTGGCCGGCGAGGTTCCAGGTGTAGACCGGCACCTGCGGCGGGACCTGCTCGGTCGGGTCGCCGTGGTGGCTGGGCGCGTACTGCTCGTCGGTGACGATCAGCACCCGGTCGTGCCCGCGGTAGTGCGCCCGGACCGCGCCGGTGGTGTCGGTGCCGCCCAGGTCGCCGAAGCGGCCGAGGATCCTCAGCACCGACTCGCCCTTGCGGTACCGGATCCCGTTGCTGGTGCTGCCGAACTCGACGAGATCCGCGCGCGCCGCCCGCAGCGCGAGCGCCGTGCCGAAGACCGCCGCCGCGTCGGCCCGGTTGAGCTCCGAGCGGTCGGACATCCGCGACCAGAACATCGAGCCGGAGCGGTCGACGAGCACGAGCGTCCGCCCGGGCAGCGCCGGCACGTTCGCCAGCGAATGACCGAGCGCCTGCTCCAGCGGGTACGCCCAGCGCAGCGAGGGCGCGTGCCGGTACGCGGCGAGGTAGCGGAAGGGGAACTGCCGCGAGCGCGCGACCTCGGCCGGGTCGCTGATCTTCGCCGCGACCCGGGCCGCGGCCTCGTCGCCGACCCCGGCCTCGTCGAAGTTCCGCAGGTTCCTGACCAGCGCCATCGCACCCATGGACGGGATCACCGCCTCCCAGGCCGCCCTGTCCATCGGCCCCTGGAGCCACCCGGCCAGCGCCTCCCAGGTCATCCCCGCCGCCGCCAGCCGCTCGGCGCCGCCCCGGGAGGTCACCACCGCGCGCCGCTCCTCCGCCGGCAGCGCCATCAGCTCGCGGTGCGCGGTGAGGACACGGTCGGCCACGGGCGGCGCCGCGGTGTCCGGGTTGTGCCGGCGGTCGAGCGCGTACTGGAACAGCGCGCCCTGCCACGGCTTGTCCGGGTCCGGCGCCGCGTGCACCAGGTTGAGGATGTCGCCGAAACGGTAGCCCTTGGACGCGGTGTCGTACTTCAGCAGCGACGTGCTGCTGTAGAGACGGCGTACGGCGTCGGCGATCCCGCGCTTGACGGGCTTCGGGACGCTGCGGCCGTACGTCGACGTCCAGTACCCGAGCAGCTCGCCGGGCTCGTCGGGACGCCGCAGCACGGAGGTCACGACCTGCCGGTTCGACGGTCCGTCGGTGGCGCCCGCGTCGAGGCGTGCCTTCACGTACTCCGCGGCCCCCACGATCGAGGCCGTACGGAGGTTGCCCTCCCCGCGCAGCCAGCCGAGAAGCCCCGCGGTCCACTCCGGGTCCTCGACGGCGAGCTGCCGCACGAGCCGCGCGAAGCGGTCGTCGCGGTCGGCACCGGTCTCGTAGAAGGTCCGCTGGGACACGAAGTTGGAGACCGCGAGCAGAAAGAGCTCGGAGCGCGCGTCGCGCTCACGGCCGCGGCCGCCCTCGTACGTACGCAGCACTCGGCCCGTGGAGGTGACCCGCGAAACGGGCCGCGCCTTCACGCCCTTGCGGTTGAATCGCGCCATGGTGAATTCCCCCGAATTCGTTGCTGTTTCGGAGGGAGGCGCAGCAAAAGGAATGCGCACGGAATCGACGGCACATGTGGAAGTCCCGGACACACACCTTGAACTGCGCCTCCCGAGATCGGATCGACGGCGGCATCGGATTCTCTGTGCAAAAGAAGTAGCCGCAGTCTGCGCACCGGGAGGTGCATGGAGTTGTGGATGTCCAGAGATCGAGACCGGCGGAACCGACGTAGGTGCTCTGGCCCCTGAGCTACACCGGCGTGTTGTACCGGTGGCGGGATTCGAACCCGCGACCGCCCCATTATCAGTGGAAGTAGGTCCTGCCTTCGCACCTGGACGTTCATCACTTTAGGAGGGCGGCCGCGGGCCGGGCGAGTGAATTAATCGCGCTTCTGGCGCTTCCAGGGACCCGTGATCGCCAGCATGATGCCCGGGGTCTGGATGTTGGCGTAGAGGGTCCTGCCGTCGGGGGAGAAGGTGACGCCCGTGAACTCGCTGTATTCGGGCTCCTCTTCGGTACCGATGTTGAGTTCGTTGCGGGCGATCGGGTAGGTGCGGCCGGAGTCGGTGGCGCCGAACAGGTGCTGCAGGCCCTCGCCGTCCTCGGCGATGACCAGGCCGCCGTACGGGGAGACGGTGATGTTGTCCGGGCCGTCGAAGGCGCCTTCCTTCGAGGGGTCCGGGTTGACGCCGATGAGGACCTTCAGGGTCAGGGTGCGGCGCTTGGGGTCGTAGAACCAGACGGCGCCGTCGTGCTGGACGGGGCTCTCGTCACGGGCGTAGGAGGAGACGATGTACGTGCCGCCGTCGCCCCACCACATGCCCTCCAGCTTGCGGGCGCGGGTGACCTGGCCGGCGGTGAACTGCTTGCGGACGGAGGTGGTCCTCGCGTCGCGGTCGGGGACGTCCACCCAGTCGACGCCGTAGACGGTGCCGATCTTCGTCGCGCGGGAGAGGTCGTCGACGAACTTGCCGCCGGAGTCGAAGCACTTGAAGGCCTGGAGCACGCCGGCGTCGTCGGCGAGGGTGCGCAGCCGGCCGCGGCCGTGGTGGAAGTGCTCGGGCGGGGTCCAGCGGTAGAGCAGGCCGTTGGGGCCGGAGGCGTCCTCGGTGAGGTAGAGGTGGCCGCGCCTGGGGTCGACGACGACGGCCTCGTGGGCGTAACGGCCCAGCGCCTTCAGGGGCTTGGGGTCGCGGTTGGCGCGGCGGTCGGCGGGGTCGACCTCGAAGACGTAGCCGTGGTCCTTGGTCATGCCGTTGGCGCCGGCCTTGTCCTCGGTCTCCTCGCAGGTGAGCCAGGTGCCCCAAGGAGTGCTGCCGCCCGCGCAGTTGGTGGAGGTGCCGGCGATGCCGACCCACTCGGCGACATGGTCGCGGCGGACCTCCACGACCGTGCAGCCGCCGGAGGCCGCGGGGTCGTAGACGAGTCCCTCGGTGAGCGGCACGGGGTAGGGCCACTTGGCGCGCGGACCGCCGAGTTCGTGGTTGTTGACCAGGAGGGTCGCGCCGCGGGGGCCGTCGAAGGTGGAGGTGCCGTCGTGGTTGGAGGGCGTGAACTCGCCCGACTCCAGCCGGGTCCTGCCGCTGTGCGTGATGACGCGGTAGGTGAAGCCGGCGGGGAGGGCGAGGAGGCCGTCCGGGTCGGGCAGCAGGGGGCCGTAGCCGACTCCCACGTGCCCGTGTCCCGGCTTCCCCTCCGCGCTCTCGGTGTCCGTGGACGCAAGGGCGTTCGGGGCGGTGGCGAGGGCGCCGACGCTGCCCGCCAGCGCGACCCCGGCACCCGTGATCGCGGATTTTCTGGCGAAGTCCCTGCGAGTGAGCGACATGGTGTCTCCTGTGACGGTGGGTGTGCCGTGGAGGGTGGCGACCTCGGGTCGGCGCCACCGTCCCGCCCACGTCTGAACGGGGGTTGAACGCAGGGCGACACCTCCGGATGCACTTCCATGAATCCGTCCGCATCGGACCACGGAAAGGGAAAGTCACCGCCCCTGCGACTCAGCCCCGCACGCTCAACTCCCCTGCTGCGAACGTGCCTTGAACGCCGCCTTGCGCGCTTCCTTGGCGATCCGCTTGTCGGGATGCAGCCGCCCCATGGCCTCCAGCACGTCCGCCGTCGCGGGGTGGTCGACGCGCCAGGCCGCGGCGAAGAAGCCGCTGTGCTGCGCGGCCAGCCCCTGCACCAGCTCCCGGAGTTCCTCCGAGTTGCCCTCGGCGGCCAGTTGCGCGGCGACCGTGTCGATGGTGAGCCAGAAGATCATCGCCTCGGAGGGCGGCGGCACGTCGGACGCCCCCTGCTCGGTCAGCCAGACCCGGGCGAGGCCGCCCAGCTCCGCGTCGTCCAGGACCTCGCGCAGCGCGGGCTCGGCCTCCCGGCCGACCAGCGACAGCGCCTGCTGGCAGCGCAGCCGGCGCAGCGGCGCCCCGGCGTCGGCGCCCCGGGCCGCGGCCAGCAACTCGCGTGCCGCGGTGAGGGATTCGCGGCGCGCCAGCCACTGCTCGGTCTCGGCCTGTGCCGCCGCCTGCGGGAAGGCCGACGTCCCGTCGAGGAGCGCGTCGGCCCCCTTGTCGGCGAGGTCGCCGACGGCGGGCGCGTCGAACCCGGCCTCCATCAGGCGCGAGCGCAGCCCGTAGCGGCCGAGGGGCGTCAGGCGCACCATGCCGTAGCGCGAGACGTCGGTGTCGTCGAGCGGCGCGGCGGGCTCCTCGTCGGCGTCCGCCATCAGCGCCTCGTCCACCGGCTGGTACTCCACGAGCCCGACCGGTTCGAGCAGCCGGAACTGGTCGTCGAGCCGCATCATCGCGTCGGAGACCTGCTCCAGGACGTCGTTGGTGGGCTCCCCCATGTCGCTGGGCACGATCATCGACGCGGCGAGGGCGGGCAGCGGCACGGGCGCCTCGCCGGGGCCGTCCTCGCTGACGGTGAGCAGGTACAGGTTGCCGAGGACGCCGTCGAGGAACTCGGCCTCCCCCTCCGGGTCCCACTCCAGCTGGGAGACGTCGATCTCGCCGTTCTCGTCGAGCGCGTCCTCCAGGCCGTCGAGGTCGGGCACGCTCGCGTCGGCGAGCACCGTCTCCAGCGCCTCCTGCCACACGCCGAGGATGTCGTGGGGCGAGCCCGAGGTGAGCAGGGCCAGCTCCTCCCCGGCCGTGACGGTGCCCTCGTCCTCGTCGTCGATCTGCACGAGCCCGGTGTCCACGGCGACGCGCCACGCCTCGCTCGTGAGGGCCGCGGCCTCGTCCCCGCTCAGCCCGAGCGCCTCGGCGGCGGCGGGCAGTTGCTCGTCGACGAGCCCGCCCCCGGCGTCGACCCGGGTCTCGGGGCCGGCCCAGCGGGCGAGCCGCGCGGCCCGGGAGAGCAGCGGCGTGGACAACGCGTCCCGCGCCAGCTCCGCTTCGGGGTGCAGCCGCACCGGCGGCAGGGGGGAGCTGTCTGACATCTGCTGCTTCTCCTCGGGCGTGTCGTACCACTCAGCCGCTCAGCCTAGACGGATTTACACCTATGCCGCCCGGTTCATCTACCGGACAACGGCTGTACATGGCCGAAACCTTGACAACTCGCGTGAGCAGGCAGGAGATTGACGCGCGTAGAAATCGGGCGGACATCTGTTCACCGGATTTCTACGCGCGTCGCGGACCGCTCCAGGGGGCCGCGGCCACAGACCGGTTTTACGCACCACCCTCGTCCCGGCGCCCACGCACGTCCCCGGAGGGATTCCCGTTGCCGAGCAAGTCTTCCGCGCGCCTCGCCGCGCTCACCGTCGCCGCCGTCTGTTCCGCGGCGTCCGCCGTCGCCCTGACCTCCCCCGCGCACGCGGACACCGTGCGCATCCATGACATCCAGGGCAGCACGCGCACGTCCCCGTACGCCGGCCAGAAGGTCACCGACGTGGCCGGAATCGTCACCGGCGTGCGCACCTACGGCTCCTCCAGAGGCTTCTGGATGCAGGATCCGACCCCGGACGACAACCCGGCCACGAGTGAGGGCGTCTTCGTCTTCACCAGCTCCACCCCGAAGGCCGCCGTCGGCGACTCGGTCACGGTCACCGGCACGGTCTCCGAGTACGTCCCGGGCGGCACCTCGTCCGGCAACCAGTCGGTCACGGAGATCACCAAGCCGACGGTCACCACCGTCTCCACGGGCAACGCGGTGCCGGCCCCGACGGTGATCGACGCGAAGTCGGTGCCCTCGGCCTACACCCCGGCGGGCGACACCGCCGCGAACGGCTCGATCAACGGCCTCACCCTGCAGCCGTCGAAGTACGCCCTGGACTACTACGAGTCCCTGGAGGGGATGAACGTCCAGGTCTCGGACGCCCGCGTGGTCACCGCCACCGACCCGTACGCCGAGCTGTGGGTCACGGTGAAGCCGCACGAGCACCCGACCCGCCGCGGCGGCACGCTCTACGGCTCCTACGACGCGCAGAACACCGGCCGGCTGCAGATCCAGTCGCTCGGCACGACCGCCGACTTCCCGGTGGCGAACGTCGGCGACTCGCTGACCGGCACCACGACCGGCCCGATGGACTACAACCAGTACGGCGGCTACACGCTCGTCGCCGGCCGGCTCGGCACGCTCAAGAGCGGTGGCCTGGAGCGCGAGACGACGAAGAAGCAGTCCCGCGGCGAGCTCGCGGTCGCGACGTACAACGTCGAGAACCTCGACCCGTCCGACACGACCTTCGCGGCGCACGCCTCCGCGATCGTGAACAACCTCCAGTCGCCCGACATCGTGTCCCTGGAGGAGATCCAGGACGACAACGGCGCGACGGACGACGGCACGGTCGCCGCCGACGTGACGGTGAACAAGCTGATCGACGCGATCGTCGCGGCCGGCGGCCCGAAGTACGACTGGCGCTCCATCGACCCGGTCAACGACCAGGACGGCGGCGAGCCCGGCGGCAACATCCGCCAGGTCTTCCTCTTCAACCCCGAGCGGGTGTCCTTCACGGACCGCGCGGGCGGCGACTCCACCACCGCGGTGGGCGTCACCAAGGTGCACGGCAAGGCCCAGCTGACGGCCTCCCCCGGCCGCGTCGCCCCGGCGGACACCGCGTGGGCCAACAGCCGCAAGCCGCTGGCCGGCGAGTTCGTCTTCCGCGGCAGGACGGTCTTCGTGATCGCCAACCACCTCAACTCCAAGGGCGGCGACCAGGGCCTGACGGCGCAGTACCAGCCGCCGGTGCGCAGTTCGGAGACCCAGCGCCACGCCCAGGCGACGCTGGTCAACTCGTTCGTCAAGAACATCCTCGACGTCCAGAAGAACGCCGACGTCATCGCGCTCGGCGACATGAACGACTTCGACTTCTCCGGCACCGCGCAGATCCTCGAGGGTGACGGCGCGCTGTGGTCGGCGATCAAGTCGCTGCCGAAGAGCGAGCGTTACACCTACGACTACCAGGGCAACCAGCAGGTCCTGGACCAGATCCTGGTCTCCCCGTCGATCCGGCGCGACTGCGACTTCGCCTACGACTCCGTGCACATCAACTCGGAGTTCCACGACCAGAGCAGCGACCACGACCCGCAGGTGCTGCGCTTCAAGCCGTAACCCCTGCGTGCCGCAACTCCGGCACGTGGCGACTCCGGCCTGATCAGGGCTGGTCGAACACGCCGTTCAGCCAGCCCTGCCAGGCGGCCTCGCACTCCTTGATGTCGGTGCCCGGCGTGAAGTCGTGCAGCGAGATGCCGACCGGGTGGCCCCAGTGGTTGCGCCCGAAGACGCGGGTGAGGCCCCGGTCGGTGCGCAGTCCGATGAAGTACGGGTTGCGGAAGTCGACCACGGCGTCGAACGTGTCGGGCCCGGTGACCGTCACCCGGGTGCCGGCGGACACGTCCTCGCCGACCCCGAGCGCCCGCCCGACGACCGCGAGGGCGTCGGCGGCCTTCGAGGCCTCGGGCCCGTCGAACGTCGCGAACGCGGCCGGCCGGGGCGCGAAGTGGACCAGGTACTCGCGCAGGGTGTGCAGATAGAAGTCGGTGTGCTTGGCGGCACCGTCGTACTGGTTGTCCCAGTCGTCGACGAAGATGCCGCTGTGCACGTACCGCACCCAGGCCCGCCGGCCCTCGTCGCGGGCCTCGATGGTGTAGTCGAGCTGGTTGAGGCTCTGCTCTGCGATGCCCTCGACGTCCGCGACGCGGTTGGTGTAGCGGTGCGGAGGGTCCCAGGCGGTGACCGTGGACCCGAACGGCCCGGTGCCGCCGACCTTGGGCTCCGGCGGCTCCATGGGCCACAGATAGCCGCCGGTTCCGGTGGTGATGGCCTCCCAGACCTGCTCCGGAGTGGCGTCGACCTCGAACTCGCGGGCGATCTCGAATTCCTTGGGCATGGTGGGCTCCTGACTGCTCCGGACTACTCCGGCTCGGTTGGCTTGAGGGTGGGGTGGACGGCCACGACGATCCGGTGGTCGCGCCCCGCGTCGGTGCCGGGCGCGTCGTACTTGCGGATCAGCGCGGTGACGCCGGCCGTCAGCTCCTGCACGAACGCGGCCCGGTCGGCCGCCGAGGCGAAGCGGACCTCGCCGTCGAGCGCGTACGTCGCCAGCCGCTTGCGGGCCTTGGCGGCGCCGGTGATCAGCGAGCCGACGTCGCGCACCAGGCGGGCGCCGAGGGCGAGCAGCCAGCGCGCGGAGAGCTGGTCCCGGAAGCGGTCCGGGTCCGGCTGCACGGCGGCGAGCGCGAGCGGCGAGATGACGTACGACGCCGCCGTCGCCCGCATCAGCCGCTCGGTGACGTTGCCCTTGCGGCGCTCCCCGGACAGTTCGACCAGGCCGTGCCGCTCCAGCGCCTTGAGGTGGTAGTTCACCTTCTGCCGGGGCAGGCCGACCTGGCCGGCCAGCATCGCCGCCGACGCGGGTCCTGCGGCGAGCTCGGCGAGCAGCCGGGCCCTGATGGGGTCCAGGGAGACGGCGGCGGCCTCGGGGTCCTCGATCACGGTCACGTCCAGCATGCGTCCACCGTCTCACCGAAAACTTTTTTTGTCCAGACGGATCGAGTTTTCGGTGAGAGGGAGGGCCGGGCAGGGGGCCCGGTCCGCGGACGCACGCAGGGGCCGGGTCAGCCGACCCGGCCCCTGCGTCTCAGCCGCTGCGCGCCCCGCCTACTTCTTGGGATACCTCCACCCCACCACCACGACCGTGACCAGCGCCGCGCCGATGAGGAGCACGGGCCGCGGATGGCGTGTCGCCGCCCGTACGAGCGGCCGCGCGGGCTGCGGCACGCCGCTCACCGCCCGGTGCTCCATCTCGTGCCCCGTCGACCGGGCCGTGTCCTGCGCGGAGTGCCCGGCCTTCACCGCCCGGTCCTGGACCTTGTGCCCGGCATGGGTGGCCTTCTCCTGCACGGTGTGGCCCGCCTGCGCGGCGGTGCTGCGCAGCTGCACGGTCATCGCGCCGGCCTTGTCCCTCAGGTCGGCCGCCCGCGCCTTCGCACGCCCCTTCACATCCATCTTGCCCGCCAACTCCTCGACTGTCCGACCGAGTTCACTGCGCGTCTGCTCGATCTGCCGGCGCAGCTCGTCGGGTCCCTTCGCGCCCGCCCGCGCGGGTGCCGCCTTGTCCGTCATCGGTGTGCCCTTTCCCTGATCTCCTCGACGTCGGCCCTGACGCTGCCGAGGGCCTCCTCCGGGGTGGGCGGCACGGCCTGTCGCAGCTGGGCGCGCCCCATCGCCGCGAGCACGCCCGCGATCACGAAGAGCACGCCGGTCACGATCAGGGCCGCGGCCCAGACGGACAGCACCAGGGAGAGGGCGGCGACGGCCGTGCCGGCCGACGCGAGCAGACCGGCGTAGGCGAACGCCCCCGCCGCGCCGAGGAGTCCGCCGCCGCGTCCGGCGCGACGCCCCTTGGCGGTCAGCTCCTCCTTGGCGAGGGCCACTTCCTGTCGTACCAGCCGGGAAAGCTGTTCGGTTGCCTGGCCGACGAGCTCGCCCACCGAGCGGTGCTCGTCGCGCACCGGCCCGGGGTGCATGGTCCCGGTCACGGCGTCGCCTCCTGTCGTGTTCCTTTCGTCCGGAACACTCCGGGTACCCCGGCCCGGAACGGCTACCCCTGCCGGTCACCGGGCCCGGACTCGCCGAGCCGCGAGAGCTGGGTCTGGAACCAGTCGAGGCGTGCCTGCAACAGGGCCGCCTCCGCGACGAGTTCGGGCACGCCGAGCCCCTCGGCCGACGGGAGGCCGGCCGCCACCGTCGCCGGGCCGCCCGCGATCACCCTGAGCCCCTCCCCCGCCAGCCGTGCGAAGGCGGCGAGCGAGACGGACGTACGGCCGCGGACGCAGCCCGCGCAGGAGGGGGCGAGCGCCCGCCAGCCGGGCCTGCCCCAGCCCGCGTCGGCCAGCGCGGCGGAGGCCGCACCGCAGACGCAGGGGCCGACCGTGGCGGTCCGCACCCGCTGGCGGGCGTAGCGGAAGCCGCGCTCGAACCGGATGAACGCGCCCAGCACGGACACCTCGAGCAGCACGGCCTCCCGGTGCTCGGCCGTGCACAGCATCGCCTCGGCGGCCGCGCGCTCGTGCACGCAGTGGAAGCCGCAGGCGCAGCGGCGGTTCGGCGCTCTGTGGCGCAGGCCGTAGACGCAGGACGCGTCGGCCACGACCCCGTACGGCAGCGCGCCGCCGAGCGACACACCGGTGAACCCGGCCCGGGTGCCGTCCTGGGACAGCACCGGGTGGGCGATCTTGTATCCGGTCGGCGGCTCCGTCGGGCGTTCCTCCGGAAGCCGCAGTCTCATCGGGCCGCCGGAACCTCTTCGGGGGCCTTCAGTTCCTGGATCTCCTCGGGGAGTTCGAGATCTTCGGGTTCCTGGGCCTGCACCTGCGGCCGCTCCTCCGCGACTCCCGTGGCCAGTGCCTTGCCGAGCTTCATGTCGCCTCCCATGACGCTGCCGGTCATCGTCCTTGGCCATGGTGACTCATGAAGGGCCACTTTGGACATAGGGCCCGTCTCCGACCTCGATGGCTCAGCGTTGCTTAGCCATACATCGTAGAAAAATTAAGTGGAGCTTCACTGTCGTCGCGCCGACACTCATCCCATGACGACTGCCGCCGCCTCCGCGCCCGCGTTCGGCCGTGCGCTCTGCGCCATGATCACCCCCTTCACCGAGGAGGGCGCGCTCGATCTGGACGGTGCGCAGCGGCTCGCCGGGCATCTGGTGTCGCGGGGGTGCGACGGCCTGGTGCTGTCGGGCACGACGGGCGAGTCCCCGACCACCACGGACGCCGAGAAGGCGGCGCTGGTCGAGGCCGTGCGGGAGGCGGTGGGCGGCCGGGCCTCGGTGGTGGCGGGGGTCGGGACCTCCGACACGCGGCACACCGTGGAGCTCGCCCGTCAGGCCGAGAAGGCGGGCGCGGACGGTCTGCTGGTGGTCAGCCCGTACTACAGCAGGCCGCCGCAGGACGCGGTGGAGGCGCACTTCCTGGCGGTCGCGGACGCGGTGGGACTGCCGGTCGTGCTGTACGACATCCCGGGCCGCACCGGCACTCGCATCGAGTCGGGCACGGTGCTGCGGCTCGCCGAGCACCCGAGGATCGTGGCGGTCAAGGACTGCTCCTACGACTTCCTGGCCGCGCAGAAGGTGCTGGCCCGCACGGACCTGGCGTACTACGCGGGCTGCGACGAGCACAACCTCGCGCTGTACGCGGTGGGCGGTGCGGGCTACATCAGCACGGTCGCGAACGTGGTCCCGGAGCAACTCCGGGCCGTCCTCGACGCGTTCGAGGCGGGCGACACCCCCGTGTCCGCCCGCCTCCAGCAACGCGCCACGCCGCTCGTCGAGTTGATGATGGCGGCGGGGCTGCCCGGCTCGGTCACCGCCAAGGCCCTGCTGCGCGAGCTCGGCCTGCCCGCTGGCCCGGTCCGCGCCCCGCTGCGGCCCGCCGGCCGGGAGGCGGTCGACGGGCTGCTCGCGGCGTACGCCGAGTGCGTGAACGGCTGACCGGTCAGCCCTCGGCGAAGAGGGGATCCCAGCGCCCGGCGTCCCCGTCGTGCCCCTTGCGGAAGCCGCTGAGCGGGATCTCCCTGGCGCTGCCGACGGTGACCAGCACGAGCCGCTGATGGAACTCGTTCTTGTCGTTCCTGCCGATGTCCCAGGCGATGAGCTGCTTGTCGCCGACCCAGGCGAGCAGCTGCTGCCCGCGCACCTCGGTCCGCCTGCCGGTCATGGCGTCGACGAGCCAGGAGGAGGTCTTCCACTTCTCGCCCGCGAAGTCACCGGCGACGAGCCTGCCGTTGGGCGACTTGCCCGCGTCGACGAACCACTCCAGATACTTGTCGCCCGCCGGCGCGGAGACGGCGTTGCCCTGCAGGTCCCAGAACTCCTTGCCGATCTTCCCGCTCGGATTGCCGGCCCAGACGTGCCGGCCGTCGTCGGTGAGGGAGAAGTCCTGGCGGTCGTTGAGCATCTCAAGGCCGCCCATGGGGTCGTCCGGATCCTTCTTCAGCTTCACCTCGGCCCAGGAGCCGGTCCCGGAGGCCACGTCGAGGACGTAGAAACCGGTGCGGCTCGTCTGCATCATCGGCCCCCAGTCGCCCTGGCCGTGGGGCTTGGACAGCCGGTCGGGATTCTCGGTGTACGTCGTCGCCACCAGCTTGCGGCCGTCGCGCGAGAAGGAGAGCCCGGCCACCTTGTGGTCGACCTGGATCCACCGCTCCACCTCGCCGGTGGTCAGGTCGAGCAGGCCGATCCGGGACGCGGGCAGGTCCTGCTCCAGGACGGCGGCCGTCTTCAGGCCGGGAGCGACGGCGACCCACGACCACCTCGTGGTCTTCACGTATCTGCCGGTCCGCTGGTCCAGCAGGTGGTAGGTGCGCCGGACGACGGCCGTGTCCTGGCTCAGCTTCACGGTGTCCGACACGGAGTACGCGGCCAGGGTCGTGTTCCCGGCGGAGAGCAGATCGCGCGGCGGCGACTGGTCCGGGCGGCCCTTGATGCCCTTGTGGTCCACGATGACGTCCGAGGGGCGGGTGTCCTTCCTGCCGGAGTCCAGCAGCGGTACCGCCACCGCGACGGCGACCACGGCGGCCGTGGCTGCGGCCACGGCCGCGATCCGGCGGGTGCGGCGGCGACGGTGCAGGGCCAGCACGCGGTCGGCCAGTCCCGGCCCGGCGAAGCCCTGCTCGGCGGCCTGCTCGCGCAGTGCGTCGCGTACGAGTTCGTCGACGTTCACGGACGCACCTCCATGGGCGAGTAGCCGCGGGACTCCGGCAGTTCGGCGTCCGCGGGGCCGAGCGCGGCCAGCTCCGGCGCCAGTGCGCGCAGCCGGGCGAGGGAGCGGTGGGTGGTGGAGCGGACGGTGCCCACGGAGCAGCCGAGCAGCTGGGCCACGTCGGCCTCCGGCAGGTCCTCGAAGTAGCGCAGGACCAGCACGGTGCGCTGGCGCGGGGTGAGCCGGCCGAGCGCCTGGCGCATCACCATGCGCAGGTCGGCCGCCGCGGCCGGGTCGGCGGGCTGCGGGTCGCGTTCGGGCGGCTCGGCGACGGTGACCTCGCGTCTGGGCCACTTCAGCCGCCAACGGCCGATCTGCTGGCGGTACAGGACGCGGCGCACGTACGCCTCGGGCTCCTCGATCCGCTGCCATTTCGCCGCCGCCCTGACGAGCGCGTTCTGCAGCAGGTCCTCGCCGGCGTGCCGGTCGCCGCCGCAGAGCAGCACCGCGGTCTTCAGCAGGGCCGACGACCTGCCGTCCACGAACGCGCGGAAGCTTTCGAGCCCTTCGGCATCCATCGTCACCTTCTCTTCCCCCGGCGCTCACCCCTGTGACCGCCCCTGTGTCCCTCGTGACGCTCCCGGCCGCCCGGCGCTATGCCTGCCCGGCCGAAGAATTTTCCGTACGTTGTTGCCGTGAGCCGCCCGCTGCTGTTCCTCGACGTCGACGGCCCCCTCAACCCGTGGGGCGCGCAGCCGTACGGAATCCCGGAGGGCTACACGCAGATCCTGGTCGCCCTGCAGCCGGGCCGCGCCCTGCCCGTGTGGCTGAGCCCCGCCCACGGCCCGGCCCTGCTCGCCCTCGGCTACGAGCTGTGCTGGGCCACGACGTGGATGGACGCGGCCAACCGCTGGATCGCACCCGTGGTCGGCCTGCCCGAACTGCCCTACGTCGACTTCGGCGCGGGCCTGTTCGCGGCCCGCCCCGACGGGGTGCACTGGAAGACGGAGGCGATCGTGCGGTACGCCGGGGGCCGCCCCTTCGCCTGGGTGGACGACGAGCAGAGCCCGGCGGACCGGCGCTATGTGACGGCCCACCACCCGGCCCCCGCGCTCCTCCACCGCGTCAGTCCCCGACTCGGGCTGCGCGAGGAGGACTTCGGGGCGCTGGCCAGGTTCGCGGCGGCGCTGCGGTCGTGACGGGGCGCGGCGCTCAGGCGCGGCGCCGCCCTCCGCGTGCCGCGGCCCGCCGGGCGGCCCAGTTCGCGATGACCATGAGGCCGGCGTAGATCGCGCTCCAGATCCAGCCGTTCGGCGGGTCCCGCAACTGGCCGAGGGCCCACAGGACCACCGTCAGGACCGACCACGTACCGATCCACCGGACGCCCGCGAGCCACACGGGCGTCTCCTCCACCGGGGCGGGCGGGTGAACCGGCGGCCACCCGTTGCGCTCGTAGTAGCCCTGGCGCCAGCGCTCCAGGCGGCACAGGAGCCAGAACAGCAGCCCGGCTCCCAGCCCCCACAGCGCCGACTGCAGCGCGAGCACCGGATCGTCGAACGCGGACACGGCCCACGCGCACAGCAGCCCGTTGAGGACGGCGGCGATCGCGCCCGTGACCACGGGATGCCGGGCCCAGAAGACCTGCACCTTGGGGGGCGGCTTGGCACCGCCGAGATGCCGGTCGACCGCAAGGAACGCCCGCCGCAGTATCTCCACAGAGAACTCCCCTCGCGGTGCTCACGCACGGGCGCCCTCCCGCCCGGAGACGGAAGGGCGCCCGGTGCTGGGTGCTGCCGGCGCTAGTTGTGGCTGTGCAGGATCTCGTTCAGGCCGCCCCAGACCGCGTTGTTCGGGCGGGCCTCGACCGTACCGGTGACGGAGTTGCGGCGGAAGAGGATGTTGGAGGCGCCGGAGAGCTCGCGGGCCTTGACGATCTGCCCGTCGGGCATGGTGACGCGGGTGCCCGCGGTGACGTACAGGCCGGCCTCGACCACGCACTCGTCGCCGAGCGCGATGCCGACGCCCGCCTCGGCGCCGATCAGGCAGCGCTCGCCGATGGAGATGATGACGTTGCCGCCGCCGGACAGCGTGCCCATGGTGGAGGCTCCGCCGCCGATGTCGGAGCCGTCGCCCACGACCACACCGGCGGAGATCCGGCCCTCGACCATGGAGGTTCCGAGCGTGCCCGCGTTGAAGTTGACGAAGCCCTCGTGCATGACCGTGGTGCCGGCGGCGAGGTGCGCGCCCAGCCGCACGCGGTCCGCGTCGGCGATCCGGACGCCCTTGGGGGCGACGTAGTCCGTCATGCGCGGGAACTTGTCGACCGAGGTCACCTGGAGGTGCAGCCCCTCGGCGCGGGCGTTGAGCCGGACCTTCTCCAGGTCGTCGACGGCGACCGGGCCGAGCGAGGTCCAGGCGACGTTGGCGAGGAAGCCGAACTGCCCCTCCAGGCTCAGGCCGTGCGGCTTGACCAGGCGGTGCGAGAGGAGGTGCAGCCGCAGATAGACGTCGTGCGTGTCGATCGGCTTCTCGTCCAGGGAGGAGATGACCGTGCGCACCGCGACCACCTCGACGCCACGGCGGGCGTCCGGGCCGATGGCCTTCGCCGCGCCCTCGCCGAGCAGCTCCACGGCCTGCTCGGCGGACAGCCGCTCGCTGCCGGCCGGGCCGGGCTGTTCGCTCAGCTCGGGCGCGGGGAACCAGGTGTCGAGAACAGTGCCGTCGGCGGCGATCGTGGCGAGGCCGGTGGCCACGGCGCCGGTGGTGCGAGGAGCAGTCGTGTCGGTCATGAGGGCAACCTAACCGGCCGGGGGGCGCGGTGGCCAACCGCCGGGGGCGGCGTCTCAGGGACCGGGCCGCCGCCCGGCCCGACCCGGCCGGGACCTCACCGTTTCCCGCCGTCGGCGGCCGGTGCGGCCATCACCCGGGCGAGCGCCTCGCGCGCGAAGCCCTCGTCGTACTCCGTCCCCGTCAGCAGCACCTGGAGACAGATCCCGTCCATCAGCGCGACCAGGGCCCGTGCCGTGACCGCGTCGGTGCGCCGGGCGAGCCGCTCGGCGAGCTCCTCGCACCACTCGGCGGCGACGGGGCGCAGGGCGGGGCGGCGCAGGGCGGCGAGATAGAGCTCGTACTCCAGCTCCACACCGGTGCGGTCGCCGCTCAGCCACTCGCCCAGGATGCGCGCGAGCTCCGCGGCCAGGTCGCAGCCGTCGTCCGCCAGGGCGCCGTGCGCGGCGACGACCTTGGCGAAGCCCTCGTTCGCCTGCCGCAGGGCGGCCACCATCAGCTCGTCGAGGGTCTTGAAGTGGTACGTCGTCGAGCCGAGCGGCACGTCGGCCTCGGCGGCGGCCGAGCGGTGGCTGAGGCCGGCCAGGCCCTTCTCCCCCACCACCCGGATCGCCGCGTCGATGATCCGCTGGCGCCGGTCGGGGTCGTAGCGGCGGGCCATCAGTGCGCACCCCCGAGGTTGAGCACGACGACCCCGACGATGATCAGCGCGATGCCGGCGGCCTTCTGGACGGTCATCCCCTCGCCGAGGAACACCATCCCGATCCCCACGATTGCCGCGGTGCCGAGGCCGGCCCAGATCGCGTAGGCCGTGCCGACGGACATGCTCTTCAGCGTCTGGGCGAGCAGCCAGAAGGACACGACGTATCCGACGAGCGTCAGCACGGACGGCCACAGCCGGCTGAAGCCGTCGCTGAACTTCATGGCGGTGGTGCCGCCCACCTCTGCGGCTATGGCCGCGAGGAGCGTCAGGAATCCCATGCGTACGAGTGTACATAACGCTGCGTACGAGCGTACATAACGGCGCTCACACCGTCGCCGGAGCCGTCGCAGGTGCCGATGTTCCAACTTTCATAGAAACCGCTCGCTGATACGGCTCCCGGTGCCGCCTCCGCTCCACTAGGGTTTCACCGCTCGCCCACACCCCCCTCACACCCCCGGCCGCCGCCACGGGCGCCGCTGGAGGATCTCGCATGCCTGACACCACCCCCGAGCCGCCCGCCCGCGCATCCTGGGAGAACGGCTGGGCCCCCGACACCTCCCGGGCTCCCGGGACCCGAAGGCTCTGGCTGGCCGGCGCGCTGGCCGTGGCGACGACCGTCGCCTGCGTGACGGCGATCGCCTTGATGGACAACGGTCCTGACGGTTCGTCACGGGCCGCCGGCGACCCTTCCGCGTCGGCGTCCGCCGCGGGCCCGGGACTGATCTCCTTCGCCACGCCCTCCGCGGCGAAGGGCGCGACGACGCCCGCGGGACGGAGCGGTTCGCCGTCCGCGCGGTCCGGCACGTCCGCCGCGGCCGCACCGCACGAGTCCGCGGCCGGTGGGCCCGGAACCCCCAAGACGCCCACGGAGCACGCGAGTTCGCCGGGCAGCACGAAGCCCTCCGCCACCCACCGCTCCGTGCGCTCGGTGAACTACCCCGACCGCTACTGGCACGTCAGCGGCGGTCTGGTGAAGCTCGACCCGGTCGCGTCCGCCGCTGCACGCCGGGACGCCACCTTCACGGTGGTCAAGGGCCTGGCCGACGCGTCCTGCTACTCCTTCGCCACGGCCGACGGCAGCTACCTCCGCCACCGCGACTTCCTGCTGCGCTCCGAACGCGACGACGGTTCCGCCCTGTTCGGGAAGGACGCGACCTTCTGCCCGCGCACCTCGTCCTACCCGGGCGCGGTCATGCTGGAGTCGGTGAACTACCCGGGACGCTATCTGCGCCACCAGAACTTCCAGCTCCGGCTGGACTCCTGGCAGCGGAGCGACCTCTACCGCGCGGACTCGGCGTTCCGGCTCACCGGGGGCCTGGCCTGAGCGGACGGCCCGGCGGACGGGACGTTCGCAACAGGCCCTAGGCGTCGCGGAAGGCGATCAGGGAGGCCTTCGGGCGCAGCACGCAGAACTCGTTGCCCTCCGGGTCGGCCAGCACCACCCAGCCGGCCCCGCTCCCCTGCCCGATGTCGACGCGCCGCGCCCCGAGGGCGAGGATGCGCTCCACCTCGGCGTCCTGGTCGTCGGGGGCGAGGTCGAAGTGCAGCCGGTTCTTGACGGTCTTCGGGTCGCTCACCGGCATGAAGCAGATGCCGGTCGCGGCGAACTCGTCCGGCCCGATGACGACTTCACGCGGCTTCTGGGACAGGACCCGCCAGTCCAGCACCCGGCACCAGAAGCGGGCGAGCCCGGGCAGGTCGCGGGCGTCGACGACGAGGTGATGCAGCGAAACGGCCATACCCGTAAAGGTATGGCCGTTCACCCGCGTACAGCGGCAGTCAGACGTTGAAGCCCAGCGCGCGCAGCTGCTCCCGGCCGTCGTCGGTGATCTTGTCCGGGCCCCACGGCGGCATCCAGACCCAGTTGATGCGCAGCTCGTTGACGAGGCCGTCCGTGGCGGACTTGGCCTGGTCCTCGATGACGTCCGTCAGCGGGCAGGCCGCGGAGGTCAGGGTCATGTCGATCGTCGCGATGTTCGCGTCGTCGATGTGAATGCCGTAGATCAGGCCGAGGTTGACCACGTCGATGCCCAGCTCGGGGTCGACGACGTCGTACAGGGCCTCGCGGATCTCCTCCTCCGAGGCCGGCTTCATCTCAACGGTCTCGCTCATGCCGTCTTCCTTTCGGCGTCGGCCCCGTCCAGGGCCTGGGCCGTCGCGTCCTTCCACGCCATCCAGCTCAGGAGGGCGCACTTGACCCGGGCCGGGTACTTGGAGACACCGGCGAACGCGACCGCGTCCTCCAGCACCTCCTCCATCGCGTCGTCGGGCTCGATCTTGCCCTTGGACTGCATCAGCTCCAGGAAGGTCTCCTGGATCTTCTGTGCGTCCGTCAGGTTCTTGCCGACCAGCAGCTCGTTGAGCACCGAGGCGGAGGCCTGGCTGATGGAGCAGCCCTGGCCCTCGTACGAGACGTCCTCGATCCTCGTGCCGTCGTACTTCACGCGGAGGGTGATCTCGTCACCGCACGTCGGGTTCACGTGGTGCACCTCGGCGTCGCCATCCCTGAGACCACGCCCGTGCGGGTTCTTGTAGTGGTCCAGGATGACTTCCTGGTACATCGAGTCCAGCTTCATGCGATCGCTCGTCCCGTCCCGTCAGCCGAAGAAGTTCCGTACGTGCTCCAGCCCGTCGACCAGCGCGTCGATCTCGGCAGGCGTGGAGTACAGATAGAACGACGCTCGGGTGGTCGCAGGAATTCCGTAGCGCAGGCAGACCGGCCGCGCGCAGTGGTGGCCGACGCGCACCGCGATGCCCTGCTCGTCGAGGACCTGGCCCACGTCGTGCGGGTGGATGTCGCCGAGGGTGAAGGAGATCGCCGCGCCGCGGTCCTCGGCCGTGGTCGGGCCGATGATCCTCAGGTCGGGAACCTCGGCCAGCCGCTTCACCGCGTACTCGGTGAGCGCGTGCTCGTGGGCGAGGATCTTGTCCATGCCGATGGCGTTCAGGTAGTCGATCGCCGCGCCGAGACCGACCGCCTGCGCGATCGGCGGGGTGCCCGCCTCGAACTTGTGCGGGGCCGGAGCGTACGTCGACGAGTGCATCGACACGGTCTCGATCATCTCGCCGCCGCCGAGGAACGGGGGCAGGTCCTCGAGCAGCTCCTGGCGGCCCCACAGGACGCCGATGCCGGTCGGGCCGCACATCTTGTGGCCGGTGAAGGCCACGAAGTCGGCCTGGAGGGCCTGGACGTCCAGCGGCATGTGGGGCGCCGCCTGGGAGGCGTCGATGCAGACGAGGGCGCCGACCTCCTGGGCGCGGCGGATTATCGTCTCGACCGGGTTGACCGTGCCCAGGATGTTGGACACCAGCACGAAGGAGACGATCTTCGTCTTCTCGGTGATGATCTCGTCGATGTTGGACAGGTCGAGGCGGCCGTCGTCGGTGAGGCCGAACCACTTCAGCTTCGCGCCCGTGCGCTGCGACAGCAGCTGCCACGGCACGATGTTGGAGTGGTGCTCCATCTCCGTGATGACGATCTCGGTCTCGTGGTCCACGCGGTAGGGCTCGTCGGCCCAGCCGAGCATGTTCGCCACGAGGTTGAGCGACTCGGAGGCGTTCTTGGTGAAGATCACCTCGTCGCGGCTCGGCGCGTTGATGAAGGACGCGACCTTGTCGCGCGCGCCCTCGTACAGCGCCGTGGCCTCCTCGGCGAGCACATGCACACCGCGGTGGACGTTGGCGTTGTAGCGCTCGTAGTACTCGTTCAGGGCGTCGAGCACCTGGCGCGGCTTCTGCGAGGTCGCCGCGTTGTCCAGGTACACGAGCTTCCGGCCGTCGTGGACCTGGCGGTCCAGGATGGGGAAGTCCTTGCGGATCGCCTCGGTGTCGAGGAGGCCCGGCAGCTGTGTCACGCGGATGCGCCGCCCTTCGTGTATGCCTCGTAGCCCTCGTCCTCCAGCTTGTCGGCGAGCTCGGCGCCGCCGGACTCGACGATGCGGCCGCCGGAGAAGACGTGGACGTAGTCGGGCTTGATGTAGCGCAGGATGCGCGTGTAGTGCGTGATCAGCAGGGTGCCGACCTCGCCGGTCTCGCGGACGCGGTTGACGCCCTCGGAGACGACGCGCAGGGCGTCGACGTCGAGGCCGGAGTCCGTCTCGTCGAGGATCGCGATCTTCGGCTTGAGCAGCTCGAGCTGGAGGATCTCGTGGCGCTTCTTCTCACCGCCGGAGAAGCCCTCGTTGACGTTGCGCTCGGCGAAGGAGGGGTCCATGTTGAGACGCTCCATGGTCTCCTTGACCTCCTTCACCCAGGTGCGCAGCTTGGGGGCCTCACCGCGGATGGCGGTGGCGGAGGTGCGCAGGAAGTTCGACACGGACACACCCGGGACCTCGACCGGGTACTGCATCGCGAGGAACAGGCCCGCGCGGGCGCGCTCGTCGACGGACATCTCCAGGACGTCCTCGCCGTCGAGGGTGACGGTGCCGCCGGTGATCGTGTACTTCGGGTGACCCGCGAGCGAATAGGCGAGGGTCGACTTGCCGGAGCCGTTGGGGCCCATGATGGCGTGCGTCTCGCCCTGCTTCACGGTGAGGTCGACGCCCTTGAGGATTTCCTTCGTGGCGTTGTCGGCCTCGACGGTGACGCGCAGGTCTCGGATTTCAAGCGTTGCCATGGGTGCCTCAGGACTCCTGGTTGAGGGAGACGAGAACGTCGTCCCCTTCGATCTTTACGGGGTATACGGGGACGGGGCGCGTCGCGGGGAGGCCGGACGGCTTGCCGGTGCGCAGGTCGAAGCTGGAGCCGTGCAGCCAGCACTCGATCTGGCAGTCCTCCACCTCGCCCTCGGAGAGCGAGACGTTCGCGTGCGAGCAGATGTCGTGGATGGCGAACACCTCCCCCTCGGTCTTCACGACCGAGACCGGCGTGCCGTCGAGTTCCACCCGCTTCGGGGTGTCCTCCTCCAGCTCGCTCAGCCCACAGGCGCGTACGAACGCTGACATCAGACCGACGCCTCCAGCTCCTCGTCGATCTTCTCCAGCAGGCGCGCCTCGATGTCGTCGACGCCGATCTGCTGGACCAGCTCGGCGAAGAAGCCGCGGACCACCAGGCGACGGGCCTCGTCGGCGGGGATGCCACGGGCCATCAGGTAGAAGAGCTGCTCGTCGTCGAAGCGGCCGGTGGCGGAGGCATGTCCGGCGCCGACGATCTCGCCGGTCTCGATCTCGAGGTTGGGCACCGAGTCGACCCGCGCGCCGTCCGTGAGGACGAGGTTGCGGTTCATCTCGTAGGTGTCCGTGCCCTCGGCCTTGGCCTCGATGAGCACGTCGCCGATCCACACCGCGTGGGCGCCGTCGCCCTGGAGCGCGCCCTTGTAGACGACGTTCGACTTGCAGTGCGGGGTGTTGTGGTCGACCAGCAGGCGGTGCTCCTGGTGCTGGCCCTGGTCGGTGAAGTACAGGCCGAGCAGCTCGGCCTCGCCGCCGGGGCCGGCGTAGGAGACGCGCGGGTGCAGCCGTACGAGGTCGCCGCCGAAGGTCACCACGACCGACTTGAAGCGCGCGTCGCGCCCGATGAGGGCGTTGTGCTGGGCCACGTGCACGGCCTTGTCGTCCCAGTCCTGGACGGAGACGACGGTCAGCTTGGCGCCGTCGCCCAGGATGTAGTCGACGTTGGCGGCGAGCACGGCGTCACCGGTGTGGTCGATGACGACGACGGCCTCGGCGAAGGCACCCAGCTCGATCACCTGGTGACCGAAGCGGGTGCCGCCCTCGCCGTGCACGGCGATGCGGATGGGCTCGGTGAGCACCGTCTCCTTGGGGACGGTGACCACGCCGGCCTTCTCGAACGCCGAGTACGCCTGGGCGGCGATGCGGTCCACGGGGGTGCCCGCCCTGCCGATCCGGGCGTCGCCACGGTCGACGGTCTCGACGGTGACGCCCTCGGGGGCGTCGACCGCGACCTTCACGCCCTCGCCGGTCGCGACGGCGGTGCCGTCGTGCAGCCCGCGCAGGCGCTCCAGCGGGGTGAACCGCCACTCCTCCTCGCGGCCGTGCGGGACCGGGAAGTCCGCCACGTCGAAGGACGGGGGCGCGCTCATGCGCGTGGCGACGGTCGACTCGGCGGCCACCGCGATCTGGCCGGCGGTGGTGGACCCCACCGGGATGTTCTGAGCCTCAGCCATGGCTGTCGGTCTGCTCTCTTCCTACGTCAAGAAATCTGGCTACTGCTTCGGAAGGCGGGTCCTAACCGACCGCGCCCTCCATCTGCAGCTCGATCAGCCGGTTGAGCTCGAGGGCGTACTCCATGGGCAGCTCCTTCGCGATGGGCTCGACGAAGCCGCGCACGATCATCGCCATCGCCTCGAACTCGCTGAGGCCGCGGCTCATCAGGTAGAAGAGCTGGTCCTCGGAGACCTTGGAGACGGTGGCCTCGTGGCCCATGGACACGTCGTCCTCGCGGACGTCCACGTAGGGGTACGTGTCGGAGCGGGAGATGGTGTCGACGAGCAGCGCGTCGCACAGCACGTTCGACTTGGAGCCGTGGGCGCCCTCGCCGATCTCGACCAGACCGCGGTAGGAGGTGCGGCCGCCGCCGCGCGCCACCGACTTGGAGACGATGTTGGAGGACGTGTTGGGCGCCATGTGGACCATCTTGGAGCCGGCGTCCTGGTGCTGGCCCTCGCCCGCGAAGGCGATGGACAGGGTCTCGCCCTTGGCGTGCTCGCCCATCAGGTAGACGGCCGGGTACTTCATCGTCACCTTGGAGCCGATGTTGCCGTCGATCCACTCCATGGTGGCGCCCTCGTAGGCGACGGCGCGCTTGGTGACCAGGTTGTAGACGTTGTTCGACCAGTTCTGGATGGTCGTGTAGCGGCAGCGGGCGTTCTTCTTGACGATGATCTCGACGACCGCGGAGTGCAGCGAGTCCGACTTGTAGATCGGCGCGGTGCAGCCCTCGACGTAGTGCACGTAGGCGCCCTCGTCGACGATGATCAGGGTCCGCTCGAACTGGCCCATGTTCTCCGTGTTGATACGGAAGTAGGCCTGGAGCGGGATCTCCACGTGCACGCCCTTCGGCACGTAGATGAAGGAGCCGCCGGACCACACCGCGGTGTTCAGCGACGCGAACTTGTTGTCGCCGACCGGGATGACCGTGCCGAAGTACTCCTTGAAGAGCTCCGGGTGCTCCTTCAGAGCGGTGTCGGTGTCCAGGAAGATGACGCCCTGCTCCTCCAGGTCCTCGCGGATCTGGTGGTAGACGACCTCGGACTCGTACTGGGCCGCGACACCGGCGACGAGGCGCTGCTTCTCCGCCTCGGGGATGCCGAGCTTGTCGTACGTGTTCTTGATGTCCTCGGGCAGGTCCTCCCAGGACTCCGCCTGCTTCTCCGTGGAGCGCACGAAGTACTTGATGTTGTCGAAGTCGATGCCCGACAGGTCCGAGCCCCAGTTCGGCATGGGCTTCTTGTCGAACAGCCGCAGGCCCTTGAGGCGGAGCTTGGTCATCCACTCCGGCTCGTTCTTCTTGGCGGAGATGTCCCGGACGACTTCCTCGCTGAGACCGCGCTTCGCCGAGGCACCGGCTTCGTCGGAGTCCGCCCAGCCGTATTCGTACTTGCCCAGGCCCTCAAGCTCAGGGTGGGCAGTCTCCTCGATGGGGAGAGTCATGCGGGGTTCCTCCCGGCCGTGCTTGCAGATGCGTTGTGAGTGATCTCGGAAATCTTTGGGATGAACGTCGTGCAGACGCCGTCACCGTGCGCGATGGTCGCCAGTCGCTGTACGTGGGTTCCCAGCAGCTGGGAGAAGATCTCGGTCTCCGCCTCGCAGAGCTGAGGGAACTTTTCCGCGACATGGGCGACGGGGCAGTGGTGCTGGCACAGCTGCTCGCCGACCGGTGCGCTGCGCGCCGTAGCAGCGTACCCGTCCGCGCTCAGCGCCTTGGCCAGGGCTTCCGTGCGCTCCTCGGGGGCGGCGGCCTCGATCGCCTTGCGGTAGGCGTCGGCCTGTTCGGCGATCCTCGCGCGCGCGAAGGCGACGACCGCCTCGTCCCCGCCGAAGCGCTCCTGGATCCAGCGCAGGGCGTCCGCGGCGAGCTTGTCGTACGACTGGTCGAAGGCGTCGCGGCCGCAGTCGGTGAGCGCGAAGACCTTGGCCGGGCGGCCTCGGCCGCGGGCTCCGTAGACCCGCTGCTCCCGGGCTTCCACGACGTCGTCGGCGACCAGTGCGTCGAGATGCCTGCGTACGGCGGCCTGGGTCAGGCCCAGCCGGCCGGCCAGCTCGGCGACGGTCGACGGCCCGTGGTCCAGGACGGACCGCGCGACCCGGTTGCGCGTCGAGCGCTCACCGGTCGCGAACTCCTCCTGGGGGGCCTCCGTGGAGGTCTCCCGAGCCTCGCCGACGTTTTTCACAACGCCATTGTTGCGTAATTCCTCAGGAGCGGGCAAGCGGCGTCCGGCCAGGCGGACGGTGCCCTACGTCACTTAGGTCTACCTAATCTGACCTGCGGAAACGATCTTTGATCGATCAGAAAGGCCGGTCGGCGGCGGTGTCCGACCGGGCTCCCGGCCCTCGCCGGCACCCCCTCCGACCGGCGCTCTTGCCCCTCGCGGCACAGCCGCCACACAGCGGCGAGGCGGTGGAGCCGAGCGGGTGCACGCGGGCCCGCGGCCGCCGGTTCGCGCGGTCCGGTGGAGATCTTGCACCCGCCCGACGGGACGGGCGGGCCCGTACCTAGACTCGGGCCCATGCGAAGTGAGCCCGTGCTCCAGGTTCAGGCCCTGGTGAAGCGGTACGGCACCAAAACCGCTGTGGACGGCCTCGACCTGGTGGCCCAGGCCGGCGTGACCGCCGTACTCGGCCCGAACGGCGCGGGCAAGTCGACCACCGTCGAGATCTGCGAGGGATACCGCAGACCGGACTCCGGAACGGTGCGCGTGCTCGGCCTCGACCCGGTGCGCCAGGCCCGTCAGCTGCATCCCCGGATCGGCGTGATGCTGCAGTCCGGCGGTGTCTACTCGGGCGCGCGGGCGGACGAGATGCTGCGGCACGTGGCCAAGCTGCACGCGCACCCGCTGGACGTCGACGCCCTGATCGAGCGGCTGGGGCTCGGCTCGTGCGGCCGCACGACGTACCGTCGGCTCTCCGGCGGGCAGCAGCAGCGCCTGGCCCTCGCGATGGCGGTCGTGGGCCGCCCCGAACTGGTCTTCCTGGACGAGCCGACCTCCGGCCTCGACCCGCAGGCCCGCCGCGCCACCTGGGACCTGATCGGCGACCTGCGCGCCGACGGCGTCTCGGTCGTCCTCACCACGCACTACATGGACGAGGCCGAGCAGCTCGCCGACGACGTCGCGATCATCGACGCCGGACGGGTCATCGCCCAGGGCTCCCCCGAGGCCCTGTGCCGCGGCGGCGCCGAGAACACGCTGCGCTTCGTCGGCCGCCCGGGGCTGGACGTCGGCTCCCTGCTCAAGGCGCTGCCCGCCGACTGCTCGGCGGCGGAACTGACGCCGGGCTCGTACCGGGTGAACGGCAAGGTCGACCCGCAGCTGCTCGCGACGGTGGCGTCCTGGTGCGCGCAGCACGGGGTGATGCCGGACAAGATCTCGGTCGAGCGGCACACCCTCGAAGACGTCTTCCTCGAACTGACGGGCAAGGAGCTCCGCTCGTGACCACGGCCACCGGTACGTACGCGCCGAAGCCCGGCGCGGCGCCCCTGACCCGCATGCTCGGCGCGCAGACGGCGCTCGAGACGAAGATGCTCCTGCGCAACGGCGAGCAGCTGCTGCTGACGGTCGTGATCCCGACGCTGCTGCTGGTCCTGTTCAGCTCGGTCGACATCGTGGACACCGGCGCGGGCAGCTCCGTCGACTTCCTCGCCCCCGGCATCCTGGCGCTCGCCGTGATGTCGACGGCGTTCACCGGCCAGGCCATCGCCACGGGCTTCGAGCGCCGCTACGGCGTCCTCAAGCGCCTCGCCTCCTCCCCGCTGCCCCGCTGGGGCCTGATGACGGCGAAGACGGCGTCGGTGCTGGTGACCGAGGTCATGCAGGTGGTCCTGCTGACGGTGATCGCCTTCGCGCTGGGCTGGTCGCCGCACGGCAACCCCGCGGCCGTGCTGCTCCTGCTGATCGCCGGCACGGCCGCCTTCTCGGGCCTCGGGCTGCTGATGGCCGGAACGCTCAAGGCCGAGGCGACGCTGGCCGCCGCGAACCTGGTCTTCCTGCTGCTCCTCGTGGGCGGCGGCGTGATCGTCCCGATGGACAAGTTCCCGCAGGGCGCCCAGGACGTGCTCGGCCTGCTGCCCATCTCGGCGCTCTCCGACGGCCTGCGCGACGTGCTCCAGCACGGGGCGTCCATGCCCTGGGGCGACCTGGGGATCCTGGCCGTGTGGGCGGTCGTGGGCCTGGCGGCGGCCGGGAAGTTCTTCCGCTGGGAGTAGGGGTGGGGGCAGGGCCGTCATGGACCCTCGTGAACGAGTGCACAAGCGGGCGCCTACGATGGTGCGCGTGCCAAACGTGACCCGCGCCGACGCCTTGGCGGCACTGCGCAACCCGCTCTCCTTCATCGCAGCCCGCTGGACCCCCACACCCAGGACGGTCCGGCGTGCGGCACTCTCCGCGCTCGTCATGGCGGTGATCATCGTGGTCACCGGCGGTGCGGTGCGGCTGACCGGTTCCGGGCTCGGCTGCCCGACCTGGCCGACGTGCACGGACACCTCGCTCACGACGACCAGCGCGATGGGCTTCCACGGAGCCATCGAGTTCGGCAACCGCATGCTCACCTACGTGCTGTGCGCGGCCGTCGGCTGGGCGATCATCGCGGCCCGCTCCGAGAAGCCGTACCGGCGCAGCCTGACCCGGCTCGGCTGGGCCCAGTTCTGGATCGTGATGAGCAACGCGATCCTGGGCGGCATCGTGGTGCTGGTCGGCCTGAACCCCTACACCGTCGCGGCGCACTTCCTGCTCTCCTCGGGCCTGATCGCGGTCGCGGCCGTGATGTGGCAGCGCACCCGCGAGGGCGACGGCGCGCCCCGTCCGCTGGTCGGCAAGCCGGTCCAGCAGCTGGTGTGGTTCCTGGTCCTCGCCTCGGTGCTTCTGATCGCGGTCGGCACCGTGGTGACCGGCGCCGGGCCGCACGCGGGCGACTCCAAGGAGGTCGCGCGGATCCCGATCGACTGGGAGACGGTCGCCAAGCTGCACGCCGTGCTCGCCTGGATCGTGGTCACGCTGACCTTCGCCCTGTGGTTCATCCTCAAGGCGGTCGACGCCCCGAAGGGCCCGCTGGCCCGCACCCGCGAGCTGTTCCTGATCCTGCTGGCCCAGGGCGTCATCGGCTACGTCCAGTACTTCACGCACCTGCCCGAGATCCTCGTCGGTCTCCACATGCTCGGCTCGGCACTGATCTGGATCTGGGTGCTGCGGGTGCTGCTGGCGCTGCGCGAGCGGCCGCAGACCACTCTGGAGATCCCGGGGCCCGCGCAGTCCGGATCAGCGGTCGGGGCCGGGGTCTGACCCGTCGGGGTCCGACCTGTCGGGGTCCGACCCGTCGTCCCGCCGCTCCCCCGCGGACGCGCTCCTGGCGCCCGGATCGCCGCCGAGGCGGTCGGTGGTCTGCTGGGCGGGCGCGAGCAGCGTGTCGAACACGGTGACGAGCTTCTGCACGGTCTGCCGGGAGAACATCCCGACCAGCGCGGCCACGGCGGCCACTCCGTAGGGGTTGATGTCGCCGGACGAGGCCATCGTCGTGGTGAGCCCGCCGCGCAGCACGCAGTACACGACGAGCGCCAGCACCGCCCCGACGACCGGCTCCAGCGCGTACATCAGCAGCCAGCTGCGCCGCAGCCGGCGGTTGCCGACGTACTCGTAGAGCGAGCGCAGGACGTGGATCAGGGAACCCAGGCCGCCCGCCGCGGCGACCACGAGGAACAGGCGGGTGTCACGCGGCAGCACGGCGTGCCACAGCAGGAGCCCGGACCCTGACGGACGCTCCCGCGCGACGCCGCCGACCGTGGTGACCGGCGGCGGCCAGGCCTGGACGAGCACGGCCGCGAGCGAGACGACGAGCACGAGCAGCACGGCGGTCAGGACGACGATGTCGCGCGTCGTCGCGTACTGCTCCCCGACGGTCGTCCGCTCCGGCCCGGTGCCCGGCGCCGGCTCCCCGGACCGCGTCGGCCCCTCCTCCACGGCTGTCCCCCGTCCGTCGCGCCGGCGCTACTTCGCCGCCGACCTCCGGCCGGCCAGGCCCGCCTGCTCCAGATAGGCGGCACCGCGCGGTGTGATGTTCCAGCAGTTGTAGCGCCACTGACGGCTCTTCCACGCCACTCCGGACGCCAGCAGTTTGCGGCCGACCCTGCTGACCTCGGTGATGTCCACACCGAGCCGCTCGGCGAGCTGGGCGTTGCTCAGTCCGGGCTCGGTGGCGATCTCGGTCAGAAAACGGGCCGCGTGGCCGTGCGGGTCGAGGTTCAGCTGAAGCTCGGACGGCAGCCGGCGCAGCGACCAGAACGTCACGTCGAGCAGGCCGAGGAGACGTCCGCGCTGCTCCATGGTCTTGGCGTCCGTGTCGCCGTCCTCGCCCGGGCGGGCCACCTTGCCGTACAGCCCGCGCAGGCCGTCGTGGGCCGCCCGCAGCGCCGGCTCGTCGGCCGCCAGCGAGGAGTCGGTGATGAGCATGCCCAGCGAGCTGAAGCTCCCCTCCGTCATCCCGCTGTCCAGCGCCATCTCCTCCAACAGGTTCCGGACCTCGGTCACCCGGTCATGTCGCACTCGATCCGTGTCGCTCATGTCGCATCCCCCGATCTCCTCAGTGGCTCGTCACTCGGGTCCTCATTCACCATCCCTCGATGTCAAGTGAGTGTCAAGTGATAGCGCCATGATTCTTTTCCCGAGAAGTGGATCTGCGAGTCCTTTTTGTTACACGTTTCTCGACGGGCGTGCGGCGCATATGCCCCCAAGCCGTTAACCTCGGGTTACGCGCTCACGCATCGGGGGGATACATGGACGCAAATTCAGTGCGCGACGCCGAGAATCCGATCAACGGGGCCGATTTACCCGCAGATCCGGCCGATCTTTTCGTGGTCCTTTACGACCTGCTTCCGGACGAGTGCTTCTGTGGGGAAGAAGCGACCGATTGGTTGCGGGTTTCGACCGTTCGACGGTTCGCGGACCGCGTGTGCACCAGTGTGCTGCGGACCGGCCGCGTCACGCCCCGGCTCACCAAAACCGTCGCCAAGGAGGCCGAACTTCACGGCGACCGGGGCGTCTTCGCCGCACTGCTCGGCCTGGACTGGGCACTGGCCGCGGCCAACCCGTTCAGCCCGAGCTACGACACACAGACGATGGCCTGGCTCAGCATCCGCTACCTCCGCCACCACCGTCTCAACAATCCCAGAGGAAAGACGAAAGGGGTGCTCCTGCCGCGTTGCACGCGACCGGGAAAGGTGATGGCGGAGGGAGCGGCGAAAGCCGATTTCTTCAACGTGCACCGGGTCACCCCGGAGGACCTCCGCCGAATCCACATCGATCGAATACCGAGCCGCAATGATCCGGCCTTCGCGGCGGGCGAGGAGATTTCCGTCGGCGCCGTTCCGATGCTGGAAAAATATGCCGAGCTGGAGTTCGAATGGCACCAGAGAAACGAGCGCCGGCGTTACCGCGTCACGCCGTCCACGGGGCGGCTCAACGACCGCGTCGGTCAGGTGGTCCGCGGACTCGGCCGGTCGGGCGCCGACATCGCCGTGCTGCCGGAGAGCACGCTCTCCCCGCCCCTGCTCCAGCAGTGGCGGACCCTGCTCGGTGAACTGCCGGACCACAGCAGGCTGCAGTGGGCACTGCTGGGCACCGGCCCGCTCGGCGACAGCAGCCCGCCGCCGAACCGTGCCGTCCTGATGGACTGCCGCACGGGCGAGATCGTGCTGGAGCAGGACAAGATGGCCGGCTTCACCGTGACCCCGAGGGTCGCCACCACCTGGCGGCTGCCCGGGGAGCCGCACGAGAAGCTCGCGGTCGAGGACATCTCCAGAGGCCTGGACATCACGGTGCTGGAGAGCTCGCTGGGCCGGATCGCGGTCTTCGTCTGCGAGGACATCAAGCAGTCCGTGCAGTGGGAGGCCAAGCTCCAGGCGCTCGGTGTCTCGCACATCCTCGTGCCGCTCTTCTCCTCGCCGATCAGCCGGCAGGCCACCCGCTGGGACCGGCAGGCGGCCCAGCGCTGCGTCGAGGAGTTCGGCGCCTGGGTGATCCTCTCCAACAGCCTGGCCGTCGGGGCGGAGATGCGCACCCAGCCTCCGCTGGACCCGGAGGACGGGTTCAACTGCGTGGTGGTGGGACCGCACACGCGCGAACCGGTCGAGTACGGCGACTACGACACCCAGTTCTGCCGTGCCGACAACGCGGCGGCGGTGTCCCGGGTCGTCCACCGCAACGACGAGTCGACGGGACCGGAGGGCGGCCTGCCGAAGGTGCAGCGCGGCTGGTCGTCCTGAGCGGAGCCGGGCCGGGGCCGCCCGCGGGGCGCGGTCCCGGCTCACTCCAGCCCGTACACCCTGCGCGCGTTCCCCGCCGCCACCAGGCCCGCCACCCGCTGGGCGTCCGACAGGGACCAGGCACCGTCGGAGACCCAGCCGCCGAGCACCCGGCCGAGGGCCTCGCGGAAGAGGCGGGCGCCCACCACGTGCAGTTCGGGCAGGCCGTGGGCGCCGCTGGAGAAGAGGATCTTGCCGAAGGGGGCGAGTTCGAGGATCTCCGCGAGGACCGTCGCCGCCCGCGCCCCGGTTCGTACGAGCGCGGCGCCCGAGTCGGCGTAGACGTGCGGGAAGACGCCGGCGAGGTGGGCGGCGTGGCGGTGGTACGGATAGCCGTGCAGCAGGATCAGGTCGGTGCCGAGCCCCGCCGTCGCGCGGACGAAGTCGGTCAGCAGGACCGGGTCCGTACGGTCGATGCGCGTGCCCGGTTCGCCCAGTCCCGCGTGCAGTTGGAGCGGCAGGCCGGAGGCGACCGCGATCCACAGCAGATGCCGCAGCAGGACCGGGTCGGTCAGTTCGCCGCCCACGCGGCGGCCGCTCAGCCAGCGGGCCGCGGCGCCGCGCACCTCGCCCGGACCGGGCGGCTCGGGCGCGAGCGCCAGGCCGTGGCGCAGGCCCGCGACGGAGGTGAAGGCGACGGCGTGCACGGCGGCGCCGTGCACCGACTCGGCGAGGTTGGCGAGGAAGGACTCGACGGTGCCGGAGGTGTCGGCGACCTGCTCGGCGAGCAGTTCCAGGCGGACGATCTCGCGGGCCTCGGCGTCCCCCGAGGACGCCATCTCGGTGGGCCCGGTCAGATCGCCGGGCAGCCCGGTGTCGACCAGGTAGGTGGTGATGCCGCTGCCGCGCAGCAGTCTTCGGCCCGTCTCCGGCACGCCGAGTTCACGGCGCCGGGCGAGGTAGCGGGCGGGCGGGCAGTGCGGCTCCAGGCCGAGTAACGGCGGGCACCAGCGCCGGACCGCGAACCCGGTCTGGGTGTCGAAGAGGGTGGTGCCGGGCGCGGGCGGGCCCTCGGTACGGGCCAGGTGGGCCTCGAAGGTGCCGAGGCCCAGCTCCGTCTTCAGTACGCCGTGGCAGTACTGGTCCACGAGGGACGGCGTTTCGATCATCCGGGCTCCCCGTTCGGTGGACCTGTGCTCCTCACACGTCCTAACGGGTGAACCGGCGTCAGGTGTTGCTCGGACCGCCCAGCTGGATCCCGGCCATGCGCGTCCACTCGTACGGGCCGGTCCTCACCTTGGCCGCGAACTCGCCGTCGAAGGACTCGTGGACGGTGATGCCGGCCTTCTGCACGGCCTGCCCGGCCAGCTCGTACGAGGGCGCCACCAGGTCGCCCCAGCCGCCGTCCTCGCCGACCAGGACGATGCGTGCGCCGCGCTCGCCGATGTAGGCCACCTGTCCCTCGGCCCCGCCGTGCGCCTTGGCGAAGGCGCTGATCTGCTGGGCGAGGCGCGCCACCTTGCGCCCGGCCTTCGGGTCAACCTGCTCTGTCTCTGCCATGGCCAGGATGCTACCGACGGGTAGCTCCAACGGCGACGGGGGGGGGGGGGGGGGGGGGCCCACCCCCCCCCCCCCCCCAACCCCCCCCCCCCCCCGCCACCCCCCCCAACCCCCACCCCCCCCCCCAACGGGTCCCCCCCCCCACCCCCCGCTTTTTTTTTTTTTGGAGGGGGAGGGGGGGCGAGGGGGGGGGACCTCAAGGGGGGGGGGGGGGGGTGTTTCTCCTCCCCCCCCCCCCCCGCCCGTCGGACGTCGTCGTCGCGCCGGCGACCCGTAGGACCGTCGGTCAGCGCAGGAAGGGGTCCACCGCGACGGCCACGAAGAGCAGCGACACATAGGTGATGGACCAGTGGAACAGGCGCATCTCCTTCAGCTTCCCGCCTGTCACCTCGGACCTGGCGCGGTTCTGCAGCGCGTGCGCCTCCCACAGCCACCAGCCGCCGGCCGCCAGGGCGACCGTCGTGTAGAACCAGCCGGTGTAGCCGAGGGGCGTCAGGAGCAGGGAGACCGCGACCATCACCCAGCTGTAGATGACGATCTGCTTGGCGACCACCTTGTTGGAGGCGATGACCGGGAGCATCGGCACGCCCACGCGCGCGTAGTCCTCCTTGACCTTCATGGACAGCGGCCAGTAGTGCGGCGGGGTCCAGAAGAACATGACGAGGAAGAGGATGACCGGCGCCCACGACATCGAGTTCGTGACGGAGGACCAGCCGATGAGCACCGGCATGCAGCCCGCGATGCCGCCCCACACGATGTTCTGCGAGGTGCGGCGCTTGAGGATCATCGTGTAGACGACCACGTAGAAGAGGAGCGCTCCGAGCGACAGCCAGGCGGACAGCCAGTTGACGGCCAGCCCGAACAGCAGCGTCGAGACGACCGCCAGGGTGATGCCGAACGCGAGGCACTCGCGCGGACCGACCATCCCGGTGACCAGCGGCCGCTGCGAGGTGCGGTCCATCAGGGCGTCGATGTCGCGGTCGATGTACATGTTGAGCGCGTTGGCGCCGCCCGCGGAGAGATAGCCGCCGAGGCAGGTGAGCAGGACCAGCGTCAGGTCCGGCACTCCTCGCTGCGCGAGGAACATCACCGGCACGGTGGTGATGAGCAGGAGCTCGATGATCCGCGGCTTGGTCAGCGCCACGAACGCCTTGACACGGGCCCCGAACGGCCGGTGACGCGGGCTCTCGCTCGCACCGAGTACACCCGCTGGACGGGATTCGACGGCCGTCACGCACACCCCTACAGAGACATCCCAGCGAGCCCCCGCCCATGTGAAGTACCGGTAAAGGCTCGCGCGTACCACGCCACTTTAGACGTTGCCCGTACCCCGACCTTCGCGGGGGTGGGGTCGTGTTGGCGGGGGGCCCTGACCGGCGGGGCCCGGGTGCCCCCGGACGTCGTACTGAAGCTCGATTGAGCAGTCCGGACAGCGGCTGCGTATTCAGTTGCCGACCACGGATCCGGGCAGTCGGGAGGCGGATCCCCGCCAGGCCCGGCAGTCTGGAATGACTCGAAAAAATGCACGTTCTCACGGGGGTAGGCTCGACAGCGCCGGTGGGCGTCCAGTGCGCCGGCATTCGACATGCGTGACATGTGGAGAGGAGCCCTGACTCAGGGTGAGCACCAAGCCGACCACCACAGACCTCGAGTGGACCGAGTTGGACCAGCGGGCCGTGGACACCGCCCGCGTCCTGGCCGCCGACGCCGTACAGAAGGTCGGCAACGGCCATCCGGGTACGGCGATGAGCCTGGCGCCCGCCGCGTACACCCTCTTCCAGAAGGTGATGCGGCACGACCCCACCGATCCGGACTGGGTCGCCCGCGACCGCTTCGTCCTGTCCGCCGGCCATTCGTCCCTGACCCTCTACACACAGCTCTACCTGGCCGGCTTCGGCCTGGAGCTGGACGACCTGAAGGCCTTCCGCACCTGGGGCTCCAAGACCCCCGGCCACCCGGAGTACGGCCACACCACGGGCGTCGAGACCACGACCGGCCCGCTGGGCCAGGGTGTCGCCAACGCCGTCGGCATGGCGATGGCCGCCCGCTACGAGCGCGGCCTGTTCGACCCGGACGCCCCGCAGGGCGAGTCCCCCTTCGACCACTTCATCTTCTGCATCGCCGGTGACGGCTGCCTGCAGGAGGGCATCTCCTCCGAGGCGTCCTCGATGGCCGGCCACCAGCAGCTCGGCAACCTGATCCTGCTGTGGGACGACAACCACATCTCGATCGAGGGCGACACCGAGACGGCCGTCTCCGAGGACACCGTCAAGCGGTACGAGGCGTACGGCTGGCACGTGCAGCGCATCGCGCCGAAGCCGGACGGGGACCTCGACCCGCACGCGATCTACAACGCGATCGAGGCCGCGAAGCAGGTGACGGACCGGCCGTCGTTCATCGCGATGCGCTCGATCATCGCCTGGCCCGCGCCGAACGCGCAGAACACCGAGGCCGCGCACGGCTCGGCGCTCGGCGACGACGAGGTCGCGGCCACCAAGCGCGTCCTCGGCTTCGACCCCGGCAAGAACTTCGAGGTCGCCGACGAGGTCCTCAAGCACACCCGCCAGGCGCAGGAGCGCGGCCGCGAGGCGAAGGCCGAGTGGGAGAAGTCGTTCCAGCTGTGGCGGCAGAACAACGCCGAGCGCGCGGCCGACTTCGACCGCATCGCCAAGGGCGAGCTGCCGGCCGGCTGGGAGGAGAAGCTCCCGGTCTTCGAGCCGGGCAAGGGCGTCGCCACCCGCGCCGCCTCCGGCAAGGTGCTGCAGGCCCTCGGCGCCGTGATCCCCGAGCTGTGGGGCGGCTCCGCCGACCTGGCCGGCTCCAACAACACCACCATCGACAAGACGAGTTCGTTCCTGCCGGCGGACAACCCGCTGCCCGAGGCGGACCCGTACGGCCGGACCATCCACTTCGGCATCCGCGAGCACTCCATGGCCGCGGAGATGAACGGCATCACCCTGCACGGCAACACCCGTGTCTACGGCGGTACGTTCCTGGTCTTCTCCGACTACATGCGCAACTCCGTGCGGCTGTCGGCCCTGATGCACCTGCCGGTGACGTACGTGTGGACGCACGACTCGATCGGTCTCGGCGAGGACGGCCCGACCCACCAGCCGGTCGAGCACCTCGCGTCGCTGCGCGCCATCCCCGGCCTCAACGTCGTGCGCCCCGCCGACGCCAACGAGACCGCGATCGCCTGGCGCGAGATCCTTCGCCGCTACACCAAGGTCTTCGGCAAGGGCGCCCCGCACGGCCTGGCGCTGACCCGCCAGGGCGTGCCGGTGTACGAGCCCGACGAGAACACGGCCAAGGGCGGCTACGTCCTCTTCGAGGCGTCGAACGGCACCCCCGAGGTCATCCTGATCGCGACCGGCTCCGAGGTGCACGTCGCCGTCGAGGCGCGCGAGCAGCTGGAGGCCGACGGGGTGCCCACCCGGGTCGTGTCCATGCCGTGCGTGGAGTGGTTCGAGGAGCAGGACCAGGGGTACCGGGACAGCGTCTTGCCGCCGAACGTGAAGGCGCGGGTCGCGGTCGAGGCCGGTATCGGACTGACCTGGTACAGGTACGTCGGGGACGCCGGCCGCATCGTTTCCCTGGAGCACTTCGGTGCTTCCGCCGACGGCAAGGTCCTCTTCCGCGAGTTCGGCTTCACTGCCGAGAACGTGGCCGCCAAGGCGCGGGAATCCATCGCCGCCGCCCAGCGCTGACGCTCATATACGACCGTAGGAGATGTAATTCCATGACAGACGCACTGAAGCGCCTCTCCGAAGAAGGCGTCGCGATCTGGCTGGACGACCTGTCGCGCAAGCGGATCACGTCCGGCAACCTCGCCGAACTGATCGACCAGCAGCACGTCGTGGGCGTCACCACCAACCCGACGATCTTCCAGAAGGCGATCAGCGGCGGCGACGGCTACGACCAGCAGCTGTCCGACCTCGCCGCCCGCAAGGTCACCGTCGAAGAGGCCGTCCGCATGATCACCACCGCCGACGTCCGGGACGCGGCTGACATCCTGCGCCCGGTCTTCGACGCCACCGACGGCCAGGACGGTCGCGTGTCGATCGAGGTCGACCCGCGCCTCGCCCACAACACCAAGGCGACGGTCGCCGAGGCCAAGCAGCTGGCCTGGCTGGTCGACCGCCCCAACACGCTGATCAAGATCCCGGCCACCAAGGCGGGTCTGCCGGCGATCACCGAGGTCATCGGCCTCGGCATCAGCGTCAACGTCACGCTGATCTTCTCGCTGGAGCGCTACCGCGAGGTCATGGACGCCTACCTGTCCGGCCTGGAGAAGGCCAAGGCGCGCGGCCTGGACCTCTCCCTGATCCGGTCCGTCGCGTCCTTCTTCGTGTCCCGTGTGGACACCGAGATCGACAAGCGGATCGACGCGCTCGGCACCGACGAGGCCAAGGCGCTGCGCGGCAAGGCCGCCGTCGCCAACGCGCGCCTCGCCTACCAGGCGTACGAGGAGGTCTTCTCCTCCGCCCGCTGGAACGAGCTGGAGAAGGCGGGCGCCCGCAAGCAGCGTCCGCTGTGGGCCTCCACCGGTGTCAAGGACAAGGCCTACAAGCCGACCCTGTACGTCGACGACCTGGTCGCGCCGAACACGGTCAACACCATGCCGGAGGCCACCCTGGAGGCCACCGAGGAGCACGGTTCGATCACCGGCGACACCATCACCGGGACGTACGAGCAGGCGCGCGCCGACATCGACGCCGTCGAGAAGCTCGGGATCTCGTACAACGAGGTGGTGCAGCTCCTGGAGGACGAGGGCGTCGAGAAGTTCGAGGC
Organism: Streptomyces sp. NPDC057616; assembly: GCF_042800575.1. Taxonomy (NCBI): domain Bacteria; kingdom Bacillati; phylum Actinomycetota; class Actinomycetes; order Kitasatosporales; family Streptomycetaceae; genus Streptomyces; species Streptomyces sp. NPDC057616. Next base: position 103,730 of record NZ_JBHVGU010000014.1, read on the forward strand.
GTCCTGGAACGACCTGCTCAAGTCGACCGAGGCGGAGCTGGAGCGCCTCGCCCCCTCGGAGGGCTGAGATCTTGTCGAGCAGCAACCCGCTGCGTGACCCCGCAGACCGACGGCTCCCGCGTATCGCGGGGCCGTCGGGCCTGGTCATCTTCGGCGTCACGGGCGACCTGTCACGGAAGAAGCTCATGCCCGCCGTGTACGACCTCGCCAACCGGGGTCTGCTGCCGCCGGGCTTCTCGCTGGTGGGCTTCGCCCGCCGCGAGTGGCAGCACGAGGACTTCGCGGCGGAGGTCCACGACGCCGTCAAGGAGCACGCCCGCACGCCGTTCCGTGAGGAGGTCTGGCAGCAGCTCATCCAGGGGATGCGCTTCGTCCAGGGCACCTTCGACGACGACGACGCGTTCGAGCGGCTGCGCGCCACGATCGACGAGCTCGACAAGGCACAGGGCACCGGCGGCAACTTCGCCTTCTACCTGTCCGTGCCGCCGCGCTCCTTCCCGGTCGTGATCCAGCAGCTGAAGAAGCACGGGCTGGCCGACCAGAGCTCCGGCTCCTGGCGCCGCGCGGTCATCGAGAAGCCCTTCGGCCACGACCTGAAGTCGGCCGAGGAGCTCAACGCGATCGTCCACGAGGTCTTCGCCCCCGACCAGGTCTTCCGCATCGACCACTACCTGGGCAAGGAGACCGTCCAGAACATCCTGGCGCTGCGCTTCGCCAACACGATGTTCGAACCGATCTGGAACCGGTCCTTCGTGGACCACGTGCAGATCACCATGGCCGAGGACATCGGCATCGGCGGCCGCGCCGGCTACTACGACGGCATCGGCGCCGCCCGCGACGTCATCCAGAACCACCTCCTGCAGCTGATGGCCCTGACGGCCATGGAGGAGCCCGCCTCCTTCGACGCGGACGCGCTGGCCGCGGAGAAGACCAAGGTGCTCGGGGCCGTACGGCTGCCGAAGGACCTGGGCCGGGACACCGTGCGCGGGCAGTACGCGGCGGGCTGGCAGGGCGGCGAGAAGGCGGTCGGGTACCTCCAGGAGGAGGGCATCGACCCCAAGTCGAAGACCGACACCTACGCCGCCATCAAGGTCGAGATCGACAACCGGCGGTGGGCGGGTGTGCCGTTCTACCTGCGCACCGGCAAGCGCCTGGGCCGCCGGGTGACCGAGATCGCGGTCGTCTTCCAGCGGGCGCCGCACTCCCCCTTCGACCACACGGCGACGGAGGAGCTCGGCAAGAACGCGATCGTCATCCGCGTCCAGCCGGACGAGGGCGTCACGGTCCGCTTCGGCTCGAAGGTGCCGGGCACCTCGATGGAGATCCGGGACGTGTCGATGGACTTCGCCTACGGCGAGTCCTTCACCGAGTCCTCCCCGGAGGCGTACGAGCGCCTGATCCTCGACGTGCTGCTCGGCGACTCGAACCTCTTCCCGCGCACCGAGGAGGTCGAGCTGTCCTGGAAGATCCTCGACCCGATCGAGCAGTACTGGGACCAGAACGGCAAGCCCGCCCAGTACCCGTCCGGCACCTGGGGCCCCGTCGAGGCGGACGAAATGCTCGCACGAGAGGGACGGAGCTGGCGCCGGCCATGAAGATAGACCTCACGGACACCACGGCCAGCAAGATCAACAAGGCGCTGGTGCAGGGCCGGCGGGCCATCGGCACGCCGGCCGTGGGCATGGTGCTCACGCTGGTCATCGTGACGGACGAGGAGAACGCGTACGACGCCCTGAAGGCGGCGAACGACGCCTCGCGCGAGCACCCCTCGCGCACGCTCGTGGTCATCAAGCGCTTCTCCCGCACCCCCCGCGACCGCACGTCGTCCCGCCTGGACGCCGAGGTACGGGTGGGCGCGGAGGCGGGCACGGGCGAGACGGTCGTGCTGCGGCTGTACGGCGAAGTGGTCGACCACGCCCAGTCGGTGGTGCTGCCGCTGCTGCTGCCGGACGCCCCGGTGGTGGTCTGGTGGCCGGTCAACGCACCGCTCGACCCGGCGAACGACCCCCTGGGCGCCCTCGCCCAGCGCCGTGTCACCGACACGTACGCCGCGGAGCAGCCGGTGCGGGAGCTGACGGCCCGCGCCGACACCTACACCCCCGGCGACACCGACCTGTCCTGGACCCGCATCACGCCCTGGCGCTCGATGCTGGCCGCCGCGCTCGACCAGGTCACCTGCAAGGTGGAGGCCGTCGAGGTGGAGGGCGAGGAGTTCAACCCGAGCTGCGAGCTGCTGGCGATGTGGCTGGCGGACCGGCTGGCCGTGCCCGTGAAGCGGTCGCTGTCCAACGGCCCCGGTCTCACCGCGGTCCGCATGGCCACCGACACCGGTCGGATAGTGCTCGACCGGGCCGACGGCGCGCTGGCCACCCTCTCCATCCAGGGCCAGCCGGACCGCGCGGTGGCGCTGAAGCGGCGTGAGACGGCCGAGCTGATCGCGGAGGAGCTGCGGCGGCTGGACCCGGACGACACGTACGCCTCGGCGCTGCGCTTCGGCGTGGAGCGGCTGCACGAGGGACCGGCGCCGGTGCCCGCGTTCTTGGACCCCGCCCCCAAAGGAGAACCGGTCGCCGTCGAGACCGCTGGCGAAGGCGCTGCGGAAGCTCCCGCGCGCAAGGAGACGGCGCAGGCGCAGGTGACGGACCAGGAGACGCCCGGGTCCGGCAAGGAGGCGGCGGCCCCGTGAGCACTCCGCAGCTGGTCGTGCACCACGACAAGGAGCTGATGGCGCAGGCCGCCGCGGCCCGTCTGATCACGAAGGTCGTGGACGCACAGGCCTCCCGGGGCTACGCGTCCGTGGTCCTCACCGGCGGCCGCAACGGCAACGGCCTGCTGGCCGCGCTGGCGGCCGCGCCGGCCCGGGACGCGATCGACTGGGGCCGGCTCGACCTGTGGTGGGGGGACGAGCGCTTCCTGCCCGAGGGCGACCCAGAGCGCAATGTCACGCAGGCCCGCGAGGCGCTGCTGGACGCCGTCCCGCTGGACCCCAAGCGCGTGCACGCCATGCCCGCGTCGGACGGGCCGTACGGGGCGGACGTCGAGGCGGCGGCGGAGGCGTACGCGGAGGAGCTGGCCCGGGCGGCCGGCCCCGAGAACCACGCCTCCGTTCCCAGCTTCGACGTCCTGATGCTCGGCGTCGGCCCGGACACGCACGTGGCCTCGCTCTTCCCCGAGCTCCCGGCGGTCCGGGAGACGGACCGTACGGTGGTCGGCGTGCACGGCGCGCCGAAGCCGCCCCCGACACGGGTGACCCTCACCCTCCCGGCGATCCGCGCCGCCCGCGAGGTCTGGCTGCTCGCCGCGGGCGAGGACAAGGCCGAGGCCGCCGCGATCGCCCTCTCGGGCGCGGGCGAGGTCCAGGCCCCGGCGGCGGGCGCCCGGGGGCGCTCGCGCACGCTGTGGCTGCTGGACGACTCGGCGGCCTCGCAGCTGCCGCGGTCGCTCTATCCGCCGGCGTCGCCCTGAGGTTCGTACCCGAGGCTCGTACAGGAACGAGGGGGGGGGGTTCCCCCCCCCCCCCTTCTTTTTTCTCCCCTTCCCACCCCCCCCCCCCCCCCCCCCCCCAATCCCCCCTGAACCCAAAAAACAAAAACACCCATCCCCCCCAAGGGAGTCTCCACCCCCGCCGCGTTCTTTCCGCTACTTGACCGATCCCGCCATGACCCCCTGCACGAAGTGCCGCTGGAACGCGAAGAACACGACCACCGGTACCACCAGGGAGACGAACGCGCCGGGTGCCAGCACGTCGATGTTGCTGCCGAACTGGCGTATCTGGGACTGGAGCTGGACCGTCAGCGGCTGCGAGGAGCTGTCGGCGAACAGCAGGGCGACCAGCATGTCGTTCCAGACCCAGAGGAACTGGAAGATGGCCAGCGAGGCGATCGCGGGGCGGCCCACCGGCAGGACCAGGCGCGTGAAGATGCGCCACTCGCTGCCGCCGTCCATCCGCGCGGCCTCCAGCATCTCCTTGGGCATCTCGGCGAAGTAGTTGCGCAGCAGGAAGACCGCGAACGGCAGTCCGTAGGCCACGTGGAACAGCACCACGCCCGGGATCGTGCCGAACAGGCCCAGTTCGCCGAAGAGTTTGGCCACCGGCAGCAGGCCGATCTGCACCGGCACCACCAGCAGCGCCACCACGACCAGGAAGACGGACTCCCGGCCGGGGAAGTCCAGCCAGGCGAAGGCGTATCCGGCCAGCGCCGCGAGGACGACGACCAGGACGGTCGCCGGCACCGAGATCAGCACCGTGTTCCAGAAGGCCTGCGTCATCCCGGCGTTCTTCAGCAGGGCCGAGTAGTTGTCGAAGGACAGCTGACCGGGACTGGAGAACACCTTCCACCAGCCGCTGCTCGCCGAGTCCTGGCTGGAGCGCAGCGAGGACAGGAACAGCCCCGCCAGCGGCGTCAGCCACACCAGGCCGATCAGCACGAGGAAGGCCTGCACCAGCCCGCTGCTCAGGCCGCGCCTGACCGCGTTCATCGCTGACTCCTTCGGAAACGACGGACGTTGAAGACCATGGCGGGCACGACCAGCAGCAGGAGCAGCACACCGAGCGCGCTGCCGAGCCCCTGGTTGTTGCCGCCGCCGAAGGACACCAGCCACATCTGGGTGGCCAGCACGGTGGCGTCCTCCTGCACCGGGCCCGGCGCGATGATGTAGACGAGGTCGAAGACCTTCATCACGTTGATCACGAGGGTCACGAAGACCACCGTCAGCACGGGCGCGAGCAGCGGCACCGTGATCCGCCGGAAGATCTGCCACTCGTTGGCGCCGTCCATCCGCGCCGCCTCCAGCGCGTCACGCGGCAGCGTGGCGAGTCCCGCGCCGATCAGCACCATCGCGAAGCCCGTCCAGATCCACAGGTACGCGCCGATGATGGCCGGCGTGACGAGAGCGGGCCCGAGCCAGGAGACGCCGTCGTAGGGCTGCGCGAAGTTCGAGGCCGGCAGCGCCACCGTGTACGAGCCGGAGCCGAGGTCCTTGAACGCGAAGGAGCCGTCGGAGGCCGTCGTGGTGCTCCCGGCCGTCGTCCCGTCGGACCGCACCGCCTCGACCTTCATCCGCGGCAGCCCGCTCTCGCGCCGGTCGACCTTGCCCTGCTCTCCGCCCCCGCCGGGGGTGAAGTCCAGGTAGACCACTCCGCTCAGCTCGCCGGGCGCCGCCTTGCGGGCCGCGGCGGCGTAGGCCGGCTCGGCCCCCGACGGCAGGTCCTTCGGTGCCACCCCGACCAGCCCGAGCGCCACCGAGTTCCCCGGCGAGACGCCCGCGCTCGTCCGGTACGAGCCGTCCGGACCCGCCTTGAGGCCGTGACCCACCCGGGCCCGCGCCGTCGGATACTCCGAGGTGCCCTTGAAGGCGTCGTGCACGGAGACCACGGCCGCGTTCAGCACGCCCTTGTTCGGGTCCTCGTCGTAGGCGAGCCGGAAGATGATGCCCGCCGCGAGGAAGGACACCGCCATCGGCATGAACAGCAGCAGCTTGAAGGCGGTCGCCCAGCGGACCTTCTCCACCAGGACGGCGAGGACCAGGCCCAGGCCGGTCAGCAGCGCCGGCGCCACGACGACCCAGATGGCCGTGTTCCGCACGGCCTTGAGGGTCGCCGGGTCGCGGAACATCTCGGTGTAGTTCTCACCGCCGACGAAGCGGGTGCCGGACGCGTCGAAGAAGCTGCGGCCGACCGAGAACAGCACCGGGTACACCACCAGTGCGCCCAGCAGGAGCAGCGCCGGGAAGGCGAACAGCACGGCGATGATCCGGGCCCGCCGGCGCGAGCGGCGGGCCCGTTCAACAGCCCCGGTACCGGGTGGACTTGTCTCTTTCACCAAAGTCGCGGTCATAGGAGGTCAGCCCTTGTACGCCTTGGCCGCGGCGTCCTCCAGCTGCGCCGCGGTCCGCTTCGGGTCCGAGGGGTCGCGCAGGAAGTCCTGGAGCAGCTTCCACTCGCCCGCGCCCTTGGTCCCGCCGAACGCCGCCGGTGCCTGGTCGGACATGTCGAAGCGGACCGAATCCCCGGCGCCGACCAGGGACTTGGCGGTGGCGCGGGTGACGTCGTCGCCGTACTCGCCGAGGTCGAGCTTCCTGTTCGGGGAGAGGAAGCCGCCGGCCTTCGCCCACACGGCCGCGGCCTCGGGGGTCGCCAGGTACTCCAGGAGCTTCATGCCGGCCTTGGAGTTCTTGCCGTCCTTGAGGACGACGGCCGCGTCACCGCCGCTGACCACCGGCGCCTTGCCGCCGTCGACCGCGGGGAAGGGGAAGAAGTCGGCGTCCTTGCCGATCGCCTTGCCGAACTGGTCGTGGGCGACCCCGGCGACGAAGTCGCCCTCGTAGACCATGCCGGCCTCGGGCTTGGGGCCGAAGACCTTCTCCACCGAGCCCGGGAAGTCGGTGTTGAGGGCCTCCTTCCGGCCGCCGGCGACGAGCTGCTTGTCCTTGAAGAGCTTGCCGAGCGTGCCGAGCGCCTTGACCACCGACGCGTCGGTCCACTTCAGCTTGTGGGCGGCCAGGGCGTCGTACTTCTCGGGGCCCGCCTGGGAGAGGTAGATGTTCTCGAACCAGTCGGTGAGCGTCCAGCCGTCCTGTCCGGCGACCGAGAAGGCGGCGAGGCCGGAGTCGGAGACGGTGTGCCCGGCCTTCAGCATCGCGTCGTACGTCGTCGGCGGCTTGACGCCGGCCTGGTCGAGGGCGTCCGGGCTGTACCAGACGGTCGACTTGTGGGCCGCCTTGAAGTACAGGCCGTACAGCTTGCCGTCGACGCTGCCGTACTTCTTCCAGACGGACGCGTACCCGGCGTCCACCGACTTCCCGGCCGTGGCCGACAGCGGCGTCAGCCAGCCCTTGCGCGCGAACTGCTGGAGCACGCCGACCTGCGGGACCATCACCACGTCGGGCGCGTTGCCGCCCTCGATCTTGCTGCCGACGACGGTGGAGACGTTGTCGCCGGTGGACGTGAACTGCGTCTTGGCACCGGTCTTCGCGGTGAACGCGTCCAGCACCTTCTGGAAGTTCTTCTGCTCGCTGCCGGACCAGACGCCGGCCACGGTGACGGTCTGGCCGCTGAGCGCCTTGTCACCGCCGCCGGCGGAGACAGGACCGCCGCCTCCGCACGCGGTCGCGCCGAGCGCCAGGGCGAGGGCGGTGCAGCCGGTGAGCAGGGTCGTGCGTCGTCGCATCATCATTGATGTCCCTTCGAGGGGTGGGAAGTTGACGAGAAATCGGCAGCCGCCGCGGGGCGCGGCGGAGATCAGAGGTCGCTGAGCCACCAGGCCGCCGTCGAGCCGGGCAGCACCCCGGCGGGGCACGGGCCGCTGGACAGCAGCGGGGTGCCGGAGACGGGCGCGGGGGTGGGCGCGGTACCGAAGTTGACGGCGCAGACCAGGCCGTCGCCGCGGACGAAGCCGAGGACGCCGGGCGGGGTGTCCAGCCACTCGAGCGTTCCCTCGCCCAACTGCGGCAGCGCGGAGCGCAGTTGGAGGCCGTCGCGGTACAGGTGCCAGAAGGAGTGGGTGTCCGCGAGGGCGCGGTCGGTGGCGTACTCGGCGAAGTACGACGGCTGCGGCAGCCAGGGCCGCGCGCTCTCGGCGCCGGAGGTGAAGCCGAACGGCGAGGCCTGCCCGGACCAGGGCAGCGGCACCCGGCAGCCGTCGCGGATCCGCGCCCGGCTGCCGGTGCGGCGGAAGATCGGGTCGGTGAGCACGTCGTCGGGCAGGTCGACGACCTCGGGCAGACCCAGCTCCTCGCCCTGGTAGATGTACGCGGCGCCGGGCAGCGCCAGCATCAGCAGGGCGGCGGCGCGGGCGCGGGCGGCGCCGAGGCCGCTGCCCTCGGTGGCGGGTTCGCCGTAGCGGGTGACGGTGCGGACCTGGTCGTGGTTGTTGAGGACCCAGGTGACCGTGGAACCGGTGCCGGCGATGTCCTGCATGGCCTCGGAGATGACCTTGCGGAAGGCGCCGGCCTCCCACGGGGCGCTGAGCAGGTCGAAGAAGAAGGCCTGGTGCAGCTCGTCCGGCCGTACGTAGCGGGCGTGTTCGCGGGCGCTCGGCACGGACACCTCGCCGACCAGCAGCCGTTCACGGCCGTCGCGTGCCGTGTACTCCTCGCACACCGCCCGCCAGTGACGCCACACGTCGTGCACCTCGGGCTGGTTCCAGGCGAGCGGGTTGACCGAGTCGCGGGTGCGGGCGTCGGCCTCGGGGTCGTCCGAGTCGGGCAGGTCGGGGTGCTTGAAGAGACCGGCCGCGACGTCGATGCGGAAGCCGTCGATGCCCCGGTCCAGCCAGAAGCGCAGCACCCGGTCGAACTCGGCGCCGACCTCGGGGGTGCGCCAGTTCCAGTCGGGCTGCTCTGGCGCGAACATGTGCAGGTACCACTGGCCGGGGGTGCCGTCCGGCTCGGTGACCCGGCTCCAGGCCGGTCCGCCGAACATGGAGTGCCAGTTGTTGGGCGGCTCGGCGCCGCCCGGGCCGCGGCCGTCGGCGAAGTGGAAGCGGGCGCGGGCCGCGCTGCCGGGCGCCGCGGCGAGCGCCTCCTGGAACCACGGGTGCTCGCTGGAGCAGTGGTTGGGCACGACGTCCAGGAGCACCTTGACGCCGAGCCGCCGGGCGGCCGCCGTCAGCAGGTCGAACTCGGCGAGGTCGCCGAAGAGCGGGTCGACGTCGCAGTAGTCGGCCACGTCGTAGCCGTGGTCGTGCTGGGGCGAGGGGTAGAAGGGGCTCAGCCAGATCCCGTCCACGCCCAGCTTCTTCAGATACGGCAGCCCCGCGCGGACCCCGGCCAGATCGCCGATGCCGTCGCCGGTGCTGTCCAGGAAGCTGCGGACGTACACCTGGTAGATCACTGCGTCGCGCCACCAGCGGCACTTACTCAACATGTATGCATGTTAGGTATGTGTGTCGCGGAGGTGTCAACGAAAAGAAGGAAGCTACTGAACGGTCTGCCCTTTATATGCGCATATATTGGACCAGAACGAACCGAAGAGAGATCGGGGCGTTACTTAACATGTAACTAGCGACCAGGGATCGCGGCCAGCTCCCGCGCCAGTCGCCGCACGGCCGCGGCGGGCGTCTCGTGCCCGGTCAGCGCGTCCTGCACGACCGCCTGCACCACCAGGCTGACCTGGCCGTAGCGCGGGCTCTGGGGGCGCGGCGCGGCCGAGCGCACACTCGCGCGCAGGGTCGGCAGGTAGGGGAACTGCCGTACCAGATCGGGGTCCTGGTACAGCGCGGCCCGGACCGGCGGCAGCGCGCCGCGGGTGAGGACCTGGCGCTGGACCGGCGCGCTGGTGAGGTAGGCGATCAGGCGCGCGGCCGAATCCGGGTGCCGGGCATGGGTGTTGACGGCCAGGTTGGAGCCGCCGAGGACGCTCCTGCCGGGTCCGTGCGGGCCGGGGAGCGGCACGGCGCCGATCTTCCCGGCGACCGGGGAGCCCTTGGCCGAGGAAACGGCGTAGGCGTAGGGCCAGTTGCGCAGGAAGAGCAGCTTTCCGTCCCGGAAGTCCTGCTTGGACTCCTCCTCCTTGAACGTCAGCGCCTTCCTCGGGATCCAGCCCTCGCGCACACCCCGGGCGAGGAAGCCGATGCCCTCGCGGGCGGCGGCCGAGTTGACGGTGACCCGCGCGCCCTCGTCGCCGAGGATGCTGCCGCCGGCCGAGTAGACGGCCTCGGCCGCGTTGACGGTCAGCCCCTCGTACGGCAGGAACTGGCCCGCGTAGCCGTCGAGTCCGTACTTCGGGGCGATGGTCTTCGCGTCCCGTTCCAGCTCGGCCCAGGTGCGCGGCGGCGGGACGCCCTCCTTGGCGAGGATGTCCTTGCGGTAGAGGAGCAGGCCCGCGTTGGTGACGTACGGGACGGCGTACAGGCGGCCGTCGTACTCCGCGGTGCTGACGACCGGCTTCAGGAAGGTCCCCAGCGGGAATCGGTCGCGGGGCAGCGGGCGGATCCAGCCGGCCGCCGCGAACTCCGAGGTCCAGCTGACGTCGATGTTGAGGACGTCGAACCGGCTGCGGTCCCCGCCGCGCAGGTCGGTGGCCATCTGGGCGTGCGTCTCGTCGGCGGAGTCCGGCAGCTCGACGAGGGTGACCCTCTCGCCGGGGTGGGTGCGGTTCCAGCCTTCGAGCAGGGGGCCGAGATAGTCGGTGAGGTCCCCGGCGGTGGCGAGCGTCAGGGGCCCGCGGCCGTCCGCGGGGCCCTCGTCGGCATGGACGCCGGAGGCGAGGTAACCGGTCATGACCACGACGAGAACGAGGAGGCCCCTACCCGCGGCATGCATCCACCGCATAGGTTCCTCCTTGCACACCGGCCCCGTGCACCTTCGCCCGGAGTCAGAGGCCATGTATACCTGTTAGGTATGGGCGATACTAGGGCCTGGAGCACATTGCGCAGACTTGGAGGAGGGGAAGAGTGCGCCTGCCCCTCCTGGCTCTTCTAGCGCGCGGTCCGGCGCACGGGTACGAGCTCAAGCAGGACCTTGAGCAACTGCTGGGGTCCGCGTACCCTCAGCCGAACGTCGGCCAGATCTACGTGACCCTCGGCCGCCTCGAGAAGCAGGGGCTGATCGAGGGCGAGGACGTCGAGCAGTCGAGCCGGCCCAACAAAAAGGTCTACCACCTCACCGAATCCGGGCGGGAAGCGCTCCGCGCCTGGTTCGAGGAGCCCGAGGACGAGCCGCGGGTGCGGGACGAGTTCTTCATGAAGCTGGCGCTCGCACCGCAGACCGGTCTCGCCGACCAGATCGCCCTCATCAACCAACAGCGGCGGCAGTACCTCAACACCATGCGCAACCTGTCGAAACTGGCCGCCGCCGAGAACCGGGACAACCGCGTCGCGCACCTGCTGATCGAGGGCGCGATGCTGCACCTCCAGGCCGACCTCGACTGGCTGGAACGGTGCCAGGAAGAGCTGGAGGAGCTGGAGTGAGCGACGGTCCCGCTCCCGTGCTGCAGGCCGAGGGCCTGGTCAGGACGCACTACGGCGAAGGCGCGCCGGCGTATGCCGTGCGCGGTGTCGACCTCTGCGTGCGGCAGGGCGAGTTCGTGGCCGTCACCGGCCCGTCCGGCGCCGGCAAGTCGACGCTGCTGCACCTGCTGGGCGGGCTCCAGCGGCCGGACGCCGGCAGCATCCGGCTGGACGGCGCGCCCACGGACACCTGGAGCGAGGCCCGCTGGGCGGTGGAGCGCAGGAAGCGCATCGGGATCGTCTTCCAGTTCTTCAACCTGGTCTCCAACCTCTCGGTCGCCGACAACGTCGAGCTGCCCGCGCTGCTCGCCGGGGTCGCGCCCCGGCAGGCGCGCGCCGGACGCGAGGAGCTGCTGGCCGAGCTGGGACTCGCGGGCAAGGAGCGGAGCATGCCGGGCGAGCTGTCCGGCGGCGAGCAGCAGCGGGTCGCGCTGGCCCGGGCGCTGGTCAACCATCCGCCGCTGCTGCTGGCCGACGAGCCCGCGGGCAGCCTGGACAGCAAGGGCACCCGCGAGGTGATGCGGCTGCTGTCCCGCTTCCACCAGCGCGGCCAGACGATCGTGCTGGTCACCCATGACGCCCGGCTGGCGAGCGCCGCGGACCGGGTGATCAGCTTCTTCGACGGGCGCATAGCCGACGACGCCGCTCTGGACGGCAGGCCGGCCCGCGGCAGCGGGATATCGGGCGTGCTGGAGCTCAGGGACTGACATGCGGGTGTACGACCACCCCGGGAAGGGCTGAGGCGCCGTGCGAGCGACGTTGCGCTGGGCGCACTCCGATCTGCGGACGCATCGCGGCGAGGCGCTGTTCCTCGTCCTCGCCACCGCCGGGATCGTGGCGTCGCTGCTGCTGGCGACGGCCCTGTTCGGCTACGCCACCAATCCCTGGCAGCGGATCTTCACCCAGGAGCGCGGCGCGCAGGACGTGTGGATCCACACCTCCGTGTCCGCCCCGGTGGGCAAGCTGGCGGACCTGGACGGCGTGGACTCCGTCGCCGGTCCCTACGCCACCATGTCGACGACGCTCGCCTCACGCGGCACCCGCGCCTCGGTCGAGCTGCGCGCCACGCCCGAGCGCTCCCCCGATGGCCGCCCGCTGCTCACCTCCGGCCACTGGCTGGACACCGCCACCCCCGACGGCGTGGTCCTGGAGACCCGCCTCGCCCGCGCGCTGCTGGCCGAACCCGGCGACACGCTGACCCTGCCGGGCACGGCGCGGTCCGTGACCGTCGTCGGCGTCGCCGACAGTGCCGAGCCGCGCTACCGCGCCGGCGAGCAGCCGGGGCTCGTCTGGGCGCTCCCGTCCGCCGTGTCCCGCGCGAACGGCCAGGTCATCGGCCTGCGCCTGACCGACCCCGACGACACCGGCTACGCCGTCCAGCGCGCCGTCACGGTCCTGGGCGCCGGCGCCATCGGCGAGGTCTCCACCTGGCAGCAGGCCCGGGCCGAGGCGCAGGGCGACAACCGGCTGCTCGGCCAGGTGCTCGGCCTGTTCGGGCTGGGCGCCCTGGTCGCCGCCGGCCTCGCCGTGCACGGCGCGATCGCCACCCGCATCCGCGGCCACCTGCGCGACATCTCGGTCCTGAAGGCGATCGGCTTCACCCCGGGCCAGGTGGTCCGCGTCTTCCTCTTCCAGCACATCGCCTACGCCGTCCTGGGCGCGGTCGGGGCGGCGGCGCTCACCCAGGCGCTGGGCAGCCGCCTCCCCGGCCGCCTCGGCGACGCCCTCGGCGTCTGGCAGGGCCTGCCCGGCCACACGGTGGCGCTGTTCGCGATCCCCGTCGGCGCCGTCCTGTTCATCGGCGCGACCACGGGCCTCGCGGCCTGGCGCGCCGGGCAGGTGCCGCCGGTGCCGGTGACCCGGCCCGCGACGGCCGGAGGCGACGGGCTGCCGGGAGTCGCGAGGCGGGCGCTCGGCTCTCTCCTCGCGGGACCGGACGGGGCGGGACGACGCGGGCTTCCGGACACGCCGCGTGGCCGCCCCGCGGTGGCGGGGGCCGGCAGGCGGGCCGGTTCGGCACTTCAGGCGGCCGGCCGTCGACGTGACGCCGCGGACGGGGCACGGAAGCCGAGGACGGCAGTACAGGCGTCCGCCTCCCCGACCGCGGTCGCGGTCGCGGAGGCCGACAGACCGCCGACCGTGACACGGCGCCTACCCGATCCCCGGCCTCACGCCACCGACGAGGACCGGATACCGCGCACGGCGGAACGCCCACCCGACACCGGGCCCGCCGCCGCGGCCGGACGCGGGCCGGTGGGGATCGTGAGGCGGGCCGCCGGTGGCCGGTCCGCACGTGCGGCGGACCAGGTGCCGTCGGCCGCCGCACGGCGCGCGCCGGGATCCTCCGCCGGCCGGCTGCCCGCGATGGCGCGGCGGGCGCTCGGGCTCGGGGTGCCGCCCGCGCTCGTGCTGGGCTGGCACACGACGTACGTACGGCGGCTGCGGTCGCTGGCGACGGTCGCGCGGCTGGCGCTGCCGCTGCTGCTGATCGTCGTGGCGATGAGCGCCTGGACGACCATCGACCGGTTCCACGCCAGTCCCGAGCGGATCGGACTGCCCGCCGCTCTCAGCGCTCACCCCGACACCGGCCTCGGCGACCGCGCGACCCGCGCGCTGCTGGAACGCGATCCGCAGGTCGCCGCCGCCTACCCCGGCGTCGAGGTGGCCGCCCTGGTCCCCGGCCAGACGGCCACGATCGCGCTGCGCGGCCTCGGCACCGGCCGCGACCCGTATCCGTACACCCTGGCCCAGGGCCGTCCCGCGCGCGGCTCCGACGAGGCCGTGGCCGGGCAGGGGCTCCTAGACCTGCTGGACGTCCGGGTCGGCGACTGGGTGCGGATGACGGTCGGCGACCAGCCGCAGATCCTGCACATCGTGGGCCGCAGCATCGAGCCGGAGAACGCCGGCCGGGTCATCTCCACCTCGCTCGACACCCTGCGCGAGAACGACCCGCACCTCTCCCCCACCCTCTACCAGGTCCGCCTGCGCCCGGGAGCCGACCCGCACGAGGTCGCCGCCCGGCTGACCGCTGCCGGGCACGGGCACCTGGACGTGCACGCCGTGACCAACCCGGCCGACGGGCTCTCGCCGCTGCGCTCGGTGGTCGTCGGACTGATCGTCGTCCTCGCCCTCATCGGGCTCATCGAACTGCTGACGGCGATCGGCGGCACCGTCCGCGAGGGCGAGCGCGACCTGCTCGCCCTGAAGGCCATCGGCCTGTCCCCGCGCCAGATCACCGGAATCACCGTCACGGCCACCGGCTGCACCGCCCTGGCCGCCGTCCTCGTCGGCACGGCCCTGGGCACGCCCCTCGCGCGCTGGCTGATCGACGCCCAGGGCAGATCGAGCGGCATCGGGGCGGGGATCGCGCAGAGTCCCTCGCCGGTCCTGCTGGTGCTGTTCGGTCTGGCGGCGGTGCTGGGCGCGACCGCCCTGGCCGCCCTGCCGGCGGCCCGCGCGGCCCGCCGGCGCCTCGCGGACACCCTCAGCGCGGCGACCTGACCGCGACGGCCGGGCCCGTCAACCGCCGTACGGATTACGCGGGTTGTACGGCGGAGGCGTGCCGTAAGGATGGCCGTACGGATGGCCCTGCGAAGGCCCGTACGGATGGCCCTGCGGCGGCAGGAAACCGCCGGGACCCTGCGGAGCGTACGGCGGTGGCGGTGGTGTGACCGGCGGCAGCACGGCCGGGTGGGCCGTGAGGCGGATGCCGTGGCGCCGCCTGAGTCTGCGCAGCTCCAGCAGGGCGATCGCGGTGACCGTCACGGGCGCGCCCAGGATGAAGAGGATCCCCAGCGTGAGGCTCAGGCCGTGCAGGTCCCCCGTGACAAGGTCCGGGACGGCCATCAGCCAGGTCGTCACGGTGGCGAGCAGCGGCGGCAGCCCGCGGTGCACGGCGGCCGTGCCGAAGAAGTTCCCGGTGAGCCGGACCGCGCCCGCGATCACGAAGAACGCCAGCCAGAGCCCGGCGAGGCTCAGCACGAGTTTCGGCAGGATCCCGAAGACATCGCCCAGCCGGAAGATCAGCACGGTCGTCAGGACCGAGCCGATGAAGAGCAGCAGCAGCTTGAAGGCGTTGACGAGTGGTGCCTTCAGCTGCCACACCGTGCCGCCGCGCCGCCAGACGTAGAGCATCACGCCGACCGTGAGCGGGGTGATGAAGAACAGGACGGCGGAGGCGGTCGCCGCGTTGTCCAGCATCTCGTCGAAGGCGAACCCGCCCTGGACGAAGGTGTAGACGCCGAGCGCCGCGACCGCTCCGGCGATGACCCGTACGCGCTTGAGCTGCTCCACCGACGGATCGACCGCCTCGGGGATCCACGCCGGGTGGAACACCGCCCGCGCCACATGATGGGGCTTCAGAAAGGTCCGGGCGGTCAGCCTCTCGCTGAGCCAACTCCCGTGCGTGCTCATCACGTTGTGCTCCCCCGAGCGGTCGTGTTCATGATCGCCCGGAGGAGTCTACGGGAAACGGACGGTCACGCGCCGCCCCACTCCCCCACCCGTCGGGTCACGAACGGCCGCGCAGCTCCCGGTACTTGGCGACCAGCGCCTTGCTGGACCCGTCCAGACCCGGCACCTGCGCACCCTCGGTCAGCGCGGGCTCGACCCGCTTGGCCAGCACCTTGCCGAGCTCGACGCCCCACTGGTCGAAGGAGTCGATGTTCCACACGGCGCCCTGCACGAACACCTTGTGCTCGTACAGCGCGATCAGCTGGCCGAGCACGGACGGCGTCAGCTCGCGGGCGAGGATGGTCGTCGTCGGGTGGTCGCCCTTGAAGGTCTTGTGCGGCACCAGCTCCTCCGGCACGCCCTCGGCCCGCACCTCCTCCGGCGTCTTGCCGAAGGCCAGCGCCTGCGTCTGGGCGAAGAAGTTGGCCATCAGCAGGTCGTGCTGCGCCTTCAGCGTCCCGCTCAGCTCGGCGACCGGCTCGGCGAACCCGATGAAGTCCGCCGGGATCAACTTCGTTCCCTGGTGGATGAGTTGGTAGTACGCGTGCTGTCCGTTGGTGCCCGGTGTGCCCCACACCACCGGCCCGGTCTGCCAGTCGACCTCGCGCCCGTCACGGCCGACGTACTTGCCGTTGGACTCCATGTCGAGCTGCTGCAGATACGCCGTGAACTTCGACAGGTAGTGGCTGTACGGCAGCACCGCATGGGACTGGGCGTCGTGGAAGTTGCCGTACCAGATGCCCAACAGACCCAATAGCAGCGGCACGTTGGACTCGGCGGGCGCGGTCCTGAAGTGCTCGTCCACGAGCCGGAACCCGTCGAGCATCTCGCGGAAGCGGTCCGGTCCGACGGCGATCATCAGCGACAGTCCGATCGCCGAGTCGAAGGAGTACCGCCCGCCGACCCAGTCCCAGAACTCGAACATGTTGTCAGGGTCGATACCGAACTCGGTGACCTTGCCGGCGTTGGTCGACAGCGCCACGAAGTGCTTGGCGACGGCCTCCTGGTCCGCCTTCAGCTCGCCGAGCAGCCACTCGCGCGCCGAGGTGGCGTTGGTGATCGTCTCGATGGTGGTGAAGGTCTTGGAGGCGATGATGAACAGCGTCTGGTCCGCGTCCAGGTCGCGGGTGGCCTCGTGCAGGTCGGCGCCGTCGACGTTGGACACGAAGCGGACGGTGAGACCGCGGTCGGTGAAGCTGCGCAGCACCTCGTAGGCCATGGCCGGGCCGAGGTCGGAGCCGCCGATGCCGATGTTGACGATGTTCTTGATGCGCTTGCCGGTGTGGCCGGTCCAGTCGCCGGAGCGGACCCGGTCGGCGAAGCCGGCCATCTTGTCGAGCACGGCGTGCACACCCGGGACGACGTTCTCCCCGTCGACCTCGATCACCGCGTCGCGCGGGGCGCGCAGCGCGGTGTGCAGCACGGCGCGGTCCTCGGTCGTGTTGATCTTCTCGCCGCGGAACATGGCGTCCCTGAGGCCGAAGACGTCCGTGGCTGCGGCCAGCTCGCGCAGCAGCCGCAGGGTCTCGTCGGTGGCGAGGTGCTTGGAGTAGTCGACGTACAGGTCGCCCACCTGCAGTGACCAGGCGGAGCCGCGGTCCGGGTCGGCGGCGAAGAGCTCCCGCAGACCGGTGCCGGCGAGCTCCTCACGGTGCTCCGCCAGCGCGGTCCACTCGGGCGTCTGGTTGAGCCTGGTACGGCCGTCTGCGTTCATGTCCGACTTCAGCCTTCTTTCGTCCCTGTCCAGCGATTCCAACCTAATTGATCAGCGCGGGACGCGAGCCGTCTAGGCGTCGTCGTCCGGCACAACAACAGGTACGTCCGGCTTGCGGGCAGGTGTCGGCACGGGGCCGGACATGACGAGGATGCGCTGCGGCGAGCGGGCCGGGCGTGTCGCGCCCCGTGCGCCCCTCGACCGGGCACGAAACAGCTCCGGCCAGGCACCCCTCGGTACCCGGCCGGTTCTCAAGTCCTAGATCTCGCCCCGCAGTTTGGCGAGCGCCTCGGCGAGGATGGCCTCGCCGTCCGCATCGCTGCGCCGCTCCCTGACGTACGCGAGGTGCGTCTTGTAGGGCTCGGTGCGCGGCGGGTCCGGCGGGTTGTCCCGGTCCTGTCCGGCCGGGAAGCCGCAGCGCGGGCAGTCCCAGGTCTCGGGAACCTGCGCGTCGCTGGCGAAGCTGGGCTGCGTCTCGTGCCCGTTGGAGCACCAGAAGGAGATGCGCAGACGCGGCGCGGACTCGCCGCGCTCGGCCTCGCCCATCGGCCCCGCCCCGACCCGGCTTCCTCGGATCGCGTTGCCACTTGCCACGGTCGTAACTCCCTGCGTGATGGTGCCGCGAAGCGAGTCGGCGTTTCGCTTCGTTGCGAGCGCCTCAGTCTACGTAAGGCCCAACGCGCGTCCAGTGATTGGAGTTACAACCTCCGTACCCAGACGCAAGCCCCATGATAGGCCGCGCTCAGCTGCGCGTACCGAACATGGGGCCTTACGTGCGGAATGCGGGTGCTGTGTGTGTATTGCTGCTCAGCTGTTCGTCTTCATGAGGATGCCGAGTACGACAATGCACGCGAACCACAGCAGACCGATCACGACGGTGATGCGGTCCAGGTTCCGCTCGGCGACCGAGGAGCCGCCCACGGACGACTGCATGCCGCCACCGAACATGTCGGAGAGACCGCCGCCCTTCCCCTTGTGCATCAGCACCAGCAGCATCAGCAGCAGGCTGAAGACGATCAGGGCGATCGAGAACCCCAAAACCACGGCTGGACCAACTCTCTCGGATTCGGATGAACGACGGGGGCACAGCCACAGAGCTGTGCCCCCGCAAGGGTACGACGTATCGCCGCTACCGCATACTCCCAGCTCGTGTCACTGGTCGCGGAAGCGCACGATCTTGACGAACTCGTCCGCGTCCAGCGAGGCGCCGCCGACCAGGGCGCCGTCGATGTCGGCCTGGGCCATGATCTCGGCGACGTTGCCCGACTTCACGGAGCCGCCGTACTGGATGCGCACCTTGTCGGCCAGCTCCTGGTCGTACAGCTCGGCGATCTTGCCGCGGACGGCGGCGCAGACCTCCTGCGCGTCCTCGGCGCCGCAGACCTTGCCGGTGCCGATGGCCCACACCGGCTCGTAGGCGATCACGACGGACTCGGCCTGCTCGGCCGGGAGGTCCTTCAGACCGCCCTCGACCTGGGCGAGCGTGTGCGTCACGTGGTTGCCCGCGTCCCGCACCTCGAGCTCCTCGCCGACGCACAGGATCGGGGTCAGACCGTGCTTGTAGGCGGCCTTGACCTTGGCGTTCACCTGCTCGTCGGACTCGTTGTGGTACTGCCGGCGCTCGGAGTGACCGATCACCACGTAGGTGCACTTCAGCTTGGACAGCATCGGGCCGGAGATCTCGCCGGTGTAGGCACCGGAGTCGTGCGCCGAGATGTCCTGGGCGCCGTACTTGATCTTCAGCTTGTCGCCGTCGACCAGCGTCTGCACGGAGCGCAGGTCGGTGAAGGGCGGCAGGACCGCGACCTCGACGGCCTCGTAGTCCTTGTCCGCGAGGGCGAAGGCGAGCTTCTGGACGTGCGCGATGGCCTCGAGGTGGTTGAGGTTCATCTTCCAGTTGCCCGCCATGATCGGCGTGCGCGTGCTCATGCGGTTCAGTCCTCCAGTGCGGCGAGGCCGGGGAGCGTCTTGCCCTCGAGGTATTCGAGGGAGGCGCCGCCGCCGGTCGAGATGTGGCCGAATGCGGTCTCGTCGAAGCCCAGGAGGCGGACGGCCGCGGCGGAGTCGCCGCCGCCGACGACCGTGAAGGCCGGGGAGTCGAGGAGGGCCTGGGCGACCGCCTTGGTGCCCTCGGCGTAGTCGGGGTGCTCGAAGACGCCCATCGGGCCGTTCCAGAAGACGGTGGCGGCGTCGGTGATCTTCGAGGCGTACAGCTTGCCGGACGCCGGGCCGATGTCCAGGCCCATCCGGTCGGCGGGGATGGCGTCGGCGGCGACGGTGGTGGCGTCGGTCGGAGCCTTGGCC
This sequence comes from Streptomyces sp. NPDC057616, assembly GCF_042800575.1. Lineage (NCBI taxonomy): Bacteria > Bacillati > Actinomycetota > Actinomycetes > Kitasatosporales > Streptomycetaceae > Streptomyces > Streptomyces sp. NPDC057616. Next base: position 123,149 of record NZ_JBHVGU010000014.1, read on the forward strand.
TTCAGGTCCGGGAACCCGGGGGCGACCACGGCGTCGACCGGCAGGACCAGCTCGACGCCGGACTTCTCGGCCCGCTCGATGTACTCCAGGACCGCCGGGATCTGGTCCTCCTGGAGCAGGGACGCGCCGACCTCGTAGCCCTTGGCCTTGAGGAAGGTGTACGCCATGCCGCCGCCGATGAGGATGCGGTCGGCCCGGCCGAGCAGCTCGTCGATGACGGCGAGCTTGTCGGAGACCTTGGCGCCGCCGAGCGCGACCACGTAGGGCCGCCGGACCTCGTCGGTGAGCTTCTTCAGGACGCCGACCTCGGTGGCGATGAGGTAGCCGGCGTAGTGCGGCAGGCGGGCCGGCAGGTCGAACACGGAGGCGTGCTTGCGGTGCACCGCGCCGAAGCCGTCGCCGACGTAGACGTCCGCGAGGGCGGCGAGGCGGTCCGCGAACTCACCGCGCTCGATGTCGTCCTTGGAGGTCTCCCCGGCGTTGAAGCGCAGGTTCTCGATGACCGCGACCTGGCCCGGCTGCAGGCCGTCCACGGCGTCGTGCGCGGCGGGGCCCACGGTGTCCTGGGCGAACGCCACGGGCGCGCCCAGGAGTTCACCGAGCCGCTCCGCCGCGGGCAGCAGCGAGAAGGCCGGGTCCGGCGCACCCTTGGGGCGGCCGAGGTGCGAGGCGACGACGACCTTGGCGTCCGCCTCCACGAGGGCCTTGACGGTGGGCAGCACGGCGCGGATGCGGCCGTCGTCGGTGATGGTGGTGCCGTCCAGCGGCACGTTGAGGTCGGCGCGGACGAAGACCCGCTTGCCGGCCACTCCTTCGGCGAGGAGTTCGTCGATCGTCTTCATTGGGAAGCTCCAGGTGAGGGTGCTCTGATCGTACGAGGGCTGTTCTGTACGTGAGTCAGGGCCCGGGGGGGGGGGGGTGGCCCCGCCCCCGCCCCCCCCCCCCCCCCCCCCCCCCCCCCCCCCCCCCCCCCCCCCCCCCCCCCCCCCCCACCCCCCCCCCCCCCCCCCCCCCCCCCCCTTTCCCTCTCCCT
>NZ_JBHVGU010000014.1:124191-194741 GCF_042800575.1 Streptomyces sp. NPDC057616
AGGGAGAGAAAACCACCGGGGGTTGACCCTTTTTGGGGGGGGGGAGGGGGGGGGGGGGGAGAGGAGGAGGGGGGGGGGGGGGAGGGCCCGGGCCGTCCCCCCCCTCCCCCCCCCGAGCCCTGCGTTCACACCGAGTCGCCTGCTCCGTGGATCGGATCAGAGCTGGTTGCCGACGAAGACCGTGAGGTCGACGAGGCGGTTGGAGTAGCCCCACTCGTTGTCGTACCAGCCGAGGATCTTCACCGTCGTGCCCTCCTGGACCATGGTCAGGGAGGAGTCGAAGGTGCAGGACGCCGGGTCGCTGACGATGTCCGAGGAGACGATCTGGTCCTCGGTGTAGGACAGGTAGCCCTGCAGCTCGCCCTCGGAGGCCTTCTTGAAGGCGGCGTTGACCTCGTCCTTGGTGACCTCGCGCGACAGCTCCACGACGAGGTCGGTGGCCGAGCCGGTCGGGACGGGGACGCGCATCGCGATGCCGTCCAGCTTGCCCTTGAGCTGCGGGAGGACCAGGGCGGTGGCCTTCGCGGCACCGGTCGTGGTCGGGATGATGTTCTCGGCGGCGGCACGGGCGCGGCGCAGATCCTTGTGCGGGAAGTCCAGGATGCGCTGGTCGTTCGTGTACGCGTGCACCGTCGTCATCAGGCCCTTGACGATGCCGAAGTTCTCGTCGAGCACCTTCGCCATCGGCGCCACGCAGTTGGTGGTGCAGGAGGCGTTGGAGATGACGTGGTGGTTCGCCGGGTCGTACTTGTCCTGGTTGACGCCCATCACGATGGTGATGTCCTCGTCCTTGGCCGGAGCCGAGATGAGGACCTTCTTGGCGCCGCCGGCGATGTGCTTCTCGGCGTCGGCCTTCTTCGTGAAGATGCCGGTCGACTCGATGACGATGTCGACGCCCAGCTCGCCCCACGGGATGTCGGCGGGGTTGCGCTCGGACAGGACCTTGATGGTGTGCCCGTCGACGGTGATCGTGTCGGCGGTGTGCGCCACCTCGGCCTTGAGGCGGCCCAGGATGGTGTCGTACTTCAGCAGATGCGCGGTGGTCGCGGTGTCACCCAGGTCGTTGACAGCCACGATCTCGATGTCTGCACCCTGCTCCAGCAGTGCGCGGAAGTAGTTGCGACCGATACGACCGAAGCCGTTGATGCCTACGCGGATCGTCACGAACCGATCTCCTCGTTGGTACGCCGGCCATGCGGTGCCGGCGAGCTCTGTTTGGGATGTCCCCGACCACCCCCGACCCTACCTCCCTGGGGCCTTCGCGGTGACATCGAGATGCCGCATACACGGGCAGGCGGTCCGTACCCGCCAGTAGGGGTACGGACCGCCCCACCGTCAAAGCCGGTCACCCCTTTTGACTACGGTGAGCTGGTCAGCGTTGACCGGGGAGTTCACCCTCCGAGGGCCGCGAGCGCCTTCTTCACGAGGGTGTTGCGGTCGGCCGCCGCGGTGAGGTGCTCGAGGCCGAAGCCCAGCAGCACGGTCCGGTCGGTGGTGACCGCGCCGTACGTCTGGAACAGCGTGCCGGTGCGCGCCCAGTCCTTGAGCACGGCCGGGCTGCCCGGAGGCGGTCCGGAGGCGCTCCAGGCGCCGAGCGAGGTCTCGAAGCCCTCGGTCTGCGTCGCCGTGCCGTTCAGGACGAGCGAGGCGTCGTCGGCCAGCACGCCGTGCCCGCCGCTGCCCGGGTCGGTGACGTAGGTGATCGACACCTCGACGGACCGGCCGGCGTAGGCGCTCAGGTCGTAGGCGACCTGCTGCCAGCCGCTGGAGGCGCCGGTGAGGCTGTTCCAGGCGCCGCTGGTGCCGGTCGGGGTGCAGCCGCCCGGCGCGAAGGTGAGGTAGTGCTTGAGCCAGGGGTGCTCGTTCACCAGGAAGCCGGCCTCGCACTCCGACGGGACCTTCTGGCTGCTCGCGCCGCCCTTCTCCGGGAGCGTCGTCCAGTCGTCGCCGCCGGTGGAGTGGGCCTCGACGATCACGTGGTCGTAGCCGGGCTCCGTGTCCCACAGCAGCCGGCTGCGCAGTGTGGGCTGCTCGGCCGCCGTGACACCGGTGAGGTCGACGGTGCGGGTGAGGCGCTTGTAGGAGTCGTCGGTGTGCACGGCCGCCGCCATGTAGGAGCCCGCGTACGGCCCGTACGGGTTGACGGTCCCGGCGAACTGGCCCGCGCCCGCGCTCGCGAACTGCGGGTAGGTGGCGGCGGGCAGTTCCTCGGAGGTGACGCCGTAGGTGCCCGCCTTGTCGAGCGGGTTGCCAGGCGCCGCGCCGAGCGTGCCGCCGGCGCCGGCGAGCTTGCCGGAGCCGGTGAAGCCGGTGGCTCCGGGCGTGGACGTACGCGAATAGGCGCCCAGGTAGTACTGGCTGAAGTCGTTCGACAGGGTGCCGTCGCCGAGGTCGACGTTGCCGCCGGCCTGTTCGCCCGCCTCGATCAGCTTGCCGCCCTCGTTGAGGTAGGCACGCAGCTGGAGTTGGGTGGCGTTGCCCGGGACGCCCGCGCCCGTGTAGTGGACGACGGTCCTGAAGTGCTTCAGCACACCGAGCGCGTCGGGCGCGCCCTGGGTCGCGACGTCCCAGACGATCGCCTTGCGGCCGTTCGCCCTCAGCGCGTCGACGTACGTCTGCGCCTGCGTGGCGGCCACGCCCTCCTCGGCGACGACGAGCATGTCGGCCTGGGGCCGCTGCGCGACGGTGTAGGTGAAGTGCTTGCTCGCGGCCTTCCTGCCGCCCTTGGCCCCGCCGGTGAACCACACCTCGACCTTGTCGCCGGGGTCGGCGCCCCTGACCTTGGCCCGGTACTCGTCGAAGTGCAGGTTGTCGTCACCGCCGTAGGTCTCGCCGCCCCGCCACGCCCTCAGTGGCGTGTCGTGCGTACGGCCGCCGTTCACGCGGTACTTGAGCTCCTTGCCGCGGATCGCCCTGCGTACGACGACGGAGACCTCCTGGTCGGCGCCGCGCGCGTACGACGTGGTGAACTCGGCCGCGGTGAAGTCCGCCGCGGTCAGGCCCAGCGACGAGGACGGCCGGTCGGGGTGCGGGGCGGTCTCGGCGACCGACAACGCGAACGGGATGTTCTTCTCGAACTCCTGCTGGATCAGGTGCTCGTCGTCCGGGAAGTTGAAGACGGAGCGGCAGTCGGCCGCGTTCCACTGGTCGTTCGGGTCGGCGTTCGAGGCGGTCTGACAGGTCGACATCTCAGGGGTGAACATCGACATGCGGTTGGCGTTCGCCGCGTGGCCGTCCGCCTCGCCGTTCGTGGTGTACAGCTCCGAGGAGACCTGTGGGCGGTAGCCGGGGATCGCGGAGTTGTCCGGGCTGCCGGCCAGCGCCTTGTAGAGCACGTCGTCGGGCGTGGGCGTGGCCACCTGCCAGCCGACGCCGTAGAGCAGCAGCTCGGCGGCGGAGTGGTAGTTGATGCCGTAGGAGAAGCCGATGCGCTTCTCGAAGGCGTCGATCGCCTTGGTCTCGGGTTCGGAGCCGGGGCTCGCGCCGCGGTAGGTCTCGCTGGTGGGGTTGGGGGAGGAACCCTCGTCGTCGTAGCCCCACTTGTAGGCGAAGTTGCGGTTGAGGTCGACGCCGTCGCCGGTGGAGATGACGCCGTCGCCGTTGACGTCCCGCAGGTTCTTGCGCCACAGGCGGGTGTCGGAGCTCTTGAACGTGTAGTCGTAGCCGTCGGGGTTGGCGGAGATCACGAACCACAGCTCGGTGGAGTCGACGATCTTCCTGACGCGCTTGTCCGTCTTGTAGTGATCGAGGTAGTAGTGCATCAGCCGCCGGGTCATCTCCGGCGTGATCCACTCGCGCGCGTGCTGGTTGGACATGTAGAGGACGGAGGGCCTGGAGCCGTCCTTGGCCTTCTTCGCGTCCTTGGTCAGCTTGAGCGCGAGGATGTCCTGACCGCTCACGGTCTTGCCGATGGAGACGACCTTCGTGAGGCCGGGGTTCTGCTGCCCGGTCCGGACGATCTCCTCCTTCAGGCCACCGCTTCCGCTGTACGGCCGGAACACCCCCTGGGCCGCCCCCTCGACCCGCGCCTCGGCCTTGGCCGACAGCGTGTGCTCGGTGAGGTCGACGCCCTGCTTCTCCAGCTTCCGGGCCTGCTGACGGGTGAGGTAGACCTCGACCGGGGCGGTGCCCTTCTCGGGTACCTGCTCCCCCAGTTCGTGGCTGTCCTGTCCTGCCGCGAGGAGCAGGGGTACCTGCTTCGCGGTGACGTCGGCGCGGTAGACCTGGACCTCGCCGGGATCGGAACCCGGCGAACTCCCGTTCTGCGCCTGGGCGATGGGTGCGAGGCTCGCTCCGCCGATCAGGAGCGCGCCGACAGCGAGGATCGATCTCGCTCTGTGTCTCATGAACCCCCCTAGCAGTTGATCACCACAGCAGCGAACTGTTGCCAGGCTCATGACAGTTCATGATCGAGTCAAGAGCGCCTCAAGGACAGGAAAACGCAGGTGGCGCCGCCCAACCCGATGGTGGGGACCCCCTGTTTGTTTGCCCTTTTTCCGGTCCACCTACAAAGGTTTTTTTTCTCTTCCTCGTTGTTTTTTGCTTCTTTCCGGAAAGCTCAAGGACCAAACAAAAACCACTCAAGGAAAAGAAAACCTCGTTTCCCCCCCCCAGCTTGGGCGCCGCCACCTGCGTGTTGATCGACCGTCGGCCGGATCAGCCGACGAGGTTGTCGGCCATCTCCTCGGTGATGCTGGACTCCGTGCCCGGAATGCCCAGGTCGGAGGCGCGCTTGTCGGCCATCGCCAGCAGCCGGCGGATACGGCCGGCGACCGCGTCCTTCGTCAGCGGCGGGTCGGCCAGCGCGCCCAGCTCCTCCAGCGAGGCCTGCTTGTGGTCCATGCGCAGCCGGCCGGCGGCCGCGAGATGCTCGGGGACCTCCTCGCCGAGGATCTCCAGGGCACGCTGGACCCGGGCGCCCGCGGCGACGGCCGCCCGCGCCGAGCGGCGGAGGTTGGCGTCGTCGAAGTTGGCGAGACGGTTCGCCGTCGCCCGCACCTCGCGGCGCATCCGGCGCTCCTCCCAGGCCAGCACCGACTCGTGCGCGCCGAGGCGGGTGAGCAGGGCGCCGATCGCGTCGCCGTCACGGACGACCACGCGGTCCACGCCGCGCACCTCGCGCGCCTTCGCCGCGATCGACAGCCGGCGGGCGGCGCCGACCAGCGCGAGAGCGGCCTCGGGGCCCGGGCAGGTCACCTCCAGGGAGGAGGAGCGGCCCGGCTCGGTGAGCGAGCCGTGGGCCAGGAAGGCACCGCGCCAGGCGGCCTCCGCGTCGCAGGTGGCCCCCGAGACCACCTGCGGGGGCAGACCGCGGATCGGGCGGCCCCGGCCGTCCACCAGGCCGGTCTGCCGGGCGAGCTGGTCGCCGCCGGCGACGACCCGGACCACGTAGCGCGAACCGCGCCGCAGTCCGCCCGGCGCCATCACGATCAGCTCCGAACTGTGGCCGAAGATCTCCAGGATGTCCCGCTTCAGGCGCCGCGCCGCCATCGCGGTGTCCAGCTCCGCCTCGATCACGATGCGCCCGCTGACCAGGTGGAGGCCGCCGGCGAACCGCAGAATGGCGGAGACCTCCGCCTTTCTGCAGCAGGTCCGGGTGACGGGGAGCCGGGAGATCTCGTCCTTCACCGCTGCCGTCATCGCCATGGGCCGATCCTTCCATGCATCCGAAAAATACGGTCGTACGCGGCAGCCAGCAGCTCCGGATCGTGCCGCGGAGTTCCGTCCCTCCGGGCCACCGGCGCCAGCTCGACCGCGGCCCCGAGCCGCTTGGCGGCCTCGGTGAGCACCTCGCGGTCGGGAACGGCGGCCTCGTCGGCCAGCACCACGTCCAGGGCGAGTTTAGGGGCGTGTCGTCCCAAAACCTCCAAATGACGCTGCGGTGAGAAGCCTTCGGTTTCTCCGGGCTGCGGGGCGAGGTTCAGCGGGAGCACCCGGCGCGCCTTCGTCTCGATCAGCGCGTCCAGGAGATCCGGCACGAGCAGATGGGGGATGACGGAGGAGAACCAGGACCCCGGGCCGAGGACCACCCAGTCGGCGTCCAGGACCGCCTCGACGGCCTCCGGGACCGCGGGCGGGTCGTGCGGCACGAGGTGCACGGACTGCACCTCGCCGGGCGTCAGCGCCACGGTCGCCTGGCCGCGCACCAGGTCGACGTCCTCGGGCCGGTCCGGATCGTGCCCCTTGACCAGGGCCTGGAGCTCCAGGGGCACGGCGGACATGGGCAGCACGCGCCCGTGCGCGCCCAGCAGCTTGCCGACCAGGTCGAGTGCCTGGACGTGATCGCCGAGCTGCTCCCAGAGGGCGACGATCAGGAGGTTGCCGACCGCGTGCTCGTGCAGGTCGCCCTTGGACTGGAAGCGGTGCTGGATGACCCGGGCCCAGGTCTGGCCCCAGTCGTCGTCGCCGCACAGCGCCGCCAGGGCCTTGCGCAGGTCGCCGGGCGGCAGCACGCCCAGCTCGTCGCGCAGGCGCCCGCTGGAGCCGCCGTCGTCGGCCACGGTGACGACGGCGGTGAGGTCGCCGGTGATCCGGCGCAGGGCGGCGAGCGAGGCGGACAGGCCCATGCCGCCGCCGAGGGCGACGACCTTGGGCTGGGTGCCCCGGCGGCGCGGCCGGGCACCCCGGGCCTCGACCGGCCGGCCGGTGCGCGACTCGGGCACCGTGCGGCGCAGCCGGCTGAGCCGGCTCGGCCGCAGAGAACGTTCCGTCATTCGCGTCCCATGTCCCGGTGTACGACCACCGTCTCCACACCCTCGGCCGCGAGGCGCGCGGCGAGCTTCTCCGACATGGCCACCGAGCGGTGCTTGCCGCCCGTACAGCCGATGGCGACGGTCACGTACCGCTTGCCCTCGCGGCGGTAACCCGCCGCGATCAGCCGGAGCAGCTCGGCGTAGCGGTCGAGGAACTCCTTGGCGCCGGGCTGGTTGAAGACGTAGGCCGACACCTCCTCGTTGAGCCCGGTGAAGGGGCGCAGCTCCGGGACCCAGTGCGGGTTGGGCAGGAAGCGCATGTCCGCGACCAGGTCGGCGTCGACCGGCAGGCCGTACTTGAAGCCGAAGGACATGACGGTCGCCCGCAGCTCGGGCTCCTCCTCTCCGGCGAACTGGGCGTCCATCTTGGCGCGCAGCTCGTGCACGTTCAGGCTGGAGGTGTCGATCACCAGGTCGGCGTCGCCGCGCAGCTCGCGCAGCAGCTCGCGCTCGGCGGCGATGCCGTCGACGATGCGGCCGTCGCCCTGCAGCGGGTGCGGGCGGCGCACCGACTCGAAGCGGCGCACCAGCGCGTCGTCGGAGGACTCCAGGAAGACGATCCGCCGGGTCACGCCCCGCTGGTCCAGGTCGGCGAGGGACTCGCGGAGGTTGTCGAAGAAGCGGCGGCCGCGGACGTCGACCACCACCGCGATCCGCGCCACGTTCCCCTGCGAGCGGGCGCCCAGCTCGACCATGGTGGGGATCAGGGCGGGCGGCAGGTTGTCCACGACGAACCAGCCGAGGTCCTCCAGACACTTGGCGGCCGTCGACCTGCCCGCTCCGGACATGCCGGAGATGATCACCAGTTCGGGGATGGCCGAGTCCGGCATCCCGGCCGGCTCAGTCGTCGCGCCCGTACTCACCTGTGCTTCGTCTCCGCCCTGGTCCTGTTGCTCGTGGTGCTTGTTCACATTCATGTCTCCTGCCCCCGTCGTTCGTCCGGGGCGCCCGTCGTCACGGGCTCCCCACCGGAACCCATGGTGCCGGGTTCCTCCTCCATGATCTCTCCAGTCGCCGTGTTCACGGCGGGTGCGGCCGGTGCCGCCTGGGCCAGGGCCACGGCGATCGTCTCGGCCGTCTTGCGGCCTATGCCGGGCACCTCGCAGATCTGGTCGATGGTGGCGGATCGCAGTTTCTTGAGCGAGCCGAAATGCTTGAGAAGTGCCTGCTTACGGGTGTCCCCGAGGCCGGGCACGTCGTCCAGGGGGCTCGACCGGAAGCGCTTGGCCCGCTTGGTGCGCTGGTAGGTGATCGCGAAGCGGTGCGCCTCGTCCCGCACACGCTGGAGCAGGTAGAGGCCCTCGCTGGTGCGGGGCAGGACCACCGGGTCCTCGTCGTCCGGCAGCCACACCTCCTCCAGGCGCTTGGCGAGGCCGCACACGGCGACGTCGTCGATGCCGAGCTCGTCCAGGGCCTTCTTCGCCGCCGCGACCTGCGGCCGGCCGCCGTCGACCACGACGAGCTGCGGCGGGTAGGCGAACTTCCTGGGGCGGCCGTCCTCGTCGGTGAGCGCGTCCTCGCCGTCCGCCCACTCCCCCGTCTTCTCCTTCTCCGCGAGGTAGCGCCGGAAGCGGCGGTTGATCACCTCGTGCATGGAGCGGACGTCGTCCTGGCCCTCGAAGCCCTTGATCTGGAAGCGGCGGTACTCGCTCTTGCGCTGCAGGCCGTCCTCGAAGACGACCATGGAGGCCACGACGTCGTCGCCCTGGAGGTGCGAGATGTCGTAGCACTCGATCCTCAGGGGGGCGCTGTCCAGATCGAGGGCCTCGGCGATCTCCTCCAGGGCGCGCGAGCGCGTGGTCAGGTCCGAGGCGCGCTTGGTCTTGTGCAGCACGAGCGCCTGCTGGGCGTTGCGCTCCACCGTCTCCATCAGGGCCTTCTTGTCGCCGCGCTGCGGGATGCGCAGCGAGACGTTGGCACCGCGGCGCTCGGCGAGCCACTCCTGGACGGGTTCGGCCGGCTCGGGCAGGGCGGGGACGAGGACCTCCTTGGGGACGGAGTCCCCCTTCTCCTCGCCGTAGAGCTGCTGCAGGGCGTGCTCGACGAGGGCTCCGGTGGTGACGTCCTCGACCTTGTCGGTGACCCAGCCGCGCTGGCCGCGCACGCGGCCGCCGCGGACGTGGAAGATCTGGACGGCCGCCTCCAGCTCGTCCTCCGCGACCGCGATCAGGTCGGCGTCGGTCGCGTCGGCGAGCACGACCGCGCTCTTCTCCATGGCCTTCTTCAGGGCCTCGACGTCGTCGCGCAGCCGGGCCGCCCGCTCGTACTCCATCTCCTCGGCCGCCTCGGCCATCTGCTTCTCCAGGCGGCGGATGTACGTGCCCGTGCGGCCGGCCATGAAGTCGCAGAACTCCTCGGCCAGTTCGCGGTGCTCCTCCTCCGTCACGCGGGCGACGCAGGGCGCGGAGCACTTGCCGATGTAGCCGAGCAGGCAGGGGCGGCCGGTGCGGGTGGCGTTCTTGAAGACGCCGGCCGAGCAGGTGCGCACCGGGAAGACGCGCAGCAGGAGGTCCACGGTGTCGCGGATGGCCCAGGCGTGGCCGTACGGCCCGAAGTAGCGCACGCCCTTGCGCTTGTGGCCGCGCATCACCTGTACGCGCGGGAATTCCTCGTTCATCGTCACCGCGAGGTACGGATAGCTCTTGTCGTCGCGGTACTTGACGTTGAACCGGGGGTCGAACTCCTTGATCCAGGAGTACTCCAGCTGGAGGGCCTCGACCTCCGTGGACACCACGGTCCACTCCACGGACGCGGCCGTGGTGACCATGGTGCGCGTGCGGGGGTGGAGGTTCGTCAGGTCCTGGAAGTAGTTCGCCAGGCGCTGGCGCAGGCTTTTTGCCTTTCCGACGTAGATCACCCTGCGGTGCTCGTCACGGAATCTGTACACCCCTGGGGTGTCCGGGATCTCACCCGGCCGGGGGCGGTAGCTGGAGGGATCTGCCATGTCTCACACCCTACTGGCGGGGGCCGACACTCGGCGGGCCTGTGGACGACGCCCGGCGCGACGGCGGCCGGGCCCGCCCGGCGCGCCCGCGCCGGGCCGCCGATCGCGTCTCGGCCAGGAGCACGTCGCTGTTGGGTTTCAGGTGTTGTCGGGACTAGGTCAACACGCTTCAATGCGTGGGAACTCGGGGCCGTGAAGGACGGCGTACGGATGTGAAGACGCCCCGGCGCCGACGGGGTGGCCCCGAGGACGAGCGCGAAACCCGGCCCGACCAGCCGTAGTGAGCATTCACAGAAAGGCCCCTGCATGCCGCACGCCACACAGCACGCGGACGTCGCCGCCGTCGCCACCGCGGAACTGGACTCGGCCCTGCGGGGCGGCCCCTTCCACGTGGCGCTGCGTGCCGCGATCGCCGCCCGCGGACTGCCGCTGCAGCGGGTGCAGCACCATCTGTCGCGCCACGGGGTCAAGGTCGGTGTCACCAGCCTGAGTTACTGGCAGCAGGGTGCCCGGCGCCCGCAGCGCCCCGAGTCCCTGCGGGCCGTGCGCGCGCTGGAGGAGATACTCCAGCTGCCGGAGGAGTCGCTGATACGGCTCCTCGCCGAACCCGACGAGGGCACGTCCGGGCGCCGGCCCGCGGGCCGCTCCTACCGCTCCCTGGTGGAGGCGTCGGGCGTCCTGCAGCGGATGCTGGCCGAGCTGGGCTCGCCGCCCGACGGCGGGCTGCACACCCTGGGCCACCACGAGCTGGTGCGGATCGGGCCCGGACGTGAGCTGGCGGCGCGCGAGTCGCACCACATCGTCCGCGCCCACAAGGACGGCGTCGACCGCTTCCTGGCCGTCCACCACGGCGACCCGGGATGCGCGCCGGAGCGCATGGGCGTGCACGCGCTGGAGAACTGCCGCACGGGACGCGTGCGCGTGCACCAGGACACCGGCGTGCTCGTGGCCGAGCTCCTCTTCGACACCCGGCTGCGGGCCGGCGACACCTTCCTCTTCCGCTACGGCATCGAGGACGGCACCGCCGGGGTGTCCCGCGAGTACGTCCGCGGCTTCGGGCCGGCCGGCGGGCAGTACGCGCTCCAGGTGCGCTTCGACGCGAGAGCCCTGCCGTCCCGGTGCCACCGTTTCGCCCAGCACTCCCCGGCGGCCCCGCGCAGCGGCCGCCAGGAACTGCGCCTGAGCGACCCCCACCACTCGGTCCACCTCGTCGAGCCCCGGGTGCGGACGGGGATCGTGGGGATCGGGTGGGACTGGGAGTGAGACTCCGGTCCTGACGGTCCGGGGCCCTCCTCGGCACGACCTGGGCGAGGTAGTCGGAGCAGTTCCTCGCGCTGGACGTAAACGTTTGCGCAAGCGTTTACGCCAGGCGCGGAATGGGATACGGTCCGCCGGAAGGCCGGCCGCGTGCTCGGTGAGGGGCACGCCTCGGGAAGGGGATCGCGATGGCCACGATGGCCGACGTCGCACGGAGCGCCGGGGTCTCCGTGGCGACCGTCTCGCACGTCCTCAACGACACCCGGCCCGTCCTCCCCCACACCCGCCAGGCGGTCCTCGACGCGATCGACCTCCTCGGCTACACCCCGAACACCCTTGCCCGCTCCCTGGTGACCTCGCGCACCCGGTCCATCGGGCTCGCGGTCTCGGCGATCAGCAACCCGTACTTCACGGAGATCCTCCAGGGCGTCGAGGCGGCCGCCCTGGAACAGGGGTACGGCCTGCTCATCGCCGATCCGCACGACGACCCGGTGCACGAGCGCAAGGTGGTGCAGCTGCTGCACGAGCGCCGGGTCGACGGCATGATCGTCGCGCCGTCCGCGGACCCCCGCCAGCTCGTCGCCTATCTCGGCCGGCACCAGGTCCCCGCCGTCTTCCTCGACCGGCTCGTCGACACCGCGGACGGCGAAGCACCGGCGGACGGCGCACCCGCCGACGCACCGCGCCACGACCAGGTCTGCGCCGAGAGCGCCGAACCGACCGCCCGCCTCGTCACGCACCTCGCCGAGCTGGGCCACCGCCGGATCGGGCTGGTCGCCGGACTGCCCGGGCTCAGCACCACCCGGGAACGCATCGCCGGTTATCGCCTGGGCCTGGCCGGCTCCGGACTCCCGTACGAGGAGCGCCTGGTGGCGCACGGCGACTCCGAGTCCGCCGGGGCCGAACGCGCCACCGCGGAGCTCCTCTCCCTCCCCGCCCCGCCCACCGCGCTGGTCACCGCCAACAACGCGATGACCATCGGCGCCCTTCGTGCCCTGCGGGACCGCGGCCTGTCCGTACCCGGCGACCTGGCCCTGTGCTGCTTCGACGACTTCGCCTGGGCGGACCTGTTCTCGCCCCGGCTCACCGCCGTCGCCCAGCCCAGCAGGGAGATCGGCGCCGAGGCGGTGCGGGTCCTCCTGGAGCGCCTCGCCTCGCCCGGCCGCCCCGCCCGCACCCTGCGGCTGCCCTGCACCTTCGTCCATCGCACCTCGTGCGGGTGCCCCGAACCGCTCCCGCAGTCCGAGAAAGGAACCGCTCCGTGATCGTCGTCGCCGGTGAGGCCCTCATCGACCTGGTACCGCAGGGCACGGGTGCCCTCGCGGGTCTGACGCCGGCGCTCGGCGGCGGCCCGTACAACACGGCCGTCGCCCTCGGCCGCCTCGGCTCCCCCACCGCCTTCTGCTCCCGCACGTCGCACGACGCCTTCGGCGAGGCGCTGCTCGACGGGCTGCGCACGGCGGGCGTCGACGTCTCGGGCGTGCAGCGCGGTGCCGAGCCGACCACGCTCGCGGTGGCCACGATCGACGGGAACGGCTCGGCCTCGTACTCCTTCTACGTCGAGGGCACCGCCGACCGGCTGTTCTCGGCTCCGGCCGCGCTCCCGGCCGAGACCCGCGCCGTGTCCTTCGGGACCTGCTCGCTGGTCCTGGAGCCGGGTGCGACGGCCTACGAGACGCTGATGCGCAAGGCCGCGGCCCAGGGCGTCCTCACCGCGCTCGACCCCAACATCCGGGCGGTCCTGATCCCCGACGCGGACGCCTACCGGGCCCGGTTCAGGAGCTGGCTGCCCTCGGTGACGCTGCTCAAGCTCTCCGAGGAGGACGCCCTCTGGCTGGGTGGTTCCCCGCGCGAGTGGCTGGCGGCGGGGCCCGCGGCGGTCGTGATGACGCACGGCGGCGACGGGCTCTCCGTGTTCACCCGGGACGGCGCCGAGTACTCCGTGCCGGGTGAGAAGGTCGACGTCGTCGACACCATCGGCGCGGGTGACACCGTGAACGCGGCCCTGCTGCACGGCCTGTCCGACCGGGACGCGCTGTCCGCGGACGCGCTCGCCGCGCTGGGCGCCGACGGCTGGACGCGGCTGCTGCGGTTCGCGGCCCGGGCGGCCGCGATCACCTGCTCGCGGGCGGGCGCGGAGCCGCCGTACGCCGACGAAGTCGGTTCGGTGTAGGGGCGGTTCGCCTGCTTCACGGGTCCGGGTGCCGCAACGGGCGGCGCCCCGCGGGGAGTTGTCCCGCGGGGCGCCGCCCGTTGCCGAAGGTGTCAGGCCTTGCGTGCCCGCGTCGTCTTCTTCGCGGGAGCCGCCTTCTTCGTGGTCCCGGCCGCCTTCTTGGCGGCGGCGGTGCCGGCGGTCCTGGCCGTCGCCGTCTTCTTCGCCGCCGACTTGGCCGCGACGGTCTTCTTGGCCGCCGCCTTGCGCGGGGCCTTCACCGAGGTTCCGTCGCTGATGCGGTCGGCGCCGAGGATCTCCCGCAGGAACTTGCCGGTGTGGCTCGCCGGGACCCCGGCGACCTCCTCCGGCGTGCCCTCGGCGACGACGAGTCCGCCGCCCGCGCCGCCCTCGGGTCCCATGTCGACGACCCAGTCGGCGGTCTTGATCACGTCGAGGTTGTGCTCGATGACGATGACCGTGTTGCCCTTGTCGACCAGGCCGGACAGCACCTTCAGCAGCTTGCTGATGTCCTCGAAGTGCAGACCGGTGGTCGGCTCGTCCAAGACGTAGACCGTGCGTCCGGTGGAGCGCTTCTGCAGCTCGCTGGCGAGCTTCACGCGCTGGGCCTCACCACCGGACAGGGTGGTCGCGGCCTGGCCGAGCCGGACGTAGCCGAGGCCGACGTCGTTGAGCGTCTTGAGATGGCGGTTGATCGCCGGGACGGCCTCGAAGAAGTCCATCGCCTCCTCGATCGGCATGTTCAGGACCTCGGAGATGGACTTGCCCTTGTAGTGGACCTCCAGGGTCTCCCGGTTGTACCGGGCGCCGTGGCAGACCTCGCACGGGACGTAGACGTCCGGGAGGAAGTTCATCTCGATCTTGATCGTGCCGTCGCCCGCGCAGTTCTCGCAGCGGCCGCCCTTGACGTTGAAGGAGAAGCGGCCGGGCAGGTAGCCGCGGACCTTCGCCTCCGTCGTCTCCGCGAACAGCTTGCGGATGTGGTCGAAGACACCGGTGTACGTCGCCGGGTTGGAGCGCGGGGTGCGGCCGATCGGCGACTGGTCGACGTGCACGACCTTGTCGACGAGGTCGTCGCCGTCCACGCGCGTGTGCCGCCCGGGGACGCTGCGGGCGCCGTTCAGCTCGCGCGCCAGGTGGGTGTAGAGGATGTCGTTGACCAGCGTCGACTTGCCCGACCCCGACACGCCCGTGACCGCCGTGAACACGCCCAGCGGGAAGGAGACGTCGATGTCCTGGAGGTTGTTCTCGCGGGCGCCGTGCACCGTGAGCAGCCGGGACGGGTCGTGCGGGCGCCGGATGTCGGGCAGCGGGATGGCCTTCTTGCCGGCCAGGTACTGGCCCGTCTGCGACTCGCTGTTGGCGAGCAGCTCCTTCAGGGAGCCGCTGTGCACGACCTTGCCGCCGTGCTCACCGGCGCCGGGGCCGATGTCGACGACCCAGTCGGCGACCTTGATGGTGTCCTCGTCGTGCTCGACCACGATGAGCGTGTTGCCCATGTCGCGCAGCCGGACCAGCGTCTCGATCAGCCGGTGGTTGTCGCGCTGGTGCAGGCCGATGGACGGCTCGTCGAGGACGTAGAGCACGCCGACGAGGCCGGAGCCGATCTGGGTGGCCAGGCGGATGCGCTGCGCCTCGCCGCCGGAGAGGGTGCCCGCGGCGCGGTTGAGCGAGAGGTAGTCCAGGCCGACGTCGACCAGGAACCGCAGCCGCTCGTTGACCTCCTTGAGCACGCGCTCGGCGATCTTCTTGTCGCGGGCGCTCAGCTTCAGCTCGCCCAGGAAGTCCGCGCAGTCGCTGATGGACATCGCGGAGACCTCGGCGATCGACTTCTCCATGATCGTGACCGCGAGGACGATCGGCTTCAGGCGCGTGCCCTCACAGGTGGGGCAGGGCACCTCGCGCATGTAGCCCTCGAAGCGCTCGCGGCTGGCGTCGCTCTCGGCCTCGCTGTGCCGGCGCTTCACGAACGGGACGGCGCCCTCGAAGGGCGTCGTGTAGACGCGCTCGCGCCCGTACCGGTTGCGGTAGCGGACCTCGATCTGCGTCTTGTGGCCGTACAGCAGGGCCTTCTTCGCCCGCTGGGGCAGGCCCGCGAAGGGGATGTCCGTCCTGAAGCCCAGCGCGTCCGCGAGGGCGCCGACGAGGCGGCCGAAGTAGTCCTTGGTGTGCCCGTGCGACCAGGGGTGGATGGCGCCCTCGTCGAGGGACTTGTCCTCGTCCGGGACGATCAGCTCCGGGTCGACCTCCATGCGCGTGCCGATGCCGGTGCAGTCGGGGCAGGCGCCGAAGGGCGAGTTGAAGGAGAAGGAGCGCGGCTCCAGCTCCTCGAAGGACAGGTCGTCGTACGGGCAGTACAGGTGCTCCGAGTACATGCGCTCGCGCTCGGGGTCGTCCTCGGGGAGGTCGACGAAGTCGAGCACGACCATGCCGCCGGACAGGCCGAGCGCGGTCTCCACGGAGTCGGTGAGGCGGCGCTTGGCGGAGTCCTTCACCGTGAGGCGGTCGACGACCACCTCGATGGTGTGCTTCTCCTGCTTCTTCAGCGTGGGCGGGCTGGAAAGCTGGATCGTCTCGCCGTCCACCCGCGCGCGGGAGTAACCCTTGGTCTGCAGGTCGGAGAAGAGGTCGACGAACTCCCCCTTGCGCTCGCGCACCAGCGGCGAGAGCACCTGGAAGCGGCTCCCCTCCGGCAGCTCCAGGACCCGGTCGACGATGGCCTGCGGCGACTGGCGCGAGATCGGGCGGCCGCACTGGGGGCAGTGCGGCTTGCCGATGCGCGCGAAGAGCAGGCGCAGGTAGTCGTAGACCTCGGTGATGGTGCCGACCGTCGAGCGCGGGTTGCGCGAGGTCGACTTCTGGTCGATGGAGACGGCCGGCGACAGACCTTCGATGAAGTCGACGTCCGGCTTGTCCATCTGGCCGAGGAACTGGCGGGCGTACGAGGAGAGCGACTCCACGTAGCGCCGCTGGCCCTCGGCGAAGATCGTGTCGAAGGCCAGGGAGGACTTGCCCGACCCGGACAGGCCCGTGAAGACGATGAGCGAGTCACGAGGCAGGTCGAGCGACACATTCTTCAGGTTGTGCTCACGCGCGCCACGGACGATGAGACGGTCGGCCACAGCCGGTCCGCACCTTTCTTGAGAGAAGTGACAGGGGCAGGGCCCCGTGCTTCTTCAGACTAGGGGGAGCCACTGACAACGCCGGTCGGATTCCGCGATGGATAACAATCCGCAGCTCTCCAGCATGCCCGACGCCACCGCCGACCATATAGCACGCGCATTCGATTTACGGCACTGCTTCACCACCTTCACCCAAAGGTGTGGCGGGGCTAGGGTCATGACCATGATTGATCACGGTCATGACCTGGCCTCTGTACGTGACGCGACCGACCGGCTGCTCACCGCAGCCGCCGCACTGGACAACGCGGCCGTGGCCCAGCCGTCACGGCTGCCGGGCTGGACCCGCGGCCATGTCCTCGCCCACCTCGCCCGCAACGCCGACGCTCTGGTGAACGTCCTCGAGGGCCGCCCCATGTACGTCTCCGGACAGGCGCGGGACGCCGAGATCGAGCGCGACGCCCCGCGCCCGCTGGACGTGCAGCTCACGGACGTGCGCGAGAGCGACGCGCGCTTCCACAAGACCGGGGCCGCGCCCGCGGACTGGTCGCGCACGGTGGAGCTGCGCAACGGCGTCACCGACTCGGCGGCCAGGGTGCCGTTCCGGCGCTGGGGCGAGGTGGAGCTGCACCACGTGGACCTCGGCATCGGGTACGAGCTGGAGGACCTGCCGGCGGAGTTCACCGAGCGGGAGATCGACTTCCTGGCGCAGCGCTTCACGGGTCACCCCGATGTGCCTCCCACACGCCTGACGGACGGCACGCGCGCGTGGCGCACGGGCCGCGAGGCGACGGAGCCGGAGGTCACCGTGACGGGTCCGGCGCCCGAGCTGCTCGGCTGGCTCGCGGGGCGCCGCGACGGCTCCGGGCTCACCGTGCGCGACGGCACGCTCCCGGCGCTTCCCCCGTTGTGAGCGCATGGCCTGTGGCCGGGGACACGGGCGCACTCCCCGGCTATAGGCTGGCGGCCATGACGTACAGCGGACAGGTGACGGTCGGCGGCCCGGCGGACGTGCACGAGCTCAAGGACCTGATGATCACCAAGATCGCGGTCGGCCCGATGGACAACAACGCCTATCTGCTGCGCTGCCGGGCCACCGACGAGCAGTTGCTGATCGACGCGGCGAACGACGCGGACACGCTGCTCGGCATGATCGGCGCCGACGGCATCGCCTCCGTCGTCACCACGCACCAGCACGGCGATCACTGGCAGGCGCTCGCCGAGGTCGTCCGGGCCACCGGCGCCCGCACCTTCGCCGGCCGGGAGGACGCCACCGGCATCCCGGTGCCGACCGACGTCCTCGTCGACGACGGCGACACCATCCGGGTGGGGCGCGTGGAGCTGACCGCGCGCCATCTGGTCGGGCACACGCCGGGCTCGATCGCCCTCGTCTACGACGACCCGCACGGCCATCCCCATGTGTTCACCGGGGACTGCCTCTTCCCGGGCGGGGTCGGCAACACCCGTAAGGATCCGAAGGCGTTCGCCAGTCTCATCCACGACGTGGAGACGAAGATCTTCGGCACGCTGCCCGACGAGACCTGGGTCTACCCGGGCCACGGCAACGACACGTCGCTGGGCGCGGAGCGTCCGCATCTGCCGGAGTGGCACGCGCGCGGGTGGTGAACGCCGGGGGGACTCCCGTCGGTCACGGGCGGTGAGGCCCGGTGCTGAGCGCCGGTCGCGGGCGGTGAAGCCCAGCAGTGGGGGCGTGCGGGCACGGCGCACGCGCCCCGTGTGAAGCGTTCACACGCGCCGGAGCCATGTGCGCGCTCCCGGCGCGCCGGGTGGAGCAGTCCACTGGAAGCAGCCCCGCACAGGATGACGGCTCCTGCGCGGCATGGGCCGCCGGTCTTTCAATCCCCGCCCTCGACCGGCGGCCCCGGCGTGTCCCGAGCGGGACAGCAGCGCAGGCCGGCCGTAAGGGACGCCGGCCAGGACGGCGGGACTTACGCGTCCGCCTGTGCCGCCCCCGCGAGAGCGGCGACGCGCTCCACGCCGAACACGTACCCCTGCACCCCGCACCCGGCGATCACGCCGTCCGCACGCAGCGAGACGTACGAGTGGTGCCGGAAGGACTCGCGCTGGTGGATGTTGGAGATGTGCACCTCCAACACCGGCATGCCGTCACAGGTGTTGAGCGCGTCCAGGATGGCGACCGAGGTGTGGGAGTAGGCGCCCGGGTTGATCACGATCCCGCAGTGGTTCAGCCGCGCCTCGTGGATCCAGTCGACCAGCTGCCCCTCGTGGTTGGACTGCCGGAAGTCCACCGTGCCACCGTGCGCGGCCGCCGCCTTGGCGCACAGCGCCTCGATGTCGGCGAGGGTGTCCTTGCCGTAGATCTCCGGCTGGCGCTGGCCGAGCAGGTTCAGGTTGGGCCCGTTGAGAATCATGATCGGGGCGTTGGCCAGGGTGCGGGGCACGGTTCGTTCCTCCGGTCCGGTGGGTTGCGGCGATCCGTCGGGACCGCTGTCCGGACCCGGTTTATCACGGTGCACCCGCCGCGCCGTGGCCCGTACCCTCCGGGCATGACGACGATCTCGTACCCTCCCAAGCCGTCGCCCGGCGACCGTGTCGCCGTGATCTCGCCCTCCGCGGGTCTGCCGGGGCTCCTCCCGCGCCCGTACGAACTCGGGCTGGAGCGGCTGCGCAAGGAGTACGGGCTCGAACCGGTGGAGTATCCGGCGACCCGCAGGATGGGCTCCACGCCGCGGGAGCGGGCCGACGACATCCACGCCGCGTTCGCCGACCCGGACGTGAAGGCCGTGATCGCGTCGATCGGCGGCGACGACCAGATCACCGTGCTGCCGCTGCTGGACCGGGAGTTGATCCGGTCGCACCCGAAGCCGTTCTTCGGCATGAGCGACAACACCAACCTGCTGCTGTACCTGCGCAACGCCGGGATCGTCGGCTACCACGGCGCGACGGTGATGTGCGAGCTCGGCCGCCCCGGCGCCATGCACCCGCAGACCGCCGACTCCCTGCGGGCCGCGCTGTTCACCCCGGGCCCTTACGAACTGCGGCCCGCCGAGCGATGGAACGATGTCAACGGCGACTGGGCGGACCCCGCGACCTTCGACGCGGAACCGCCCTCCCGGCCGGGCGACGGCTGGACCTGGGTGAACGCAGACCGGGCGGTCGAGGGCCGCAGCTGGGGCGGCAACCTGGAGATCCTGGGCTGGCTGCTGATGGCCGACCGGGAGATCGCGCACGACCTGGCCGAGTACGACGGCGGCGTGCTGTTCCTGGAGACCTCGGAGGAACTGCCCAGCGCCGACGAGGTCTTCCGCACCCTGCGCAACATGGGCGAGCGCGGGCTGCTCCAGCGCTTCTCCGCGCTGCTCATGGGCCGTGCGCGGACCTGGTCCTTCCAGCGCCCCAACAGCCCCGAGGAAGCGGCCCGTTACGCGGCCGGCCAGCGCGAGGCCGTCCTGCGGGCCCTGCGCGCGTACGCCCCGGAGACCATGATCGTCTTCGACGTCGACCTCGGCCACACCGATCCGCAACTCGTCATCCCCTACGGCGGCTTCGTCCGCGTCGACGGTCCCGCCCGGCGCATCACCGTCACCTACTGACGAGCCCGATCACCCCCGTACGCCCCCGTAACCGGCGATCACGCCGGGTAGTTGACGCAGCATGCACGACGTACGCACCGTGACCGGCCCCTCCATGCTGCGGCTCGCGACCGCCTCGCTCGCCGGTACGGCCATCGAGTTCTACGACTTCTTCGTCTACGGCACCGCCGCGGCCCTGGTGCTGGGGCCGCTGTTCTTCCCGGCGTTCTCGCCGGTGGCCGGGACCCTCGCCGCCTTCGCGACGTTCGGCGTGGGCTTCCTCGCGCGGCCGCTGGGCTCGGTGCTGTTCGGGCACATCGGGGACCGGCGCGGGCGCCGCCCGGTCCTCGTCGGCTCGCTGCTGCTGACCGGCGCCTCCACGGTCGCCGTCGGCTGCGTGCCCTCGTACGCGTCGATCGGTGTGGCCGCTCCCGTGCTGCTGCTCGTGCTGCGTTTCCTCCAGGGGCTGGGGCTCGGCGGCGAGTGGGGCGGGGCCGTGCTCCTCACCGCCGAGCACGCGCCCGCCGAACGGCGCGCCCTGTGGTCGAGCTTCCCGCAGGTCGGACCCGCCCTCGGCTTCCTCCTCGCCAACGGCGTGGTGCTGGCCCTGTCGGCCGCACTGTCCGACGCGCAGTTCGCCGCGTGGGGCTGGCGCGTGCCGTTCTGGGCGGCCGGGCTGCTGGCGACGGCCGGACTCTGGCTTCGGTCTTCGCTCGCCGAGAGCCCCAGCTTCCTGGAGATCGACGACCACGCGCGCGTACCGCTCGCGGAGGTCCTGCGCGACCACTGGCGACTCGTCCTGCTCACGGCCGGCGCCCTCGCGATCGGCTACGCGATCTTCTACGCCGTCACCACGTGGTCGCTCGCCTACGGCACCGAGCGGCTCGGGGTGAGCCGTACGGTCATGCTGACCTGCATCATGGCCGCGGTGGTGGTGAAGGGCGCACTCACCCCGGTGTCCGCGCTGCTCGGGGACCGCTACGGGCGGCGGACGACGTGCCTGGCCGGCTGCACCGCCGCCGTGCTGTGGATGTTCCCGACGGTCGCCCTTCTCGCGACCGGTGAGCCGCTGCTGATGTTCACCGGCTTCCTGGGCGCGCTGATCGCCTTCATCACGATGTTCGGGGTGATCGCGGCCTACCTGCCCGAGTTGTACGAGCCGCGTGTGCGCTGCACCGGTGCTGCCGTCGGCTACAACCTCGGCGGGGTGCTCGGGGGCGCGCTCACGCCGATCGCGGCGACGGCGCTCGCCGGGCACGGGGGCCGGGTGCCGTGGGGCGTGGGGGCGTATCTGACGGGGATCGCGCTGCTGAGCCTCGGCTGCTTCGCCCTGCTGCCCGAGACGCGGCCGGTGCCGGGCGCCGTCCCGGAGCCGGTCATGGATTGATCGCCAGCTCCAGATAGGCCGCGAACAGCACCAGATGGACCCCGCCCTGGAGCGGCGTGGCCCGGCCCGGCACCACGGTCAGGGAGGCCACCACCACGGTGAGCGCGAGCAGCACCATGTGCACGGAGCCGAGGCCGAGGACGAGCGGTCCGGAGAGCCAGATCGAGGCCAGGGCGACCGCGGGGATGGTCAGGCCGATGCTGGCCATGGCGGAGCCGAGGGCAAGGTTCAGGCTGGTCTGCACCCGGTCGCGGCGGGCGGAGCGCAGGGCGGCGATGGTCTCCGGGAGCAGCACCAGGAGGGCGATGACCACGCCGACGACGGCGTGGTGCAGCCCGGCCGCCTCCACCCCGGACTCGATCGTGGGCGACACGCCCTTCGCCAGTCCGACCACGCCGATCAGTGCGAGGAGCAGCAGGCCGAGGCTGATCCAGGCGGTGCGGGCGGAGGGCTCGTCGGCATGGTCGTCGGCCGTGATCACCTCGCCCTGGCGGGTGATCGGCAGGAAGTAGTCGCGGTGCCGCACGGTCTGGGTCGCGACGAACAGGCCGTAGAGGATCAGGGAGGAGAGCGCGGCGAAGGTGAGCTGTACGCCCGAGAACTCCGGGCCCGGCTTGCTCGTGGTGAACGTCGGCAGCACCAGGCTGAGCGTGGCCAGGGTGGCGACGGTCGCGAGGGCGGCACCGGTGCCCTCGGGGTTGAAGACCGCCGTGCCGTGGCGCAGGGAGGCGACGAGCAGGCAGATGCCGACGATGCCGTTGCACGTGATCATGACGGCGGCGAAGACCGTGTCCCGGGCCAGCGTCGAGCTCTTGTCGCCGCCGTCTGCCATGAGGGTGACGATCAGCGCGACCTCGATCACGGTGACGGCGACGGCCAGCACGAGGGAGCCGAAGGGCTCGCCGACCCGGTGGGCGACCACCTCGGCGTGGTGGACGGCGGCCAGCACGGCCCCCGCGAGGACCACCGTGACCAGGGCGACGACGGCGCCGGGCAGATCGCGGCCCCAGGTGAACGCGAGCAGGACGATCGCCAGCACCGGAACGCCGACCGTCCACCGTGTCGTGAGCGATCTCAGCCGAGCGATCATGAAGTGATCGTCGCAGAGGCGCCTGGGCCCCGCACTCCGGTCGTCCGGGTCCGGCTCCCGGCCGCACGCGGCCCGGACCTCGGCTGATGTGCGGAGCCCATGAACCTCACTTCATCTCGGTCATCTCGAGTACGTCGCAGTCCGTGAAGGACGGCGGCCTCGTGGACAGTGCGGCCATGCGCTCCGCCATCTTCGTCGTCTCGGGGTCGTTGCTGTTCCGCATGGCCTCCTCGTAGGAGTCGAACTCGATCACGACGAGAAAGCGGCCCGGCGTGCTGCGGTCACGCAGCACGAGGCGGTGCGTCGGTCCGCCGCTGCGGCCGGCGAACTTCTTGTCCATCTCCTCGGACAGGGCGCGCATCTCGTCGATGCGGTCGGTCTCGAAGTCCACGATCTGCACGAACTTCATGGGTGCGTCCACGGGTGCCTCCCCCGGCCAGGGCACTCCCGGAGCGGAAGCGCCGTCCACCCAACGAAGCACCGGGAGCCGTCTTCGGCAATTCGGAGCGCACGGCTCCCGGTGGTGGTTGTTCCTACGCCGGTCGTGGTCAGGTCTGGATGCTGTCCTTCGCAGCGCCTTCGCTCTCCGCCCGCGCCGCCTCGTCCGCCGCCTGCTTCCGGGACGCTCGCAGGCTGGTGATCGTGGTGACGATCAGGACGGAGCAGATGACGCCGAGGGAGACCGGTATGGAGATCTCCGGTACGTGCACCCCGGACTCGTGCAGTGCGTGCAGCACCAGCTTCACGCCGATGAAGCCCAGGATGATCGACAGGCCGTAGCTGAGGTGGACCAGCTTCCTCAGCAGGCCGCCGATGAGGAAGTACAGCTGCCGCAGGCCCATCAGCGCGAAGGCGTTGGCCGTGAACACGATGTACGGGTCCTGGGTCAGGCCGAAGATCGCGGGGATCGAGTCGAGCGCGAAGAGCACGTCGGTGGTGCCGATCGCCAGCATCACGACCAGCATCGGGGTCATGACCCGCTTGCCGTTCTCCTGGATCCACAGCTTGGTGCCGTGGTAGCGGTCGGCCACGCCGAACCTGCGCTCGGCGGCCTTGAGCAGCTTGTTCTCCTCGAACTCCTCGTCCTCCTCGTCGGCCCGGGCCTCCTGGATGAGCTTCCAGGCGGTCCAGATCAGGAAGGCGCCGAAGAGGTAGAAGACCCACGAGAAGCTGGCGAGGATCGCGGCGCCCGCGGCGATGAAGACCGCCCGCAGGACCAGGGCTATGAGGACGCCCACGAGCAGGACCCGCTGCTGGTACTGCGAGGGGACCGCGAACTTCGCCATGATCAGGACGAAGACGAAGAGGTTGTCGACGCTCAGCGACTTCTCGGTGATGAAGCCGGCGAAGAACTCGCCGCCCGCCTCGCCGCCGCCGAAGACGAGCAGGCCGAGGCCGAAGAGCCCGGCGAGGGCGATCCAGACGACGGTCCAGATTCCGGCTTCCTTGACGGACACGTCGTGCGGCTTGCGGCCGATGAAGAAGTCGACCGCGATCAGGGCCGCCAGGCCCACGATGGTGAGGACCCACAGGGTCACGGAAACATCCACTGCGCCTCCGGCAGTACGTAACGGCAAATGTCAGCGTCGTCGCTGCCGGAGGTCTCTTCCACCCAGGCGCGGGCCCTGGGCCGACGCCCCGGGATCTGGCTGATCCGTACTGACGGGTGCGCCGCATCAGACAGGGAGTACTCCCCTCCGTGAGGAAAACAGTACCCCAATCACCAAGAAAAGGTAAAGCGATTGGCAAAGAAAAAACTAAATCAGCTGGTCAGGGCCCTTTACGTGTACTTGGTGCGGGCGGCCGCTACCTGCGTCAGCACCTGCTGGAGCACCTGGCTGCCGGACGGCACCAGCGGCGGCTCGTACGTCCAGGCGTGACCGACCCACGGATCGGCCAGGTGGTCGTCGGGCACCGGAGTGAGTCGCAGCAGCGAACGCCACAGCGGGTCGAGCAAAGGCCCGTAACCGGCGGCCTCCTCACGGTCCGCGACCAGCATCAGATGGACGCCGACGGCCGGGCCCTCGTCCGCGAGGTAGCGCAGCTGGTTCACCGCGCGGTCGTCGAAACCGTGCGGGAAGTCGTTGACGATCAGCAGCTGCTCGGCGGTGTCGAGGCCGGGCGGCAGCGAGTCGGCCGCGCCGCCGCGCACCGCCATCTGCACCAGATCGACCCGCTGGGTGAGCCGCGTCAGGACGTCCGCCACGCCCGCCGCGCCCAGGGCCGGCGGCGCCGCGAGCACGCCGGTCTGCACCAGCGGCACGAGCGCCTGGGCCCCGGAGCCGGCCGCGTCGATCACGTGCACGGCGAACTCGCCCGCCGGGTAGACCGCGAGCAGTCGGGCCGCCAGCGCCACCGCGGTCTCCATCGCGAGGTGCCGCAGCGCGTGGCTGTCCGTGGCCTCGTCGTCGAGATAGGCGGTGCGGCCGCTGTCGATCCACAGGCCGCGCTCCAGCGGCAGGCGGACCAGCATCGGGATGCGCAGCAGCTCGCTCTCGGGCAGCCGGAGATCACCCAGGCGCAGGGCCATGGGGATCTCCATCGGCACCCGGTAGCCGTGCCAGACGGGGTTGTCCCAGCGTGCGTACGCGGGCGGGAGCGCGGGTTCGACGACGTCCGACTCCGCGCGCAGCTGGGCGAGATCCCGGTCGAGCGCATGCCTGGCCTGGTCGACCAGCTGCGTGTGCTTGGCGCGGGCCGCCTCGCGGGCGGCGTCGCCCTGCCCGCCGATCCTGCTGCGCGGGTCGGAGAGGACCTGGTCCAGCTCCTTCTCCATGCGCGACTCGGCGAAGTCGACGGCGCTGCGGTACGCGGCCGTGGTGCGGGCCAGGTCCTCGAACATGCCCCAGACCTGGTTGTAGAGCCGCTCGTCCATGGACCAGCCGGTCGCGTCGCCCGCGACGGGCTGCGCGGGCTGCCCCGGCCGGGCCGGGGGCGCGGTCGGCGGGGGCGGTGGCGGGGCGGAGGTCTGCCGGCCCGGGTGGCTGTAGTTGACCGGGCCACCGGTGGGCGTGGCCGGCTGGGTGACCGCGGAGGGGTCGACCGGCTCGGTGGACCCCGGCTGGGTGCCCTGCGGTTCGTACGGGGACGAGGGCTGCGGGTCCGCCGGTCCCGGGGTGCCCTGCCGTGTGGGGCCGCCCTGGTCGGGGCCGAGCGCCGGTGCGGCGGTCTGACGTGTGCGGTCGCCGTCCGAGGTGCGCTGCGGCGGCGCGGGAACCGAGCGCGCCAGACCGTGGGCCACGGCGTCGTTGATGGTGCCCGCGAGCTGGTGGGCCTCGGACAGGCCCTGGTCGGTGAGGAGTTCGGCGAGGCCGCCGGCGTATCCCTGGCCCACGGCGCGGACCTTCCAGGCGCCCTGGCGGCGGTAGAGCTCCAGGGCGACGACGGCCGACTCGGCGTCCAGGCCGGTGATCGTGTAACTGGCGACCTCGGCGCCGTCGAGGCCGGTGACGGCGACGAAGGGGGCGGCCACCGCGCCGAAGCGGACCGGGCCGCCTGCGCCCGTGGGCAGGGCGAGCAGCACGCTGACGCGGTGCACGGACTCCGGCATGGCGTCCAGATCCACCGCGAGTCGGTGGTCGGCTGCCGCCTGCTTGGAGACCTCGAGCCCCGGCAGGGTGGGCGCGCCCGGGTGGGCCACCCATTCGACGCCGCGTGCCCTGCCGTCCGCGTCGCCGAGCGTGGCCGAGGCAACGATCGGTGTGCCGGCCGAGACCCGGATCTCGAGGCGGACCTGGGAGAGCGGGTGGTTCTGTCCCCGCACCAGCTCGGCCGTCATCGCCCTCTCCCCCTGTGTCGCTGATGTGTCGTGTGGTGTGCGCCGGGGCCCGTCCCGCGGTCGGGCCCCGGCGGGGTCGGACTACAGGTGCGGCAGGATCGCCGGCATCAGGTCCTGGAAGGTGCGGCCGTTGGCCGGCGTGCCGAGGGCCGTCATCGTCCAGCCGGGGCCCGAGCGGTGCACCTTGGCCATGATCTGGGCGGTGTAGGCGCCGCCGCCCGCGAGCGTGTAGCGGGCCAGCTCCTGGCCGTTGGACTCGTCGACCAGGCGGCAGAACGCGTTCTGCACCTCCTGGAACGTCTGGCCGGTGAAGGAGTTCACGGTGAAGACGATCTGGTCGATGTGGACCGGGATACGCGCGAGGTCGACGAGGATCGCCTCGTCGTCGCCGCCCTGCCCGGCACCGCCGACGAGGTTGTCACCGGTGTGGCGCACGGAGCCGTCGTCGCTCACCAGGTGGCGGAAGAAGACGACGTCGACCGGCTGCTTGTCCGCGAACAGCACGGCGGAGGCGTCAAGGTCGATCTCCCGGGTGCGCGATCCGAACAGGCCGCGCCGGGGAGCCGCCTGCCAGCCGAGACCCATGCGCACCGCGGTCAGACTGCCCCCGTCGTTCTTCTGCAGACTGATGGCCTGACCCTTTGTCATGTTGACGGTCACGCGCTGATTCCCCTCTCGAGCTGTCCCCTGTTGCCGCGATTCCGCGGTTGTCGAGAACCCTACGCAGGGCCACCGACAGTGACGAACCCCGACCCGTGCTTTGTGTCGGTCTTGCAACACAGCACGCACGGGCCGGGGTCCGGCAGTTGACGCGCCCGGTCAGGCCAGGCCCGCCTCCCGCATCTGGCGCAGTTCCTTCTTCATCTCGGAGATCTCGTCGCGCAGCCGGGCCGCGATCTCGAACTGGAGGTCGGCGGCGGCGGCCCGCATCCGCGCCGTCATCTCCTCGATCTGGTCGGCGAGTTCGGCCGCGGGGCGGTCGGTCGGGACCGTCTCCTTGGCCTTGCCCTTGGCGCTCCTGCCGCCGATCGCCTTGTTGCCGAGGGCGGGCACGGGTGCCTTGGCGCCCTTGCCGTCCTTGGACTGGCGGTAGCCCGAGCCGAGCAGCTGCTCGGTGTCGACGTCCTCGCGGGCGATCTGGGCGACGATGTCGTTGATCTTCTTGCGGAGCGGCTGCGGGTCGATGCCCCGCTCGGTGTTGTAGGCGACCTGCTTCTCCCGGCGGCGGTTGGTCTCGTCGATGGCCTTCTCCATCGCCGGGGTGATCTTGTCGGCGTACATGTGGACCTGGCCGGAGACGTTGCGCGCCGCGCGGCCGATGGTCTGGATCAGGGACGTGCCGGAGCGCAGGAAGCCCTCCTTGTCGGCGTCCAGGATCGCCACCAGCGACACCTCGGGCAGGTCGAGGCCCTCACGCAGCAGGTTGATGCCGACCAGTACGTCGAACTCGCCGGAGCGCAGCTCCCGCAGCAGCTCGACGCGGCGCAGGGTGTCGACGTCGCTGTGCAGGTAGCGCACCTGGATGCCGAGCTCCAGGAAGTAGTCCGTGAGGTCCTCGGCCATCTTCTTGGTGAGCGTGGTGACCAGGACGCGCTCGTCCTTCTCGGTGCGCGTGCGGATCTCGTGCACCAGGTCGTCGATCTGGCCCTCGGTGGGCTTGACGACGACCTCCGGGTCGACGAGGCCGGTGGGGCGGATGATCTGCTCGACGACGCCGTCCCCGCGGGAGAGCTCGTACTTGCCGGGGGTCGCCGACAGGTAGACCGTCTGCCCGATGCGCTCCTGGAACTCCTCCCACTTCAGCGGGCGGTTGTCGAGGGCGGAGGGCAGCCGGAATCCGTGGTCGACGAGGGTGCGCTTGCGGGACGCGTCGCCCTCGTACATGGCGCCGATCTGCGGGACGGTGTTGTGCGACTCGTCGATGACGAGCAGGAAGTCGTCCGGGAAGTAGTCGAGCAGGGTGTTCGGCGGGGAGCCGGGCAGGCGGCCGTCGAAGTGCATCGAGTAGTTCTCCACGCCGGAGCAGGAGCCGATCTGGCGCAGCATCTCCAGGTCGTACGTCGTCCGCATCCTCAGGCGCTGCGCTTCCAGGAGCTTGCCCTGCTTCTCCAGCTCGGCCAGGCGCTCGCCGAGCTCCTTCTCGATGTCGTTGACCGCCCGCTCCATGCGCTCGGGGCCCGCGACGTAGTGGGAGGCCGGGAAAACGTACAGGTGCTGGTCGTCGCTGATGATCTCGCCGGTGATCGGATGCAGGGTGGAGAGGGCCTCGATCTCGTCGCCGAACATCTCGATGCGGACGGCCAGCTCCTCGTAGACCGGGAAGATCTCGATGGTGTCGCCGCGGACGCGGAAGGTGCCCCGGGTGAAGGCCAGGTCGTTGCGCGTGTACTGGATGTCGACGAAGCGGCGCAGCAGCTCGTCGCGGTCGACCTCGTCGCCGACCCTGAGGGGGACCATGCGGTCCACGTACTCCTGCGGGGTGCCGAGGCCGTAGATGCAGGACACCGAGGCGACCACGACGACGTCGCGGCGGGTGAGCAGGGAGTTGGTCGCCGAGTGGCGCAGCCGCTCGACCTCCTCGTTGATCGAGGAGTCCTTCTCGATGTAGGTGTCCGACTGCGGGACGTAGGCCTCGGGCTGGTAGTAGTCGTAGTACGAGACGAAGTACTCGACCGCGTTGTTGGGCAGGAGCTCGCGGAACTCGTTCGCCAGCTGGGCGGCCAGGGTCTTGTTCGGCGCCATCACGAGGGTGGGGCGCTGGAGCTTCTCGATCATCCACGCGGTGGTGGCGGACTTGCCGGTGCCGGTCGCGCCGAGCAGGACCACGTCCTTCTCGCCGGCCTGGATGCGCCGGGCGAGATCGTCGATGGCCTGGGGCTGGTCGCCGCTGGGCTGGTAGGGGCTGACGACCTCGAAGGGCGCCACCGTGCGTTCGATGTTGGAAACGGGCCGCATGGAACCAACCGTACGACCCGGCACTGACAACGCGGGCCGGTCAGCGGTTCTGCGGGGTCCGGGAGCGGCGCCGGGCCGAGAGCCGGACCGGGCGCGGCGGCACGTGATGGGCCTGGTGGTGGACCGCCGGATGGGCCGGGACGCCCGGCTTGTTCTCGACCGGGGTCACGGCCGGCTTGCCCATGACCATCATCGGGTCGAACAGCACGACCACACCCGCGAGGACCAGGAAGGCGAGCGGGCCGACGAGCATGGGCCACAGCAGTTCGGCGGGCGATTCGCCCTCGGTGGGCACGCCCGTGTCGTGGAGGTGGACGCTGAGGGCCGCCATGCCCGTGTAGTGCATGCCGCTGACCGCCAGCCCCATGACCAGGCTCGCGCCCACGCTCCACGCGAACCCTCTGACCTGCCCGGCCGCCCACAGGGCGGCCGTCGCGGCGACCATGGCGATGACGACCGAGACGGCGACGGTCAGGGTGTTGTACTCCAGCTTGCCGTTCAGGCGCATTCCGGCCATGCCCAGGTAGTGCATCGACGCGACGCCCAGGCCGGTGATCGTGCCCCCGGTGAACAGGGCCGCTCCCCTGGCGCCCCGGTAGCCGACGATGAAGATCCCGACGCCCACCATCACGATGGCGACGCCGAGGCTGGCGAAGGTCAGCGCCTTGTCGTAGTGGATCGGCGCCTCCTTGACCGTGAAGCCCATCATGGCCACGAAGTGCATGGTCCATATGCCGGAGCCGATGGCCGCCGCGCCGAGGGCGAGCCAGCCTGGACGCCAGGACTGCGCGACCAGCATCGATCTGGTGGTGCAGCGCAGGCCGAGGGCGCCACCGAGGCAGGCCATGAGATAGGCCACCACCGGTGTGACGAGTCCGTAGGTGAATCCGTCGACCGTGCCTCGCATGCGCGGCTGCCCTTCCGCCCTCTTCGTCCCGTGAATCGCTGAAATGCGCCCCCTCCCAGGACCGCAGGAGCGGTCAGGGTTGAGGCAGAGAGTATGGCCCCCACCGGAATGGTCGAACGATATTCCGGCAAAGAAACACGTCGTTGCCTCAGTTGTGCGGCACCGGTGTGCGGACTTGGGCAACACCATTCGATGTGTGGCCATTCTGCACTCCGGCGTTGTTCACGCTCTGCTGTCACAGTTGATCTGTCCGTGATAGACCGACGTGAGGGGTACGCATGTACGCGCGCGCTGTCGCCGCCGTCACCACCGCTCTCCTGGGGACGGCCGCTCTGCTGGTGCCCGGATCCGATGCCAAGGCAGGTTCCCCCGCGACGGTCACTCACGCCCCTGCGGGCGCCGTCACCGCGCGGCCGCTGGTCATCGGCCACCGGGGAGCCTCCGCCCAGGCGCCCGAGAACACGCTGGCCGCCATCGACCGGGCGGCCAGGCTGGGCGTCTCCTGGGTCGAGAACGACGTGCAGCGGACCAGGGACGGCGAGCTCGTGGTCATCCACGACGACAGCCTTGTGCGGACGACGAATGTGAAGGACGTCTTCCCCCACCGGGCGCCCTGGAAGGTGAAGGACTTCACCGCGGCGGAGATCGCGCGCCTGGACGCGGGCAGCTGGTTCGCCCCCCGGTTCGCGGGCACGCGCGTGCCGACGCTGACGCAGTACATGCGCCGCGTCGAGCACAACCACCAGAAGCTGCTGCTGGAGATCAAGAACCCCGAGCTGTACCCGGGCATCGAGCAGCAGATCCTGAAGGTTCTCGGCGACGAGGGCTGGCTCGACCGGCAGCACCTGGCGGGCCGGCTGATCGTGCAGAGCTTCGGTGCGGACAGCCTGCGGATCGTGCACGGACTCGCGCCCGCCGTCCGGACGGCCTTCCTCGGCGCGCCGCACGTCGCGGACCTGCCCGCGTACGCGGGCTTCTCCGACGGGATCAATCCGTCCCACGGCTCGGTCTCCAGGGGCTACGTCGCCGCCGTGCACTCGGTCGCGGGACCGCACGGCAGGCCGCTCGCCGTCTTCGCCTGGACCGTCGACGACGCGGACACCGCCCGCCAGGTCGCCCGCTACGGCGTCGACGGCGTCATCAGCGACAAGCCGGACGTGGTCCGGACCGCGCTGCGCACCACCGCGCCGCAGACCCCCTGACGCCGCTGCGCCGGGCGTTGTCAGTGGCGGGTCGTACGGTGGGCGCATGGACAGCGATGGGCACTACGAGCAGCAGGTCGTGTGGGCCGTGGTCGACACCGGGATCGGTCCGCTGCTGCTGGCCGCGACCCGGGAGGGCCTGGTCAACGTCGTCTTCCACGCCACCGAGGCGGTGCGCGACAAGGCGCTCGCCCGGCTCGCGTCCCGGCTGGGGGCGGAGCCCGTCGAAGCTCCCGGCTCCCCG
Organism: Streptomyces sp. NPDC057616; assembly: GCF_042800575.1. NCBI lineage: Bacteria > Bacillati > Actinomycetota > Actinomycetes > Kitasatosporales > Streptomycetaceae > Streptomyces > Streptomyces sp. NPDC057616. The sequence goes on from NZ_JBHVGU010000014.1 coordinate 155,554, forward strand.
CTGCTGGCCGAGGCGATACGCCAGGTCACGGCGTACTTCAGCGGTCGGCGGCGGGACTTCGAGCTGCCGCTGGACTGGTCGCTGACGTCCGGCTTCAACCGGCAGGTGCTGCGGGAGCTGGCGGCCGGCGTCCCGTACGGCGCGGTCGTCGGCTACGGCGATCTGGCCGGACGGGTGGGCCAGCCGGGCGCGGCCCAGGCGGTCGGGACGGCGATGGGGTCCAATCCGCTGCCGGTCGTGGTGCCCTGCCACCGCGTGGTGGAGAGCGACGGGGGCATCGGGGGCTTCGGGGGCGGGCTGGAGACGAAGCGCAAGCTGCTCGCTCTGGAGGGCGTGCTGCCCGAGCCTCTGTTCTGAGGGGTGCGAGAAGGGTGGTCGGCAGGGGAAGCCGGTAGCAGACTCCGCCATGCGCACAGCCACTGGCATCCGAGGACTCGGAGCCGAAGGGACGGCGATCACGCATGACCGGAAACAGGGCAGTCGCTTATCTCAAGCCGGGCACGGTGGAAGTAAGGACCATCGATCACCCCACGCTCGAACTCCAGGACGGGCCTGGGGTGGCGCCGGACAATGTCGGCCGGAAGTGCCGGCACGGTGTGATCCTCAAAGTGCTCGCCAGCAACATCTGCGGAAGTGACCAGCACATGGTGCGCGGCCGGACGACCGCGCCCGAGGGGCTGGTCCTCGGACACGAGATCACCGGAGAGGTCGTCGAGAGGGGGCCCGACGTCGAGTTCGTCGAAGTCGGCGACATCGTCTCGGTACCGTTCAACATCGCCTGCGGGCGGTGCCGCAACTGCAAGGAACGCGCGACCGGCATCTGCCTGAACGTCAACCCGGCCCGCCCCGGCGCGGCCTACGGTTACGTCGACATGGGCGGCTGGGTCGGCGGCCAGGCCGAGTACGCCATGGTCCCGTACGCGGACTTCAACGTGCTGAAGTTCCCGGACCGGGACGAGGCGCGCGAGAAACTGCTCGACCTGACGATGCTGTCGGACATCTTCCCGACCGGCTTCCACGGCGTGGTGACCTCGGGCGCCGGTGTCGGGTCCACGGTGTACGTCGCCGGGGCGGGCCCGGTCGGTCTCGCCGCCGCCGCGTCGGCGCAGCTGCTGGGCGCCGCCGTGGTCGTCGTCGGCGACCTCAATCCCGAACGCCTCGCCCAGGCGCGGAGCTTCGGCTGCGAGACCGTCGACGTCTCGCAGGGCAGTGTCGAGGACCAGCTCGTGCAGATCCTCGGGGTGCCCGAGGTGGACGCCGCGGTCGACGCGGTCGGCTTCGAGGCGCGGGCCCACGGCAAGGACGCCCAGGAGGCACCGGCGACGGTGCTCAACTCCCTGATGGGCGTCGTGCGCGCGGGCGGCGCCCTGGGCATCCCGGGGCTGTACGTCACGGACGACCCCGGCGGGATCGACCAGGACGCCAAGTCCGGGACGCTGAAGGTCCGGCTCGGCCTGGGCTGGGCCAAGAGCCACCACTTCACGACGGGCCAGTGCCCGGTGATGAAGTACCACCGGGGCCTGATGATGGCGATCCTGCACGAGCGCGTGCACATCGCCAAGGCGGTCAACGCGACCGTCATCGGCCTGGACGACGCACCGCGCGGCTACGCCGAGTTCGACCAGGGCGCCAGCCGCAAGTACGTGCTCGATCCGCACGGCGCACTGAGCGGTGTGAGCCCGGTCTGACCCGCACCGGGGGTGCCCACGCGTACGCGCGCGTGGGCACCCCCTCGGCCGGCCGGAGCTAGTCGTAGTGCCGGGCCTCGAAGACGTTCCCGTCCGGGTCGCGGAAGTAGAAGCTGCGCCGGGCCTTCCCACGGGCGCCGTAGGAGTCGTAGGAGAACTCGGAGAGGGGGACGGCGCGTTCCTCGAGGCGGCCGTGCAGGGCGTCGAACTCCTCGCCGGGCAGCGCCAGGCAGACGTGGTTGACCGGGTGGCCCGCGCTGTCGGCGGCGCCGGGGACCATCTTCATGCCCGGCGCCATGGAGTGCGGCATGAGGTCGATGATGCTCTCGTCGTTGAGCCGGACCGAGGGGAAGGAGACCTCCCCCGCCGAGAACTCGGTGAGCCTCAGCGGCCGCAGGCCGACCGCCTTCTCGTAGAAGTCGGCCGAGGCGACCGGGTCGCGTACCCACAGGACTACATGGTCTAGACGCGTCGTGTTGTCCGTCATGTTCTTCAGGCTGGTGTGATCTCCCGCGGGCCGCAAGGGTCCGGCGGGACGGAGGGCCGCCGCTCCCCCGGTGCTACGGCTTGCGGCCCCACGCGGAGATCATCGGGGCCGTCGCCAGGTCCATCCCACCGGCCGCGACGTTCGCCAGGTGGCGGTCGATGTCCTCGTCCGTGGCGATCTCCGCGGCGACGAGGCGGTCGCGGATCTGGCGGACGGTGGCCGACTCCAGGGCGGCGCAGGCCGGGGAGGTGAGCGGGAAGTACACGTCGGCCCGCACGTCGTCCATCCCGGCCTCGCGCAGCAGGCGCGGCAGACGGCGGCCGTAGGAGAGGTCGGCGCCCCGGTCGGCGAGCAGCCGGCGGAAGCCGCGGCGCAGGCGGTTGGCGAGCTCCTCCTCGGGGCCGTGCTCGTCGGGGCAGGTCAGGGGCTGCAGGGCCGGGTCGGCGTCCTCGACGAGGAGCACGCCGCCGGGACGCAGGGCGTCGATCATCGACCGCAACGCCCGTTCGCGGTCGGGGACATGGACCAGGACGAGGCGGGCGTGCACCAGGTCGAAGCCCTCGCCCGGGGGCTCCTCGGCGGCGACGTCGTGGACGCGCACGCTGACCGGCGGGTGGGCCGCGGTGGCGAGCAGCGAGGTGTCGATGTCGGTGGCGACGACCTCCCCTCCCGGACCCACCTTCCCGGCCAGCCAGGACACCACCGAGGTGCCGCCGGCGCCGACCTCCCAGCAGCGCCAGCCGGATCCGACGCCGAGCCCTTCGAGGTGCCGGAAGGTCGTGGGGTCGAACAGGGCGGTGAAGGCGTCGAAGCGCTCTTCCGCCTCGGCCTGCCGGTTGTCGAGGAGGTATCCGTCGGATTCGCTCATGCCGTGATCATCCCAGTCGCGGGCGGTCCGTGAGCCGCCGTGAATCCTTCGTCCACAGGCGGGAACAAGACGGAATGTCCTGCTCCCACAGCCTCACCCACCCCTTACGGAGACCTGGCACACTGGCTGGCCAAGGCACCTCCAGGCGGCCCGTCCGGCCAGGGCGGACCGCCGACCGCGTTTCGAACCCGGAGATCCACGCTAGGAGATCCAGATGTCCATGGCAGGGAATCTGCGGAAGGTCACTCACCTCGGCAAGGTGGGCAACCTCCGCAAGGTGGCACGGCTGACCCGGCGGCGCCCCCGCGTCGACCTGAGCCACCCGGCCCGCTCCCCGCTGGGCTCCTCGGTGGTGAACTGCGTGACGTACCGCGACGGCGTGCGCGAGCCGGCCGGCAGCGACCTGGTGGACGCCGTGAAGCGCGTGCGGAAGAACGGCGACGGGTTCGTGTGGCTGGGTCTGCACGAGCCGACGGACCAGGAGTTCGCGGGCATCGCCGAGCTCTTCGACCTGCATCCTCTGGCCGTGGAGGACGCGGTCGAGGCCCATCAGCGCCCGAAGCTGGAGCGGTACGGCGAGACGCTGTTCGCGGTGTTCAAGACCGTCTGCTACGTCGAGCACGAGGAGCTGACCGCGACGAGCGAGGTGGTGAACACCGGCGAGATCATGGTGTTCACCGGTGAGGACTTCGTGATCACGGTCCGGCACGGCATGCACGGCTCGCTGGGTCCGCTGCGCGAGGAGCTGGAGGACGACCGGCAGCAGCTCGCGAAGGGCCCGGCGGCGGTGCTGCACGCGATCGCCGACCATGTGGTGGACGACTATCTGCACGTGACCGACGCGGTCCAGGCGGACATCGACCAGGTCGAGATGGACGTGTTCGCGGAGAACGGCGCGCGGGCCGACCCGGGCCGGATCTACCAGCTCAAGCGTGAACTGCTGGAACTGAAGCGGGCCGTCGTCCCCCTCGGCCGCCCGGTCGAGGAGCTCGCCACCCGGCCGATCCGGGTGGTGAGCCCGGAGATACAGACGTACTTCCGGGACGTCCTCGACCATCTGATGCGGGCGAAGGACCAGATCGCCGCCTTCGACGAACTGCTCAACTCGATCCTGCAGGCGCACCTCGCGCAGGTCACGGTCGCGCAGAACGAGGACATGCGGAAGATCACCGCCTGGGCCGCGGTGATCGCCGTGCCGACGATGGTGTGCGGTGTCTACGGCATGAACTTCGATCACATGCCGGAGCTGCACTGGACGTTCGGCTACCCCCTTGTCCTCGGCGTCATATCCATCGCGTGCCTGGCGCTCTACCGCGGCTTCCGGCGCAACGGCTGGCTGTGAGGGAACCCGGCGGGCCGGCCGGACCGTCGTATCAGCCCGTCGTCGTCCTGGCGTAGACGCTGTGGGCGAAGTCGGCGATCTGGTCCTCCGTCAGATGCTGGGCCAGGTCGGCCTCGCTGATCATGCCGACCAGCCGCTTGTTCTCGATGACCGGGAGCCGGCGGATCTGGTGGTCCTGCATCTCGCGGAGCACGTCGCCGACGTCGGCGCCCGAATCGATCCAGCGCGGGGTGCCGTGGGCCATCTCACCGGCGGTGATCCTGGCGGGGTCGTGGCCCATGGCCACGCAGCCGACGACGATGTCGCGGTCGGTGAGGATGCCGCACAGCCGCTCGTTCTCGTCGCTGATGGGCAGGGCCCCGACGTTCAGCTCGCGCATCAGCTGGGCCGCGCGGTCCAGCGTCTCGTGGGCGGGGATCCACTGGGCACCACGGTGCATGATGTCTCCGGCAGTGGTCATGGAGTACCTCCCGATGCCGGACGGCCGGCGCGGCACAGGACGCACCGCTAGTCCCGGCGCGTTTCATTCTCCTGGCGCGGCCCGCCCGATGCACCCGGAACTCCGCGGTAACAGACACCCGGCGGGCACAGGACGGCTCGGGCGCCGGGTCCGCCTCAGGCCGAGAAGGAGACGATCTTCCGGGGTACGACCCGGATGATCACGCGGACCTCGTCGTCCTTCTCCGCGGGCGGGTCGATGCCGAGGTACTTGTGCGAGAGCTCGCGCGGAAGCCGTTTGCCGTCGTCGGGGAGGATCTCGGCGGTGCCGCGGATCTCGACCGAGGTGTAGGGGTCGGCGAGGTCGAAGACCGAGAGGCTGACGCGGGGGTCGCGGCGGAGGTTGCGCACCTTCTGCCGCCCGTCGGTGGAGGAGAACAGCACGGCGTCGCCCTCGCGTTTGATCCAGACCACGGAGTTCTGCGGGGCGCCGTCGGGGCCGAGGGTGGCGACGGCGGCGAAGTTCCTGCCGTCGAGCAGTGCGCGGACGGGGGCGGCGAAGGTGACCGGATCGTTCGAGGAGGTCGTCATGGAGCCAGGTTATGAGCCAGGACAACTACATGCACATACATATAGTGGCGGCGTGCCGTCAGCCCCTCCACGCCGGGTGGCGCGGATCGTCCGCCCGCACCAGGACGTCGGCCGCGCCCGCCGGATCGGTCTCGTCGGCGTAGCGCTCGTAGGCGGGGAGCGTCCAGTGGTCGGCCTCGGGGGTGCGACGGCGCAGGGCGCCGGGTGAGAGCAGCACGTGGACGGTGAGGTCGAAGGGGAACCAGTGGCGCAGCAGGAGGGGACCGTGCAGCAACAGCAGCCCGCCGGGCGGGAGTTGGACGTAGGGACTGCGGGTGGCGCGGTCGGTGACCGGGTCCCACAGGTCGGGCAGGACGCGCCCGTCGCCGCCGGGTTCGAGGGGGCCGAAGACCTCGCGCCACAAGGCACCGGTGTCCAGCCGGCCGTCGTAGTAGGCGTCGATGTCCTGGCGGCCGTATTCGAGGCGGACGGAGGCGGGCCGCAGGAACCCCTCCGCGGCGACGGTCAGCGAGGGGCGGCCGCGCACGCGCAGGGCCTCGGCGACCCGTTCGGCGAGGTCGCCCGGGCGGGCCGCCGGGGCTCCGTCGAAGGCGACGCGGGTCCAGGGCCCGCCGTCGGCCGGCTTCAGGTCGAGCAGGCGCTCGGCCAGGAGGTCGCCGAGCCGGTCCCAGGTGATCGCTTCGAGTCGCACACGGCCATGATGCGCCAGCGCCGGTCCGGGCTGCGCACAGGCCCGAATTCGCGGTGGTCCCGAGCCCCGTCAGGGGGAATGAGACACATATGGCACGTCCGGCAACTCCCTCGCCCCGCGCCGGGCTTGTCGTCTTCCAGCCCCTCAGGAGACGGCACTGCACGGAGTGTCACGGCGGGCCGCTGACCCTGCTCGTGCTGGAGGACGGGGCGCCCCGGTGTGTCGACTGCGCCGACCTGGGGCATCTGGTGTTCCTGCCGCGCGGCGACACCGCGCTGACGCGGCGGTCGCGGGAGGAGAGCACGCTGTCGGCGGTCGTGGTGCGGTTCAACCGGCGCAAAGGGCGGTACGAGCGGCAGGGCGTCCTGGTGGAGGAGGCGGGACTCGCCCGGGCCGAGGAGCGCTGCCTCGCGGACGCGGAGGCGCGAAGGCGGCGCCGGGCCCGGGACGCCCAGCTGCGGGCCGTGCAGGACGTCCGGTTCGGGCAGGCGTTCGCGGCGGAGATCCGCCGGCTGTTTCCCGGGTGCCCGGCGGACCGGGCGGAGGCGATCGCCGCGCACGCCTCGGCGCGGGGCAGCGGGCGGGTGGGCCGGAGCGCCGCCGGGCGCGCCCTGTCCGAGGGCGCCGTCGTCTCGGCGGTCGTGGCGTCCGTACGGCATCTGGACACACCGTACGACCAGTTGCTGATGAGCGGGGTGCCGCGGCGCGAGGCCCGGCGGCGGATCGGACCGGGGGTGGAGACGGTGCTGCGGGGATGGCGATCGGGAAGGGCGGAGGTCGGTTGAGGAACGGGAACCGGACGACGAGCACCGGGCAGATCCCGCACACGTGGACGCACAGACGGATGCGCCGATGGCCGTGCATGCGGATGCACCGGTGGTCTCGCGGACGGATGCGCCGGTGGACGCACCGGTGGCGGCCTCCCGGACAGCACCCCCGGCGGTACCCCTCGCGCCTGCCACGCAGACACCCGTGGCGCGCGGGCGGCCCTCGCCTGGACGCACGCGCATGCGTCCGCGGTCCTCGGCCATGGTCACTGTGCCCGTACGGAATTTCACTTGAGGTGACTGCAGGCGCCGGGCAGGATCTCGGCTCTACGGGGGAGTTGACGACATGATCGATGGACCGTACCTCTGGCTGACGGTGCTGGGCGTGCTCGGAACGGGCCTGGTGGCGGGGGTCTTCTGCGGGTTCTCGACGTTCGTGATGAGGGGCCTCGCCTCGCTCCCGCCGGCGCAGGGCGTCGCCGCGATGAACGCGATCAACGTGACCGCGGTGATGCCGGCGTTCATGATCGTGTTCATGGGGTCGGCGGTGCTGTGCGCGGTGCTCGCCGTGGTCACCTTCGTGCTCTGGCCGGGCGACGGACGGGTGGCGCTGCTGCTGGGCAGCGCGCTGTACCTGTTCGGCTCGTTCGGCGTGACCATGATCGCGAACGTGCCGCGCAACGACACGCTGGCCAGGCTGGATCCGGGCACTCCGGAGGCGGCCGCGTACTGGCCGACGTACGTGCGCGAGTGGATGTTCTGGAACCACGTCCGCACGGTCGCCTCGGCCTGCTCGGCGGTGGCGTACGTCGTGGCCCTCACCTGACCACGGAAAGCGCTGGTCGTCCCCCTCTGCGCGGGTGGCCGGGGAGTCGTATCGTGGCCGGAAGGGCGCCGTCACGACGCCGGCTCACCGTATGTGGGTGCAAGGAAGACGGCCATGGGCGATCCCAAGGGATTCATGTCCACGCCTCGCCGGGAATGGCCTCGCCGGCCGGTCGAGGAGCGGGTCCGGGACTGGGACGAGGTCTATGTCCCGGGGGCGCTGCTGCCCATCATCGGCAAGCAGGCCGACCGCTGCATGGACTGCGGCATCCCGTTCTGCCACGACGCCTGTCCGCTCGGCAATCTGATCCCCGAGTGGAACGACCTGGTCAGCCGGGACGACTGGCGGGCGGCGGCGGACCGGCTGCACGCCACCAACAACTTTCCCGAGTTCACCGGCCGGTTGTGTCCCGCGCCGTGCGAGGCGGGCTGCGTGCTCGCGATCAACCAGCCCGCGGTCACCATCAAGAACGTCGAGGTCGCCGTCGCCGACCGCTCGTGGGAGCTGGGGTTCGTGCCGCCGCGGCCGCCGGACCGGCTGTCCGGGCACACCGTGGCGGTGGTCGGCTCGGGCCCCACGGGCCTTGCGGCGGCGCAGCAGCTGACCCGGGCGGGGCACACGGTCGCCGTGTACGAGAAGGACGACCGGCTCGGCGGGCTGATGCGGTACGGCATCCCCGAGTTCAAGATGGAGAAGCACCATCTGGACCGGCGGCTGGATCAGATGCGGGCCGAGGGGACGAAGTTCCGTACGGCGACGGCGGTCGGGGTGGACGTCGGGGCGGTGGAGCTGAGAGCGCGCTACGACGCCGTGGTGGTCGCCACAGGGGCGACGGCGTGGCGTGAACTGCCCGTGCCCGGGCGGGAGCTGGCCGGCATCCGGCAGGCGATGGAGTATCTGCCGCTGGCCAACCGGGTGCGGGAGGGGGACCTCGCGAGCTCCCCGATGTCGGCCGCCGGGAAGCATGTCGTCATCGTCGGCGGCGGCGACACCGGGGCGGACTGCCTGGGTACCGCGGTGCGTGAACGGGCCGCGTCCGTCACCCAGTTGGACATCTACGCCCAGCCCGGCGCCGACCGCGACGACGACGCCGAGCCCTGGCCGACGTACCCGAAGGTCTACCGGCTCTCCGCCGCCCACGAGGAGGCCCGCGATCTGCGGACGGCTCCGGCGGCGGACGCGGACGCGCGGCTGTTCGCGGCGTCCACGCTCCGCTTCGAGGGCGACGCCGAGGGACATGTGCGCGCGCTGCACCTGGTCGAGGTGGACGCGGCGCGCAGTCCCCGGCGGGGCACCGAACGAACGCTCCCCGCCGACCTCGTGCTGCTCGCGCTCGGCTTCTCCGGGCCCGACCGCGCGGACGGGCTCGTCGACCAGCTCGGACTGGCCATGGAGCCCCGCGGCACGATCACCCGGGACGCCTCCTTCGCGACCAACGTGCCCGGCGTGTTCGCGGCCGGGGACGCGGCGCGCGGCCAGTCGCTGATCGTGTGGGCGATCGCGGAGGGCCGGGCCGTCGCGGCGGCCGTCGACCGGCATCTGACGGGCAGCTCTCAACTGCCTTCGCCGATCGGGCCGTTCGACCGCCCGATGACGGTGTGAGCACCGACGGTGCCCCTGCGGGGCTCCGCCTCCACGAAAGCTCCGCCACTACGCAGGCTCTGCCACAAACAATGATCAACTTAGCGTCAGCACAAGGGATTCGACGGGAACATGGGCAACGGACAACGGTCGGCGGACAACGGGCAACAAGGTTCAGGACAGCAGGAAGTCGGCCTCCCCCGCCTTGGCGCCCTCGATGAAGGCCGTCATCTCGTCGGTGGTGTAGATCAGCGCCGGCCCGTCCGGGTCGGTGGACTGGCGGACGGCGATCCGCCCGTCGGCGAGCTTCATCGCCTCCAGGCAGTTGCCGCCGTTGCCGCCACTCCACGGCTTGTGCCACCCCTCGCTGCCCAGCTCCCGCGAGGGCATGCCGTTGTAGACGTGTTTGCGCGGCTTGTTGCGATCCATTCACAGCTCCTTGCGGAGATCCCGGAGGATCTCCTTCGTGCGATGTGCCGTAGCGGCCTGCGCCGCCATGCGGTCCATGACCTCGAGGTGGGTCGCCACCTCCGAGCGCGCGTCGAGGTAGACGGCGCCGGTCAGGTACTCGCTGTAGACCATGTCCGGCAGTTCTGACATGGCAAATCGGAACAGCACGAAGGGCCCGTACGTGCCGGGGTGCGGCCCGTTGGCGAAGGGCGCGACCTGCAGGGTCACGTTGGGCAGCTCCGTGGCCTCGAGCAACCGGTCGATCTGTGCACGCATCACCTCCGGGCCGCCGGCCGGGCGGCGCATCGCGGTCTCGTCCATGACCGCCCAGAATCGGGGCGCGTCAGGACGGGTGAGCAGTTCCTGGCGTTGTATGCGCAGGTCGACATGGCGCTCGATGTCTTCGGGTTGCGTCTGGCCGACGGCGCCCGATCTGAGCACTCCGCGCGCGTAGTCCTCGGTCTGCAGCAGCCCGGGGACGAAGTGCGGGTCGTAGGAGCGGATGAGGGAGGCCGCGCCCTCCAGGCTGACGTACATCGAGAACCAGCCCGGCAGGATGTCGTGGAACCGCTGCCACCAGCCGGGCTTGTTGGCCTCCTCGGCCAGCTGCACGAAGGCCTCGGCCTCCTCGTCCGAGACGCCGTAGGACTTCAGGAGCAGCTGGAGGTACGGGATCTTGAGGCCGACCTCGGCCATCTCCATGCGGCGGACCGTGGCCGGGGCGACGCGCAGGACGCGCGCGGCCTCCTCGCGCTTGAGGCCGGCGCGCTCGCGCAGATCCAGCAGACGGCGGCCGAGGACGACCTGTCCGACGGTGGGCGCGGACCGCGGTTCACTCACGCTCCACCTCCACCACGTCGCGTTCGCCCTGTCGTCCCTGGCGTGCGGCGCCAGGGTCCGGGCCCGCATCACTTGCATGCTTACAGCCATACGGCGCCATTCGAAGACCTATTCGAAGATCTGTACGGATCTCCGTCGATCCCAATTGGCGCCGCTCAAGGTGCTGTTGCGAGCAGTGTGCCACGGCATTTCACCGAGTCACACAGCACTCTGCATTTTTCAGAGTGACACTTGCCAAGTGTTCACGGCGGGGCGATAGTGGCAAGCGTGATTCCGTCCGCGCCCTTAGGAACAGACGCTGCCGCAGGCCCCCCCGGTCTCGGCGCCGCCGCGGCGGTGGCCTCCGACAAGGCCCCTGCCGAGCGCCGGTTCCGGTTCGAGCTGGCCGCACATCCGGGCTCTCCCGCCCAGGCCAGACGCCTGGCCAAGGCCCGGCTCGACGTCTGGTCGGTGTGCGAGGACATCTGCGACACCGCCGCTCTGGTCATCTCGGAGCTGGTCACCAACGCCCTCGTGCACACGGCGAGCAGCCGCATAGTCTGCGAGCTGCACGACGGCGACGACCTGGTGCGCATAGCCGTGCGTGACGAGGGTTGCGCACCCGGTGAACCCCATCCGCTGCGGGCACGGCCCGAGGAGGAGCACGGGAGGGGATTGCTCCTCATCGACGCGCTCTGCGACGCCTGGGGTGCTCATGAGCACGGACCGGGGCTGCTGGTCTGGGCCGAGCTGCCGCGCAAGGCCGTTCCCCAGGACCCCGGGCACGACTGCGGACCCTGCAACGACCTGGGCTGGGGAGCCCGTCCCAAGCCGGGCCCGGCCGGCGGGGAGGGCGACGACGAGACGGACGCACACGGACGGCACGGGACGGGAGACGCATGGCGGTGAGGGCTGCGTCCGGCGCCCGGGCGCTGAGCCTGGACACGCTGGTCCGCCTCGGGCGGGGACTGCACGCACCGGCCACACCCCGGCGACTCGCCGTGCCCGAGGGCATGACGGCACCGCTGGGCTGCGACGCGGTGCGGATACCCGCCCGCCTCGGCCCGCTGGTGCTGCCGCGGCTGCCCCGTGTGGGGTGCGTGTACGCCGATGACACGCACTGGTGGTGGCTCGTCCCGTCCGACTCCGACTACGCACTCGAGTGGCCGGAGCCCACGCAGTACGCCGCCGGGGCGGTAGTTCCGGACGCCCCGGCGGTCCCCGACCTCATCCACCTGCCATCGGGCACGGTGCCGTACACCCCGCCGATCCCGCTGTATCTGGCCCTGTGCCGGGTGACGGGGACGACGCCGAGCTGGTCGCGGCCCGCCGTCGCGTAACCGGTGATTGCGTAAACATCGCGTGGCCGCAGGGCGTACGCCCGCGTGTCCGTCCGTCTTCGGCCTGCGCCCTGCCCCGAGGCGCCCGGCACGGCGATAGTGGCCGTTCGTCGACGTGGACCGGGGGAGGCCGGCGGTGCGGTCATTGCGGGGCGGGGTGCTGGGACGGGGCGGACGGACCACGCCCGAGGTCTCCGAGTCGGAGCAACTGCTCTTCGGGGGCCCGCTCCGCTACGACATGGGCTGGAACCAGCACCATGACGCGTTCCTCGAACTGAACTTCCGGGCCATGGTGCGGCGGCTGCCGTCCCTGCTGGGGTCGAGCTTCCGGCTCGCCTGGCAGGCCGACCGGCGGGCGGCGCGGATCGTGCTGGCCGCCGAGGTCGGCCGGGGCGCGACACAGGCGGTGAGCCTGCTCGCGGTCAACAGCGTGCTGGGCCGGCTGATGGGCGGCGGCGCGATCGAGGACCGGCTGCGCGGCGCCGCTCCCGCGCTGATCGCCATGGCCGTCGTCATGCTGGTCGGGGCGACGCTGCGGGCGGCGTCGACGTATGCCACCGGGCGGCTGGAGCCCAAGGTGGAGCGCGTGGCCACCGAGCTGTACCTGGAGCGGGCGGCGGCCGTGGAGCTGGCCGCGATCGAGGACCACACCTTCCACAAGCTGCTGGACACCGCGCAGTACGGCGCCTCCTCGGCCCGCCGGATGATCTCGTACTCCACGCGCGTGGTGAACGCGATGATCTCGCTGATCGCGGCGGCGAGCGTGCTGACCGTGCTGCACCCGGCCCTGCTTCCGCTGCTCGCCACCATGACGCTGCCCAGCGCGTGGAGCGCGCTGACCAACGCACGACGCCGCTACGAGTCCTTCCACATCTGGGTGCAGCACGCGCGGGCCGGGCATCTGATCAGCGGGCTGCTGACCGAGCCGGCCGCCGCGCCGGAGATCCGCGTGCACGGCGTGGGCCCCTTCCTGCTGCGCCACTTCCGCGCCATGTCGGAGGCCGCGGAGGCGGAGCAGGCCCGGCTGGCCCGGCTGGCCGCGCGGACGGGGCTGATCGCCGCGGCCTGGACGGGCATCGCGACCGTGGCGACGTACGCGACGCTGGGCCTGCTGCTGCTCGGCGGGGCGATGGCCCTGTCGGTGGCGGGGACCGCCGTGATCGCGATCCGGACGGGTTCGTCGAGCCTGGACAGCCTGGTGCTGGAGATCAACGCGCTCCACGAGGAGGCCCTGTTCGTCGGCGATCTGCAGAAGCTCTACGTCGAGGCGGCCGAACGGGCGATCCCGGTCGGGGGCGACCCGCTGCCGGAGGACCCCCGGGAGATCAGGTTCGAGAACGTCACGTTCCGCTATCCCGGCGAGTCCTCCCGCCCCGCCCTCGACGACGTCACGCTCACGCTGCCGCTCGGCGGCATCGTGGCGCTGGTCGGCGAGAACAGCTCCGGCAAGACGACCCTGATCAAACTGCTCTCCGGCCTCTACACGCCGGACGAGGGCCGGGTCCTGTGGGACGGGGTCGACACGGCGACCGCGGACCGCCACGCGCTGGCCGAACGGGTCGCGATGCTGGCCCAGGACTTCAAGCGCTGGCCGTTCACGGCCCGGGTCAACGTGGCCGTCGGCCGCTCCTCGGCGCCGCTGACCGACGACCGCCTGGCCACCTCGCTCGCCGAGGCCGGGGCCGGGGACGTCGTGGAGAACCTGCCACGCGGCCTGGACACCCTGCTCGCCCGCAATTTCAGCGGCGGGCATGAGCTGTCCGGGGGACAGTGGCAGCGGCTCGGCATCGCGCGGGCGGCCTACCGGCGCGGTCGCGTCCTGGTCGTGGACGAGCCGACGGCGGCCCTGGACGCCCGGGCCGAGCTGGAGGTCTTCGAGAAGATCCGGGCCCTGGCCTCGGCGGGCCAGACCGTCATCCTGATCACGCACCGGCTGGCGTCCGTACGGCACGCGGATCTGGTCCATGTGCTCGACCGGGGCCGTCTCGCGGAGTCCGGGACCCCGGGCGAGCTGCTGGCCCGGGGCGGGATCTACGCGGAGCTCTACGCGCTCCAGGCCGAGCAGTTCAGGGCACCCGTGCCCGCCCCCGAGGCGGGCTGAGGTCACCTCAGGCGATCGCGTCCGCGGCCGTGTCGCCGCGCACGATCACCAGGAACGTGTCCGTCGCGAGGTCCATGACGACCTCGGCGGGCAGTCCTTCCATCCGTCGCGCGTGCGCGAACTCCTCCGCCGGCCACGAGCCTCGCGGCCCACCTGCGGGAAAGCGTTCGAGCACCGTTCGCCCGTTCACCATCTCGCACCTCCAGAAGCGTTGTCCTGTAGGAGTTAACGCCTTCCAGGGGCCGAACGCCTCGCTCAGTTGCCGGACTGAGACGTAGTTGACACTTGTTCAGCGCGGAGTGTGAGGATCCGGTCACTCAATGAAGATCCCGGACGCTTCGTGACTACTTTCCGTCTCATTCCTCGTACTCGTCGTGATAGAGGATGCGGTCACTTCCCGCAGGCGCCCCAAGAGACGACGCACGCCCCTTGGGTTCCTCCCACTCCTCCTGCCGGCCCAGCGCGGTCAGGTCCAGGAAGCCGCTGGTCGAACCGAGCCCGTCGAGTCCGCGCTCGTAGGTCGAGTAGGTGTGGAAGACCCGCTCGCCGTCCCGCAGGAAGCAGCTGAGGCCGGGCCGCTCGACGGCCTCCCCCTCGTGCTCCACGGTCACGCCGAAGTCGTGGTTGAAGTCGCTGCCGAACGAGGAGTACCAGGGCAGCGTCCACCCCATCCGCGCCTTGAACGGCAGGATCTTCGTGTACGGCGCCCGGGAGACCGCCGCGAGCGTGGTGCCCCGCGCCCTGAGATGCGCCAGATGCCCGATCTGGTCCAGGAAGGCCGAGCAGCTGCGGCAGCCGGCGTCCCACTCGGGCGCGAACATGAAGTGGTAGACGACGAGCTGCGCCCGGCCCTCGAACAGGTCGAGCAAGGTGGCCTTCCCGTCGCCGCTCTCGAAGACGTACTCCGTGTCCACCTCGACCATGGGCAGCCGGCGCCGCTCGGCGTTCAGCGCGTCACGCGCGCGCGTGACCGCCTTCTCCTTGGCGAGCAACTCCTCGCGCGCCGCGCGCCACTGCTCGCGCGAGACGATCTCCGGAAGCGACATGGCCCCTCCTTGCAACGGTCCGTCGAAGGTGGTGACCGACGGGAGGGCCGGAACTCATCGCCGCCTCAGATATTTTTTCCGGCGTACGTCACCGGGAGCGTGACCAGGCCGCGGGCGCGCAGGGAGCGGCGCCATCTGATCTCGCCGTCCGCGAGGGCGAGTTCGGGGAACCGCTCCAGCAGGGCGGCCAGCGCGATCTCCGTCTCGACGCGGGCGAGCGGGGCGCCCAGGCAGTAGTGGATGCCATGGCCGAGGGCGAGATGGCCGGAGGCGTCGCGGGTGAGGTCGAGGCGGTCGGGGCCGGGGAAGCGGGCGGGGTCGCGGTCGGCGGCGGACGGGGAGACCCAGACCGTCTCGCCGGCCGGGATCGTCACGCCGGCGATCGTCACGTCCTCGACCGGGAAGCGGCGGATGGCGAACAGCGCGGGACCCTCGTAGCGGATGAACTCCTCGACGGCGCCCGCGAGTCGGGAGGGGTCCTGGCGGACGGCGGCGAGCTGGTCGGGGTGCTGGAGCAGGGCGAGCACGGAGTTGCCGATGAGCTGGACCGTGTTCTCGTACCCGGCGAAGAGGATGAGGAAGGCGAGGGACATCAGCTCGTCCTCGCTGAGCCGGTCGCCCTCGTCGCGCACGGCGATCAGGTCGGAGAGCAGGTCGTCGGCGGGTTCGGCGCGCTTGTCGGCGAGCAGCCGGGTGAAGAAGCCGAGCATGGCCACCACCGCCTCCTTGGCGGCCCCGGGCCGGGCCGGATCCGGCGCGACGAGCGTGTCGGTCCACTCCCGGAAGTCCCTGCGGTGCCGGCCGGGAACGCCGAGCAGGTCGCAGATGACGGTGATGGGCAGGGGCGCGGCGTAGGCGGCGACCAGGTCGGCGGTGCCCTGCGTGCCGAGGGCGTCGAGGAGGTGGTCCGCGGTCCGTCTGATGGGCGTGCGCAGTTGCTGCACCCGTCGCGGGGTGAAGGCCCGGCCGACCAGGCGGCGGACGCGGGTGTGGTCCGGCGGGTCCATGTTCAGCAGGTTGGCGTCCAGGGCCGGCGGCAGGGAGAAGCCCTTGTACGTGCCCGCCGTGGCATGGCGCTTGTCCAGCGAGAGCCGCGGATCGGCGAGGGCGGCCCGGACGTCGTCGTAGCGGGTGACGACCCAGGCGGGCGTGCCGTCGGGCCCGGTGATGCGATGCACGGGCGCGGTCTCGCGCAGGCGCCTGTACACGTCGTACGGATGGTCGAGGAGGCCGTCGGCGGGGTCCATGGGATCAGCCTAGGCGCGGGCTCAGGGGTTCGCCGACTGCGTTATCCCCTGGGCGAGTTGGCCCATGAAGTCGGCGACACCCTGGCCGAAGGTGGTCGGCGCGATCAGCACGCCGAAGGCCAGGGCGAGGAAGACGGTCAGCCACGCGTCGGAACGGCTGCGGGCCAGCGGCTTGCGGCGCGCCCGCACGAAGAGGACGACGGCCAGCAGCACCGCCAGATCGATCGTGAGTTCCATCGGCCGGCCTCCCGTCGGACGAGTGCGTCCCGGCCTTCCTGTGTAGCGTGAAACCACTTGGTGTGACGCCACGGTCACGGCTGGTTGGCGTCAAAGTACCTGTCTGCGACCGGTTTTCAGGTCTTGTAATCCTGGATGCGGCGTCCGTGCGAGCGGTCCAGGAGCGCGGGCAGCCGCTCCCCCAACTCCCCTGCGACCGACGGGACGTCGAGGGTGAGAAGCTCCCGGTCCCGCATGAGGACCCGTCCGTCGACGATCGTCGTGCGGACGTCGGAGGCGCGGGCGCTGTGCACGAGGGTGGCGGCCAGGTCGTGCACGGGCTGGGTGTGCGGGCCACCGAGGTCGACGAGGACGATGTCCGCGCGACGGCCGGGGGCGAGGCGGCCGAGGGTGTCGCCCAGACCCACCGCCCGGGCGCTCTGCAGCGTTGCGTGGTGCAGGGCCTGACGTGCTGTCAGCCAGCGCGGGTCGCCCGTCGTGGACTTCTGAATCAGGGCGGTCAGGGCCATCGACTCCCATACGTCGAGGGAGTTGTTGGAGGCCGCGCCGTCCGTGGCCAGGCCGACCGGGATGCCGATGTCGCGCAGGGCGCGGACGGGTGTGGTGGTGGGCCAGCCGAACTTGAGGTAGCCGCGGGGCGCGGAGGCCACGGCCACCCGGCCGGCGGCCGCTTCGAGGACGGGCAGGTCGCGCTCGGTGATGCCGGTGCCGTGCGCGATGAGCACGTCGGTGTCGAGGATGCCGGTGCGCCGCAGGACCTCGATCGGGGTGACACCGTGGCGGTCGAGGCTGGCCTCGGTCTGGTCGCGGTTCTCGGCGGCGTGCAGATGGACGGGCAGGCCGTGCGCGCGGGCGAGCCCGGCGGTGGCGGTGAGGTCGGCGTCGTCGACGGTGTAGGGCGCGTGCGGGGCGAGGGCGGTGGTGATGCGGCCGCCGGCGGAGCCCCGGTGCCGCAGCGCGAACTCCAGTGACTTCTCCCGGCCTTGGGGCCCCTGGGAGGAGAAGTACGCCTGCCCGAGGTGCGCCCGGATACCGCATTCCTCGACGACGGCGGCGACCCGGTCCATGGCGAAGTAGTGGTCCGCGAAGCAGGTGACACCGCCGCGGATCATCTCGGCGCAGGCCAGCCGGGCCCCCAACTCCACGTCCCGCTCGGTGAGGTTGGACTCGACGGGCCAGACGACGTCGTTGAACCACTCCTCGGTGGGCAGGTCCTCGGCGACGCCGCGCAGCGCGACCATCGGCGCGTGCGTATGGCAGTTGACGAGTCCGGGCATCGCGACCTGGCCTCGCGCGTCGATGCGTTCGGCCGCGGCGAGACGTTCCCCGGCGGACGCGGTCGTCACGGCGTCGACGCGTCCGTCGCGCACGACGACGGCGGCGTCCTCCTCGAACCCGATCCGCTCACGGTCGTCGTGGACGAGGACGGTGCAGCCGGTGATGACGAGGTCGGCCCGGGAGCGGTCGCCGGTGATGGGGAGCCCGGCGGGAGAGTCGGTCATCCCGTCAACGTACGGCCTCGTCCTTGGGTCGTGTGAGCCGAACCGCGCATCCTGGCGCCGCTCTGTCGGGGAGTGGGACGGGCGGGGCACCCTGGCCTCACCGCAGCGCTCCCGTCGGCTTCCGGAAAGGGGCCCGGCATGCTCCTCGGCACCTGGAACCTGGAGAACCTGTACCGGCCGGGCGGCCCCTTCGGCCCCAAGGACAAGGCCGCCTACGAGTCGAAGCTCGCCGCCCTCGCGGCCGTGATCACGGAACTGGACCCGGCGCTGCTCGGCGTGCAGGAGGTCGGCGAGCCGGCGGCCCTCGACGACCTGGTCGGCATGCTGGACGGCGACTGGCACACGGTGCTCAGCGCGCACCCGGACGGCCGGGGCATCAG
The DNA here is from genome assembly GCF_042800575.1 of Streptomyces sp. NPDC057616. Lineage (NCBI taxonomy): Bacteria > Bacillati > Actinomycetota > Actinomycetes > Kitasatosporales > Streptomycetaceae > Streptomyces > Streptomyces sp. NPDC057616. The sequence goes on from NZ_JBHVGU010000014.1 coordinate 173,955, forward strand.
GGTCGGCTTCCTCTCCCGCCAGGAGCTGCGGGTGCTGGCCGACACCGGCACCTTCCCGGCCGGGCTGCGTCCCGTGCAGGGGGACGACTCCGGCGCGCAGGTCGAGGCGGCCGGCCGCGGCCTCCTGGCGGTGGAGGCGGCGACGGACGCCGGCCCGCTGCGGCTGGCGGTGGCCCATCTGAAGTCGAAGCTGCTGTCCTACCCGGGCAACCGTTTCTTCCCCCACGACGAGGGCGAACGCGCCCGCTACGGCGCCTACGCCCTCTACCGCAGGGCCGCCGAGGCGGCGACCCTGCGCGCGCTGGCCGACGACCTGCTCGACGGGGACGGACGCGAGCGGGACGTGGCCGTGCTGGGCGATCTGAACGACGAGGTGCAGGCCGCCACCACCCAGATCCTGCTGGGCCCGCCCGGCTCCGAGATCGGCACCCCGGGCTACGACCGCCCGGACCAGGGCGACGCGGCCCGGCTGTGGGACGTGGCCCCGCTGATCCCGCCCGAGGAGCGCTACTCCCGTGTCAACTCCGGGCGGCGCGAGCTGATCGACCACATCCTGGTGAGCCATCGCCTGGTCCACCGGGTGACCGCGGCCGGCACCGGCCTGCCCGGCGACGGCACGTTGCGGCTGCCGTCGGTGGGCCCGGACCCGGCGGAACGCCGCGGGGAGGCGGCGTCGGACCATGCGCCGGTGTGGGTGCGGGTGGGGCCGTAGCGCACCGCCCCACCCGGTGCCGCCCCACCCCGCACCGCCCATCACGTGCCGCCCGCCCCTTGCCGCTCCTCCTCAGCCGGCGTCGCGCGGATCGAGCGTGGCGGTGAGCAGGTTCGGGTCCTGCTGGGTGAAGTACGCGGCGCTGTCGACGTAGACCGTCCGGCCGCGCACGGCCAGGGAGGTCGGGTTGGACAGGCCGTCCGCCCGGGTGAGGGCGACCGTGCGGGTGCCGTCCGGCCGCACCGCGACGACCTCGTTGTCGCCGATGAGCGCGGCGAGGACGGTGTCCCCGTGGGGGTCGGCGAAGGTGAAGTCGTCGATCGCGGCGAGCCCGGTCGCGCGGGTCTCGACCGCTCCCGCGCCTCCGTTCCCCCGTACCGGAATGCGCAGCAGCGTCCCCTGGTCGCTGTTGGTCACCCACACCGCGCCGCCGTGGACCTTGATGCCGTTGGCGCCGAAGCCCGCGCCCGTGACGGGGACCGGGTCGAGTGCGGGGTCCTTGGCCCACACGGCCGGCGTGCCGCCCGCCTGCGGGATGCGCCAGACGGCGCCCTGTGCCGAGTCGGCGGCGTAGAGCACACCGTGCCGCTCGTCCAGGGCGAGGCCGTTGGGGATCGCGGTGGCGGGCAGTTGGGCGATCTGCCGGGGTGTTCCGCCGTCCGGGCCGATGCGCCAGACGCCGGTCTTGCCGGTGCCGGTGGCGTAGTCGACGTAGAGCGTGCCGTCGTGGGCGCGGGCGATGCCGAAGGCGGTCGCGGCCTTCAGCACGGGGGTGTCGGGGTTCGGCTCCTCGGGCAGCGTCGCGATGATCCTCGTGTCCCCGTCCCGGGTGACATGGGCGACCTGCCTCGCGGAGGCGAAGGTGATGTCGGCGGAACCGTCGGGTTCGACCGCGATGTTCTCCGGCGACTGTCCCGCCGCGAGATCGAAGTGGGCGACGATCCGCGGCCGGGACAGGGGCGGCTCGGAGGCCGAGGCGGGGGCCGTCGCGAGCAGGCCGAGGGCGACGGCGGCCGTGGTGGTACCGACCAGGTGCGGAAGTCGGGGCATGAACCCTCCTTGGACCGGTGCACGAAAGCCACCAGTCTGCGACGCGCGAGAGGAACTGTCGTGCGAATTTCCTTTCCCCGTACGGGAGTTCACCCGGCGGTCACCCGGATCTTGGACTGCCCGTGCGGCAGCTCCTCCCAGTCGTCCATGAAGCGGGCCGTCAGCCCGTACCGGCCGGCCAGCGCGACGAGCGTCTCCGTGCGGTAGTAGAAGTCCTCCCGCAGCACCTGGTGCTCCTCGCCCTCCGTCCGGTCGAAGGTGAAGTCGAACCAGCCGCCCGGCGCGAGCACCCGGCCGACGTTGGCCAGGCACTCCTCGATGACCGGGAGCGGGGAGTGCGAGAAGACGCTGTGCGCGTGGACGACGTCGAAGTGCGCGTCGGGCAGGAACCGCAGCGTCAGGTCGCCCACGGGCGTGAGTGTGGGCAGCCGCCGCGCCAGCCCCATCTCCAGGATCGTGTCCTGCGCGGCGAGCAGGATGTCCGGGGAGATGTCGATGCCGTAGTAGTGCCCGGGCTCCAGGTGGCGGATGAACCGCCAGCCGCCCCGCAGATTGCCGCAGCCGATCTCCAGCATGCGGTGCCCGGGCCGCAGTCCGTGGCCGACGAGGTAGTCGAACTGCATCGCCCCGAGCGCCAGCCAGCGCTCCCGGTTGCGGCTGCCGACCGCCGCGTCCGGGTCGGCCCGGGTGTCCGAGCGCATCACGGCGCGGTAGTAGGAGACGTGGTCCGGGTGGCGACGGCTCAGCCAGGCGTCCCGCGCGGCGCGCGCCACATGGCGGGGGACGCGGTCGGGGTGGCGCAGGGCGTAGGCGATGCGGTGGCCGAGGGCGGCACGGTTGGCGGTGAGGTTCCTGGCGGGCATGATCCGGCCTTTCCGAGGCGGTTCTTCAGCTCGTGCACCCGGTTCCGGGGTGCTGCTGAAAGCCTCGGTGCGAGGACGCGGTGTCCGGCTCGCCCGACCGGCGCGGGTCCGGGGGCGGTTCGGGTGATCGCGATGTCAGCCGATCGGTTGATGCGGTCCGATGCGGGCTGCACTAGACACGGAGCATGGAGAACACCACCGCTGCGGACGAACACCGGCCGGCCTCCGACGAGCGCCGGCCGACCGTGGACGAACGCCGGCCGACCGCGGACGAACGCCTGCTGACCGCGGTCGTCCATGCCGCGTTCCTCGCGCTGCTGTGCTCCTCGTTCGTACGCTTCCTGACCCGCGACCAGGGCGGGCCACGTACGGCATGGGTGGTGGCGCTGTTCGCGTCCTTCTCCCTGCTCTACGCCCTCGGCCACTTCCTGGCCCCTCCCCCGCGCGCCGGAACCCCACCCAGCGGCCGGCACCTGACCTGGCTGGCCTCGGTCTGCGCGGTCTGGGCCGCCTTGCTGGCCCTCGCCCCGAGCGCCACCTGGTGCGCGATGCCGCTGCTCTTCGCCGGCCTCTACGCCCTGCCGCCGCGGATCGCGGTGCCGCTGACCGCCGTGCTCACGGTGCTGGTGGTGGTCTCCGAGATACGGGTCGCGGACGGCCCGCTCAACCCCAACATGGTCGTGGCCCCGCCGGCCGTGGCCGCGGTCGCCACCGCCGTCTTCGTCCACCTCCACCGCCAGGCGGCCCGGCAGCGCGCGATCGTCGACGACCTGGTCCGCACCCGGCGCGATCTCGCGGCCACCGAGCGGCGGGCCGGCGTCCTGGCGGAGCGGCAGCGGCTGTCCGCCGAGATCCACGACACCCTCGCGCAGAGCCTGTCCAGCCAGCAGATGCTGCTGCAGGCGGCCGAGCGCGTGGCGGACTCCGACCCCGCGGCGGCCCGCGCGCACACCCGCGAGGCGGCCGCCATCACCGCCCGCGGCCTCGCCGAGGCCCGCCGTTTCGTCCACGACCTGGCACCGGCCGACCTCGCCGGGCACTCCCTCCCCGCGGCGCTCGCCGCCCTCGCGACACGCGAGAGCGGCCCCGGCCTGACGGTCGGCTTCCGCCTCGACGGCGACCCCGGTCCACTTCCCGACCGCATCGAGGCGGCCCTCCTGCGCATCGCCCAGGGCGCCTTGGCCAACGTACGCGAACACGCCGCCGCGACCCGGGCCGCACTGACCCTGACCTGCCTGGACGACCAGATCTCGCTGGACGTCGCCGACAACGGCCGCGGCTTCGACGCGGACGCCCCGCCCGCCGCCTGCGGCACCCGCGGCCACGGCCTGCCGGCCATGCGCATCCGGGCCCGCCAGTCGGGCGGCACGCTCGCGGTCGAGTCCACACCGGGCGAGGGGACGGTCGTGTCGGCCGCGATACCGCTGACGCTGGAGGAGGTGGTCGCGTGAGTCCCTCCATGGGTGGTCGCGAGAGTGCGGGCGTACGCGGTCGTGAAAGTGCGGCCGTACGGCTCCTGTTGTGTGACGACCACGCCGTGGTGCGGGCCGGTCTGCGCGCCCTGCTGTCGAGCGCCGACGGGATCGAGGTGGTCGGTGAGGCGGGCGGCGGGGAGGAGGCGCTGGCCATGGCGGCGCGCCTGCGCCCGGACGTCGTCCTGATGGACCTCCAGCTCGGTGAGGGCATGGACGGGGTGACGGCGACCAGGCGGCTGACCGCGGAAGCGGAGGACGGCCCGCGCGTGCTGGTGCTGACGATGTTCGACACCGACGCCGACATCACCCGGGCCATCGAGGCGGGCGCAACGGGCTATCTGCTGAAGGCGGAACGCCCCGACGAGCTCTTCGCGGCGATCCGCAGCGCCGCCCGCGGCCGTACGGCCCTGTCGGCGCCGGTCGCCGACCGGCTGCTGGCCCGGATGCGCAGCCCGCGCCCCACGCTCTCGGAGCGCGAACACGAGATCCTCGCCCAGCTGTCCCGCGGCCTCGGCAACCGCGAGATCGCCCGGGAACTGTTCATCAGCGAGGCGACCGTGAAGACTCATCTCGGCCGGATCTACGGCAAGTTGGGGGTGGAGACGCGGGCGGGAGCGGTGGCGGCGGCGAAGGAGCGGCGTCTGCTGCCGTGACGCTCCGCTAGCCGGCCAACGGCAACCGGGACAGCCCGGGCTGCTCGGCCGGCCGCATCCCGGCCCTGCCGCGCCGTCGCGCCAACTCGCCGATGAGCGCCGCGAGTTGGTCACGGTCGGCGGGTGACAGACGCCCCGAGTCGTCGAGGTGCACGGCACAGGCGGTGGTGGCGTCCACCAGCCGTTCCAGCGTGGCGACGACCTCGCCGGCACCCTCCGAGTGCCGGGCGAGCGGGGGGAGTTCGGCGCCGGCGAGCGCGATGGCGGCACGGGCTTCGGCGAGCGCGCGGTACGCCTCGCGACGGAGAGTCCAGCGGGCGGGGCGGGCGCCGGGGTCGGCGCCGAGGTGCGTGGGGGCGGGGGTGTCGGCGGGTTCCGAACCGGTGCGGACGACGGGGCTGCCGGGGCCGCCGCGGACGGGGGTGCTTCCAGGCCCGGTGCTGGTGTGGGGTCCACCGGCCTCGGTGAGGACGTGCGCGAGATAGACCTGCGCGGCCGTGCCCGCCGCCGTGACGCGTGCCCGCACTCCTCCGCCCCGCTGCCCCGGCATGGGCAGATGGCCGGCGACCAGCACGATCGCGCAGGCCAGCAGGGTCTCGGTGATCCGCCCGGCGGAGGCCTGCCGCTCGCCTCCGAACATCACCAGGGCCAGGACCAGCACCGTCGCGACGGCGGTCTGGGCGGCGAAGTGCCGTGTGGCGACGGGGATCAGTGCCCCGCTGACCGCGACGAGCGCGACGAGCCCCTCGGGCCGCGGCAGCACGGCGGCGAACCCGGCGAAGAGGAGCGCCCCCAGCACCGTGCCCGCCGCCCGGCACAGTACCCGCGACACGAGCGGCCCCAGGTCGGGCTTGACGAGGAAGACGGCGGTGGCGGGCAGCCAGTACCAGTGCTCGTGCTGCCCGTACCAGCGGGCTTGGTGCAGGGCCTGCGCCGCGGCGACGCTGACGCCGAAGCAGAGGGCGACCCGCAGCCCGTACTCACGTCCGCCGGCGCCCAGCACGATGCGCAGGAGCGTCTTCGCCGTACGACGGCGGGTGTGCAGGTCACCCCCGTCGCCCCGGTCGAAGGCGTGCGCGGCGTGGAGGAGGGCGTCGTCGAGGGCGCGCAGGGCGGGGGCGGAGCGGTGGGGCGCGGGCAGCGGACCGGTGTGGCCGCTGCCGCGCACGGCGGCCGCGAGCCGGCGGGGCCCTTCGGAGGCCCGCCCGCCGACGGCCTCACCGCCCCAGGCGAGAGCGGTCGCGGCCTCCGCGAGGGGCAGGGCGGCGGCGTACTGGGCGTGCAGCCGGCGCTCGGCGGCGGACGAGGCACCGCGCCGCAACCGGGGCCCGGCGAGGGCGTCCTGCGCATGGTCGAGCGCGGCGGTGAGCGCGACCCGGCGCGCGACGGCGTGCTCGGTCCCGACGGCGTCGAGCAGGTCGGCGACGGCGTCGTACACGGCGGCCACGGCGGCCCGCTCCCCGTCGAACCGGAAGTCGCCGGCGAGGGCACCGGGCGTGGGCAGGACCAGCCGCAGCCCGATGAGCCACCCGGCCCCGACGAGGAAGGCGGCCGCCCGCTGCCAGCCCTCCTCGGGCAGCGGCATCCCGGCCCCGACGGCGGACATGACGAGCAGCTGGGTGGCGGCACCGGAGGCCACGGGCCCCACGGCGCTCACCGCACCGGCGACCAGCCCCACACCCGTGAGCAGCAGGGTGAGCCCCACGGCCCCGATGTGCTCCCCGCCGTACGACCCGACGAGCACCCCCGCGGCTCCCGCGACGGCGGGCACCCCGAGCCGGCGGACCGACGCCCGGCGGCTCCCGGGCCGGTCGTTGATCCCGGCGAGCATGGCGGCGATGGCGGCCACCACTCCGAGCGAGGTGCGGCCGAGGAGGACGGAGGCGAGAAGAAGGGGGCCGGCGGAGAGGGCGCCGCGGACGACCGCGTTCCAGGGGATGGGGCCGCGCTGGGTACGCAGGGGGTGGGCGAGCCAGGGCGGCAGAGTGATCTTCCGGGTGCCGGAACGTGACACGGCGAACGGGCTCCTGTCGTCAGGACGAGGGCGGACGAGCCTTCGGGCGACGGCGGCCGGGCTGCTGGGTGTGAGGCCCACGGTAGATCGGGATCTTGGAGAAGGTGGAACGGTTGTATTTCGGCGATGTGACGGACGGGCGGTGGGGCGCGTTCTTTATGAACGCAATCGGGGGCGCCGGCCGTGAACGCGAGCGGACCCGGGGGCGTAGCCTGCCCCCGGGTCCTGGGATGCCGTCCATCTTCACACGCCGGCACGCTTGAGGATTCGGGTCAGTCGTGATGTCGTCGCGTCCTGCCTTTGGACCACCGCACATCGAGCTGTGCGGACTGGACTTGAACCAGCATTTCGACGCCCTGGGGCCCGAACCCGGTCGATCCGGCGATCGACGGCGAATGCTGAGTCTGGAGCGAGAGTCTGAGATTGATCGCGGTCTGCCTCTGCCGATTGGGCTACCGCGGCACGGGAGTTGTTGATGCCGCGGGGAGGACTCGAACCTCCACTGGAACCGCGCAGTCACGACAAGCTTCAGCTTCAGCTTGCGCTCCTCGCGCACCCCGGCCGCGAAGGACCGGGGGGTCTCGAAGGCTACCCGAACAGGTAGCCGAACACCGCGTCGCCGACGCGCTGGTCGACGACGTCCGAGCCGTTCGCCTCCTCGCGCGCGAACTTCACGGCCTGCTGCAACTTCTCGACACGGTCGAGGAGTTCGTTGATCCGGCGGGCGGGGAGGGCACCGGAGAACTTCACGGTGGTCCAGTAACCGACGGGGATGTCCTCGTAGTAGACCTCGACCTGCGCGGGATGCTTCTCGGTCGCCTCGGCCTTCACGTGGTTGCGGGGCACCTTCTTGGTCCGCAGGGTGCGCACCGGCTCGGTCTTCCACGCGTCGGTGGACGGGTCCTGGACCCAGGACTCGGAGGCGTCGAGGACGGGCAGCTTCCGCACGAAGGTGTTGAGGTCGACGAGCTGCTTCTCGAGGAACAGCAGGTAGGACACGGGTACGTCGGAGACCAGCACCCGGCCGTCCACCGTCACGTCCGCGCGGGCGGCGCAGTTGGCCCAGTCCTTGGTGGCGGTCACGTCGAACAGCCGGGTCAGGGTCGCCGCGGTCTCCCGCAGCACGTCCTCGGCCTTCACCTGCACCCGCGTCGACTCGGGCGGCAGCTGCTCGCCCTCCTCGTCCTTCGGCTGGTACGTACGCGAGATGCCGGCCAGCAAAGCGGGCTTCTGCAGCCCGTGATGAGCGGCCGTCAGGTCCTGATGAGCCTTGGACTTGATGCCCTTCTCCACTGCGATGATCTGATTGAGTTTCGCCACGACAGGGACGTTAGCAGCGACAACTGCGGCTTTTCGAAGGGTTATTCGCCCGGAAGCGCGAACAGCTGCTGCGCGTCGGTGATGGCTCGCAGCAGCACCTCGGGGTCCGGGCTGAGGGTTTCCACGATGGTGTCGATGTCTCGGAGTGCGGCTCGTTCCAGAAGTTTCTTCTCGTTCGTGACCCACTCCCCTCGGCCCGCCAGCACGGCATGGCCCGTCTGGACGGCCGCCGTGGCGAGGGCTCCCGCGACCTCCGTGAGACGCCCGTTGGGCGCGTGGTGGGCCTTCGCGTAGGCGAGGGTGGCGTGGGCGGTGCCGCGCCAGCGCTCGGCGGCACGGACGCGCAGCTTCTCCGGGTACGCGGCCGGACGGGGTGCCTCGCCCCGGAGCACCTTGTTGATCGCCAGTTCGGCGACGACCAGATAGCTCGGGATCCCGGCGAGATGGAACAGCAGCGGCTCCACCCGGAACCGTCCCTCCGCCGCCTCCGCCACCTCGTGCTCCACGACGTCGAGATCGCGGTAGTGGACGTCGACCCGCCGCCCGTCGACCGTCAGCCACGCGCCCCCGTTGAAGACACCGCCGCCCCATCCCCCGACGTCCGAGACCTCCCCCGCCCAGCCGACGGCGCGCAGGTCGGCGGGGTCGAAGGGCCCGCGGTAGTACACGGCCAGGTCCCAGTCGCTGTCGGGCCGGTGGGTGCCCTGGGCACGGGAGCCGCCGAGGGCCACGGCCTCGACCGTGGGGAGGGCGGCGAGGCGGTCGGCGACCGCGTCGAGGAAATCCTGGTCGTCCCGGTGCATCACAGCCATGACGGCCAGCCTGCCCCTCGCAGGACGGCCGGTGCCACGCCTTATCGAGCAGGGCCGGTGCCCCTCAGGTCCCGTCGGGCAGAAAATCGGATGCGCTCGCGGCGGGCGCGCCCGACCATCGGTGGGTTGTCCGTCGCCCGTACGAGGAGCCGAGATGATCCGGCGCGTCACCGTCCCGTCCCTCTTCCCGCCGCCCCGCTACTCCCACGCCTCCGTCGTCGAGGCCGGGGCCACGGTCGCGTTCCTCGCCGGGTCCGTGCCGCTCGACGCCGAGGGGAAGCTGGTCGGCGACGGGGACCCCGTGCGGCAGGCCGGGCAGGTGCTGGCGAATCTCGCGGAGCAGCTGCGGGCCGTCGGCAGCGACCTGGCCCATGTCGTGTCGACCGACGTGTACGTGGTCAGCGACGACACCGCGGTGCTGTCCGCCGTCTGGGACGTCGTCGAGGCGTCCGGGCTCAGCACCGGACCCCACTCGTCGACGCTGATCGGGGTGGCGTGTCTCGGGTACACGGGTCAGTTGGTGGAGATCACGGCCACCGCCGTGGTCCCTTCGACCTCCCACGTCCCCCAAGGAGCGCCATGTTGATCGAGCACAGAGGCCGGCGTCCCGTCGTCCCGGAGTCCGCGTACGTCGCCCCGACGGCCGTGCTGTGCGGTGCCGTCACGCTCGGCGAGCGGGCCCGCGTGCTGCACGGGGCGGTGCTGAGCGCCGAGGACGGGCAGGTGCACGTCGGCTCGGACGTCGTCGTCATGGAGAACGCGCTGATCCGCGGGCGGGCCGGGCACCCCGCCGTCATCGGCGACGCCGTGCTGGTCGGACCGCACGCGCACATCAACGGCGCGACCCTCGAGGACGAGGTCTTCGCCGCGACCGGCTCCTCCGTCTTTCCCGGGGCCGTCGCCGGCACCGGCTGCGAGCTGCGGATCAACAGCGTGCTGCACGCCAACTCCGTCCTGCCGCCCGGCACCGTCCTGCCCATCGGATGGATCGCGGCCGGGGCGCCGACGGCCCGCCTCTTCGCGCCGGGCGACCACGACCAGCTGTGGGCCGTGCAGAAGGAGCTGGACTTCCCCGGCACGGTCTACGGCGTCCCCCGCGACACCTCCATGCGCGACATCATGGCGCGCCAGGCCGACCACTACGGCGCCCACCTCCACGACCGCACGCTCGACGACTGACGGGACACTCCCTTGCCTGCCGAACCCGGTGTCACCCTGCGCAGGGCCACCGCGCCCGACGCCCCCGCCGCGGCCGACGTCTGGCTGCGTTCCTTCGCCGCCGCGCTGCCCACGGTCGTCAGGCCGCGGACCGACGACGACGTGCGCCACTACTTCCGGGAGGTCGTGGTGCCGCTGCGGGAGACCTGGGTCGCGGACGCCGGTCCCGGCGCCGGGATCGTCGGGGTGATGGTGCTCCGCGACGGCGAGCTCTCCCAGCTCTATCTCGCCCCCGACTGGCGCGGGCGCGGCCTCGGCGACCGGTGCGTGGCGCTCGCCAAGGAGCGCAACCCGGGCGGGCTCGGCCTCTGGACGTTCCAGGTCAACAAGCCCGCCCACCGCTTCTACGAGCGGCACGGGTTCGCCGCCGTCCGGTACACCGACGGCAGCGGCAACGAGGAGCGCGAACCGGACGTGCGGTACGAGTGGCGCCCCTGAGCCCCGCCGGCGGACAGACGCCGAGCCGTGCCCGTGCGCAGACCTGATGTACAGCGGGTGTTCGCTCTTGAACGCCTCCGCCTCGTGCTCGGCCGGCTGCCCGTCCACGGCGCCGTGCCACCACACGTCGCGGCCGTCGGTCCACTCGACCTCCTGGCCAATACGGCGGACCACCAGCACGCTGCGCACGTCGGGGCACTCGCGCACCGCCCCGTCCACGGCCGGTTCGGCGCCGGGAGGCCGCCCCTGCGGTAGCCGCCGTCCGCGGTGATCACCACGGGCGGGGCGCCGGCCGACCGGAGTCACGACCGCCCGGTGTCCCCGGCCCCCACTCCCGCCGCTTGGGCACCGGTTTCGCGTAGCCGCCCGCCCGGCTGGTCGTCAGGCCCAGCGTGACCAGCGACTCCGCGAGCTTCACGGCCGCGCCGACGCCGTCGACCACCGGCAGCCCGAGCTTCTGGCCGACCACCCGCTGCAGCCCCGTCATCCCGGCGCACCCCAGCACCAGCACCTCGGCCCCGGCCTCCCGCGCCCGCTCGGCGGCGGTCAGGAACGCCGCCTCCGTGCGGTCGGCGTCCCCGAGGTCGAGCACGCCGAGGCCGGTGCCGACGACGGCGGCGCAGTTGCGGGCCACCCCCGCCAGCTCCAGGCTGTCCTCGATCTGGCCGCACGAGCGCTCCAGCGTCGTCACGACCCCGTAGCGGCGCCCGAGCAGACAGGCCAGATGCGCCGCGGCCTCGGTGATGTCGACCACCGGAGCGTCCGTCAGCTCCCTGACGCCCTCACGCCCGTGCTCCCCGAACCCGGCCATCACGACGGCGTCGTACGAGGGTCCCTCGTAGGTCCGCAGCAGGTCGATGACCGCGGCGGCAGAGAGGTAGCTGTCGAGCCAGCCCTCCGCCGACTCCGGGCCCCACGCGGGGGTCAGTCCGAGGACGGTGGTGCCCGGGCCTGCGGCGGCCCGGGCTCCCTGCACGATCTCCTCGGTCATCTCCTGCGTGGTGTTGCAGTTGGTGACGACGATCCGCACGTCCGTCAGACCTCCTGTGCGGCACGTTCGCCGCGACGGCCCAGCAGCAGGTACAGGCCCGCCCCGAGCGCCGTGCCGACGAACCACGAGTACGGCGCGACGTAGCCGAACGTCTTCACCAGCGCGAGCACCGCGGCGACCGCGGCGGCGGGCAGGAAGGCGCACAGGGCACGCGGGTTGACGCCCTTGCGGTAGTGGTAGCGGCTGCCGGGGGCGCCGGAGAACAGCTGCTCCACGTCCACCCTGCCGCGCTTGATCAGGTAGTAGTCGACCATGATGACGCCGAACAGCGGGCCCAGGAAGGCGCCGAGGCCGCCGAGGAAGTAGTTGACGACCGTGGGGTTGGAGAAGAGGTTCCACGGGGTCACGACCAGCGCCGCCACCGTGCTGATCATGCCGCCGACCTTGAAGGTGATCTTCTGCGGCCACACGTTGGCCAGGTCGTACGCCGGTGAGACGAAGTTGGCGACGATGTTGACGCCCATGGTGGCCACCGCGAACGTGAAGGCGGACACGACGAGCACCCAGGTGTTGCCGATCTTCGCCACCAGCTCCGCGGGATCCGTGATCGCCTCGCCGAACACCTTCAGCGAGCCGGCCGTGACGATCACCGAAACCACCACGAACGCCGTGGAGTTGATGGGCAGGCCCCAGAAGTTGCCGCGGCGCACGGTGCGGTAGTCCGGGGCGAAGCGCGAGAAGTCGCAGAAGTTGAGCATCAGCGTGCCGTACGTGGCGAGGATCAGCCCGATCGCGCCGAACCACTGCCGCCACTGCTCGCCGGTCGAGACCGGGTGCGGGGTGGAGGTGAGCGAGATGCTCCAGTCGGCCCTGGACAGCACCCACAGGGCCAGCGCGATCATCACCAGCCAGATCGCGGGGCCGCAGAAGTCCTGGAACTTGCGCACGGACTCCATGCCGCGGCTGATGATCAGTGCCTGGATCACCCACAGCGACAGGAACGACGTCCAGCCGAGGGCGTCGAGCCCCAGAAAGGAGTGCTCGGTCCAGGACTTCAGGCCGGGCCAGGCCGCCAGCAGCATCACGTTGACGGCGACGGAGGCGAGATAGGTCTGGATGCCGTACCACATGATGGCGATCACGGCCCGGATCAGGGCCGGGATGTTGGCGCCCCAGACGCCGAAGCTGATGCGGCTGACGACCGGGAACGGCACGCCGTGGCGCTGGCCGATGCGGCCCATCCAGTTCATGCCGATGTAGATCAGCACGAAGCCGGCGAGCAGCGAGGTGAAGACCTGCCAGACGTTCATGCCGAGGACCAGCAGGCCGGCGGCGAAGGTGTAGTTGCCGAGGTTGTGGACGTCGGACATCCACATGGCGAAGAGGTCGAAGACCTTCCAGTTCCGCTGCTTCGCGGGTGCCAGGTCTTCGTTGGTGAGGCGCGGGTCGGGCGTGAAGGCTGGGGCGCCGGTGGCGGCGGCGCGATCGGCGAGGGACACGGGGCCTCCAGGGAAGAGCGGACGGAGGACGGCAGCCGTTTGGTATACCAAACAGCGGCATGGTGCCGCCGTCAAGCACTCGGACCGAAGTCGTACGCGTTACCGCCCCGTAAAACCTCCCCCGGGTCGGGGAAAATGGGTCCATGAGTTCCCCGACGAAGATCGAACCCCTGGGCGCGATCCGCGAGCGAGTGCTGGCCGGCCTGCGGCAGGAGATCATCTCCGGCACCCTCCGCCCCGGCGACAGACTGGTCGAGCGGGAACTGGCCGACCGCTTCGGGGTCTCCCGGGTGCCGGTCCGCGAGGCGATCCGCGCACTGGTCGCGGAAGGATTCGTCCACTTCGAGACACCGCGCCGCGCGGTCGTACGCCGGCTCACCCGGCAGGACGTCCAGGAGCTCTTCGAACTGCGCGAGGCCCTGGAGGTCTACGCCGCCGGGCTCGCCGCGTCCCGTGCGACGCCGGAGGACCTGGCCCAGGTGGAGAAGCTGCTCGACCTCGCGGCCGCCGCGACCGGGGCCGGGGACGCCGAGGCGATCACGGACGTCAACAGCCGGCTGCACGACCGCATCGTGGCGATGGCCGGCAACAGCCTGCTGACCGAGGCCCTGGAGCCGGTGGCCGGCCGGCTGCGCTGGATGACCCGGCGCAACGAGGAGTGGCCCCATCTCCTCGTGGAGCACCGCGAGTTGTACGAGGCGATCGCCTCCGGCGACCCGGAACGCGCCCGCGCGCAGGCACTGGCCCACGTGCGGACCAACTACCGCTCCACCGTGCGTCACCTGTTCGGGGAGCCCGATGGGGCAAAGGAGTCCGGGGGGTCCGGGCGATCCAGGGGATCGCGGGAGTCTGGAAAGTCCTAGCCGTGCCCGCCCCGGCCGTTCGCAACTGCACGTCTCGCCGCCGGAGTTCACGGGTACGCTGCCTGCATGGGGGATGAGCCGGACCGTTCAGGGATTCGCGGCGAGAACGGGTACGAGGCCGAGTCCCTGCTGCTGGAGTCGCTGCTCGCCGAGGCGCTCACCGACGGCTCCGGCGAGGACGCCGAGGAGAGTCTGCGGCTCAGCACCACCGCCGTCCGAGACCGGGCGGCCCGCCTCCCACCGGACGAGGCCCGGGAGTTGCTGCGCCGGGAGACGGCGCGGGGCGTGCGCTGGCTGCGCGCCGCCGAGTTCGGGATCGCGGCCGGCGACACCGACGACGGGCGCGCCGTCGAGGACGCCCTGCGCGAGCACGTGACGCACCTGGCCGCCACGGCCGCCCTGTACGGCATGGTCACGGGAGTCCCGCCGCGACCGCTCGCCGCCGAGGCCGCCCAGGTCGTCGCGCTCCGCCCCGAGGACCCCCTGATCGGCTTCGCCGCCGAGGTGCTCGCGCACTGCTACGACCACCTGGAACGGCCCGAGCTGGCGTTCTCCGTGGTCGTGCGCTCGCCCGCGCCGTCCGGGGCGGGCGAGCACCTGCTGCGGGTGCTCGCCCTGGCCCGGCGGGCCGTCTTCCTGGGCCACCGCGGCCATGTGGCCGCCCTGCTGGCCCTGCCGGACTGGCCGGGCGACCCCACGGGCCTGTGCAAGGAGCTGCTGCACCGGCTGGTGGACGAGGAGATGCCGACCGAGGCGGAGCTGGTGGCCCGCGGCCCCGCCCGCCGGGCGGCCCTCGCGGCAGGGGACTTCGCCGCCCTGCGCGAGCTCGCGCTGTTCGACGTGGTGTGGCTGGAGACCGACCCGGACCTGTGGCAGGCGCTCGCCGCCGCCCTGGCGATGGCCGGCGCCGGGGAGCAGGCCGAGCTGGCGCGGGCTGCCGCCGAGTGCCTGGAGCGGCGCGGAGGTGGCCGATGAGCGGCGGGGCGCGGGAAGCCGGGACGGTCTTCGACGACTTCTTCGCGGGCGCGGGCGCCGGCCAGGACGAGTTCGTCACTCTGCACCTGGGCGAGGACTCGCTGACCCTGCCGTTCATGGTGGAGCCGGTGTTCCTGATCCCGACGAGCTTCCTCCACGACCTCGGCGTCGGCTCGACCCTGAGCTTCGACCTGGTCTTCGCCGCGGCCTGGGAGGCCGTGGACCCCCTCGGCCGGTACGGCCCGACGCCCGCGTTCGGGGCGCAGGTGCTGGCCGCGCTCGGCGGCAACCCCCAGCGCGCCGACGCCGACTCCCGGCGTCATCTGCGGCTCGCCCTGACCGCCCTCGGCACGTTCCGCGGCAAGGGGCTGCGCCGCCATGAGGGCCGCGCCTACCTGGAGCTGGGCCGGGCGCTGGAGCGCTGCCGCAGGAACCCGGACGCCCTGACGGCGTACGAACGCGGCCGCGCGCTGCTGGAGGACGAGGGCGACCGGCACGGGCTGCGCGCCGCGCACGCCCGGCTCGCCCTCGTCATGGGCTCGATCGGCCTGTACGAGCAGTCTCTGCTGCACGCCGAGGCCGGACAGCGGATCGGCCGTGGCCTGCCCCCTGCCGAAACGGCCGGGCGTGCCGACGCGGCCGGGCGTGCCGAAACGGCCGGGCGGCCGGCCCTGGGGCACGCGCACATCACGGCGACGCTGCACTTCCGGCGCGTGCGGGCGCTGATGCGGATCGGGTTCCTCGACGAGGCGGAGTCCGCGCTCGAGGACTGGCGCCAGGATCCGGACGCCGCTCCGGACCGGTACGAACTCCTCGCCACCACCGGCGAGTTACGCCTCCTGCAGGACAGGAGCGCGGAAGCGGTCGAGGTGCTGACCGACGCGGTCGACGCCCGGTTCGCGGACGCCGCCACGGCCTCCCTGCCCGTGCGGACCCACTATCTGGAGAACAGCGTCGAGCTGTTCGGCAAGGCGACCGGCGCCGCACTGCACCTGGGCCGCCCCGAGCTCGCCGCCGGTCTGCTCGCCGCGATGACCGGCCGCCGGCCGCGGCGCCCCGAGGGGCCCGCGCCCGCGGCGCTGCGCCCCCTGGACCAGGAGATCCACGCGCTCGCGCTCCGGGCCACGCGGGCCGCGGTGGCGGGCGACGCCGGGATGCTGACCGTGCACGACGACCGGGCCCGCATCCTCCTGGAGGCGCGCGACGCGCTCCTGCACGGCCCGCAGGACAGCGGGGAGCGGACCCCGCTGACCGTCGCGGAGCTGACCCGGGCGATCCCGCGGGCCGTCGGACCCGGCGAACTCGCCCTGGCCTACGCCCGGTCGTCGCAGAACGAGCTCGTCGTCCTCGCCGTCGCGGACGGCACCGTCGTGTCCCGTACGGCCGAACTGCCCGCCGACCGCCTGGAGAAGCTGGTGGCGCCCGCGCTCGAGGAGTGCCTGAGCCGCAGCGGACCGGCGGCCGTGCACCGGCTCGGCGAGGCGCTCCTGGCCCCCGTGGCCGACCTGCTGGCCGGCGCGTCGCGCGTGTTCGTCACGGCGCAGGGACCGCTCGCCGACTTCCCCTTCCACGCGGCGCCGTTCCGCGGCAGACCCCTGGTGCACCACGCCGAGGTACGGTCGCTCCCGTCGCTCGGGCTGCTGGCATCGGCCGGGGCGGGGACCCGGCCCGCACGGCCCCGGCGGCCGGGCGCGCCGCGCGCCGTGTTCGCCGCGGTCGAGCACCCCGCGTACGAGCTGCTGCCTCCGCTCACGATGCTGCGGACCGAGGCCGAGGCCGTCCGCACGGCGTTCCCCGCGGCCGGTGTGCTGCACGACGAACGGGCCACCGCCTCGGCGGTCCTGGACGCCGTCGTCTCCTGCGACGTGCTGCATCTCGCCGGGCACGCGGCCTTCGCCGCCGAGCACCCGAACATGGCCCGCATCCTGCTCGCCGACCGCCCCCTGTTCGCCTTCGAGGTCGCCGCGGCCCCGGCCGCGCCCCGGCTGGTCAACCTCAGCGGCTGCCGGGCCGGCGCGGAACGCCGTCACCTCGGCGGCGAGGGCGAGGGCCTCGCCGCCTCGTTCCTCGCGGCCGGGACGGAGATCGTCGTGGCACCGCCGTGGCCCGTCCGCGACGACGCCGCGCTCGCCTTCAACTCCGTCCTCTACGGCGAACTCGCCCGGCCCGGGCGGGAGGTGGGCGAGGCGGTGCGCAGCGCCCAGCTGGCGCTGCTGGCCGACCCGCGGTTCGCCCATCCCGGGCTGTGGGGCGCCTTCACAGTGCTGGGCGGGCTGTGAGGACGTGCCGGCGGGCCATGACCACCATGGAAGAGCAGGTACCACCGAGTGAGGAGCGCACGGCGATGAGCGAGGCCGAAGACCGTCCCGAGTCCCCCGAGAGGGCGCCGGACACCTCACCGGCCGGTCCGCCGGAGGACGTGGCGGCGGACCGGGACGCCTGGGCGCCGGCCGGACTTCCCGGGCAGCCCCTCACCACGCTGGTCTTCCGCTGCGACGCGCACGGCGAGGAGCAGGTCGTCGACTACTACGACCCGCTGGCCCCGCCCCGCTGCAGCCACGGCGACCCGATGGTCCGGTCGGCCGGGTGAACACGCTCCTCGAAGTCGGACTCGGCGCCGCCGAACGCGTCCTGGGCTCGCGCTTCCTGCTGGCCGTCCTGCTGCCCGTGCTCGTCGCCGCGGGCGCCTCGGGCGGTGTCGCGCTCGCCGCCACCGGCAGCACACCGGGCGACGCCCTCAGGGCCTGGCAGCGCTACAGCCCCTCCGGGCAGCTGCTCGCGGCCCTGTGCGTGCTGCTCGGCCTGGTCGCGGCGGCCTATCTGCTGGCCCTGTTCCACCTGCCGTTCCTCAAGCTCCTGGAGGGCTACTGGCCGGAGACGGCGCCGGTGCGCGGCGTGCGCGAGCGCCGCACCGCTCACCACCGGCGCAGGGCCGAGGCGCTGTGGCAGCGGGTGGCCGACCTGCACGCGGAAGGGGCCCGGCTCAGGGGCTCGGCCCTGGCGACCCGTCTGCTGACGGCCTACCCGCCGCGGCCGCGCCTGGCCGACGGATGCCTGCCCACGGCCCTCGGAAACCGGCTGCGCGCCGCCGAGTTCTACCCGCTGGAACGGTACGGGATCGACGCGGTGGTCATCTGGCCCCGGCTCGTGCCGCTGGTCCCGGCGGAGGCCACGGCCCGGGTCGCCGCCGCGCGCACCGCCCTGGACTCCACGGTCACCCTGCTCGGCCTGGCCATGGCCTTCGGCACCGTCTGGCCCCTCGTCCTGCTGGCCACGGGCGGCCCCGGACCGCTGACCGCGCTCACGCTCCTGGCCTGGCCGCTGGCCTGGGGCGCCTACCGCGCGGCCCTCCACACGGCGACGGCCTACGGCCAGGAGGTCGCCGTCACCTTCGACCTGCACCGCCATGAACTGCCGCGCCACCTGGGGCTCGACGCGGTGGCCGACCCCGCCGCGGAGCGCAGGAGGTGGGACGATCTGGCCCAGTTCTATCTGCGCAACCTGCCGCTGCCGACCGGGCCCGAGGTCAACGGCGCGAACTGAGCACGTACTTGTCGGCCGCGGCGACCAGCGCCTCCTCCATGCCGGGCGCCCCCAGGGTGTGCCCGACGTCGTCCACGACCACCAACTCGCTGCCGGGCCAGGCGTGATGGAGCCGCCAGACGATGCCGAGGAGGTTGCCGAAGTCGAGGCTGCCCTGGACGAGGGTGCCCGGGACGTCCTTCAGCAGGGGTGCGTCGCGCAGGACCACGCCTTCGTCGTTGCCCTCGCCCAGGAAGTGGTCGTTGCCCCAGTAGTGGGTGACGGTGCGGGCGAAGCCCATGCGGAACGCGTCGTCCTCGTACCGCGCGACCGACCGGGGCGGCGCGGGGATCATGGCCGTCTCCCAGTCGGTCCAGGCCCGCGCAGCCCGTGCCCGGACCTCCGGGTCGGGCGACTCGATCAGCCGGTTGCACGCGAGCGCCAGGTTCCCGTCGCGGTCACCGGCGGGCAGCTCGGCCAGGAACTCCTCGAAGGCCGCCGGGAAGACGCGCCCAAGTCCCCTGGTCAGCAAGGCCACTTCGGGGTTGGAGCCGGTCGCCACACCCGTCAGCACGAGCTCGGACACCGGCCCCGGATGCGTCTGCGCGTACCGCAGCCCCAGCACCGACCCCCACGACACGCCCCACACCAGCCAGCGCCCGATCCCCAAGTGCCGCCGCAGCAGCTCCAGATCGGCGATGACATGAGAGGTCGTGTTGACGCTCATGTCCGTGTCGTACGCGCTCGCGTGCGGGGTGGAGCGCCCGCAGCCGCGCTGGTCGAGCAGCACGATCCGGTAGGCGGCGGGGTCGAACAGGCGCCGGAAGTAGGGCGAGCAGCCGGATCCGGGCCCGCCGTGCAGCACGAGCGCGGGCTTGCCGTCCGGGTTGCCGCAGGTCTCCCAGTACACGCGGTTGCCGTCGCCGACGTCGAGCATGCCGTGGTCGTACGGTTCGGTCTCCGGATAGAGGGGCATCCGGCGACCGTAAACCGTGCCCGGCCGCCGTCGCTCCCTCATTTCACCGGCAGTCCCGCCGCCTCACCCGCGGTGCGCAGCACGTCCCGCAGCATCTCGGGGGTGAGCTTCCCGGTGAAGGTGTTGCGCTGGCTGACGTGGAAGCAGCCGAAGAGGTCGATGCCGTGTCCGATGCCGTCGAGCGGTACGCGCGTGCCGTGCCCGAAGACAGGCCGCGGCCGGGGCACCGTCCAGCCCGCCTCGGCGAACGCGGGCAGCGCGGCCTGCCAGCCGAAGGCCCCGAGCACCACGACCGCGCGCAGGACCGGCCGCAGGATCGTGAGCTCCTGCACCAGCCAGGGCCGGCAGGTGTCCCGTTCCCCGGGTGTGGGCTTGTTCTCGGGCGGGGCGCAGTGCACGGGCGAGGTGATGCGCACGCCGTGCAGGGCGAGCCCGTCGTCCGTGCTCACCGCGGTGGGCCGGTTCGCCAGCCCCACGTCGTACAGCGCCTGGTACAGCACGTCCCCGGACCGGTCGCCGGTGAACATGCGGCCGGTGCGGTTGCCGCCGTGGGCGGCGGGAGCCAGCCCGATGATCAGCAGCGGGGCGTCGGCGGGCCCGAAGCCGGGCACCGGCCGCGCCCAGTACGTCCAGTCCTGGAAGGCCGCGCGCTTGGTCCGGCCCACCTCCTCGCGCCACTCCACGAGCCGGGGACAGGCGCGGCACTCGGCGACGCGGTTGTCGAGATCGGCCAGGCTGTCCATGCCACAACGGTACGGCGCCGCCCTCCGGGGCCGCGGCGGGGCACCCACGGGACGGGGGCGGAAAACCGCCGGGCGCATCCGCGCGGGAAGGCTAAGGTCGGGGGCATGGCTTCCGAAGGTGACGAGGAGACGAGCGGGCAGGGCGCCGCCGACGCGCAGGCGGCCGGGCCCGCCGTCGACCCGAAGGTCGCCGCCGCGATCGCCGCCGCCGAGGCGGCCGGCCCGGCGGACGGCGAGAGTGTGCGGATCGACAGCTGGATCTGGGCCGTACGCCTGATCAAGACCCGTTCTCTCGGCGCCACGGCCTGCAAGGGCGGGCATGTGCGGGTGAACGGGCAGAACGTGAAGCCCTCCCACACCGTCCGCATCGGCGACGAGGTGCGCCTTCGGCACGAGGGCCGGGAGCGGGTGGTGATCGTCACGCGGCTGATCCGCAAGCGCGTCGGCGCCCCCGTGGCGGCCGCCTGCTACGTCGACAACTCCCCTCCCCCGCAGCCCCGCGAGGCCTTCGCCCCGGCGGGCATCCGCGATCGCGGCGCGGGCCGCCCGACCAAGCGCGACCGGCGCGAGCTGGAGCGCCTGCGGGGCCTGATGGGCGGCGGCCACCCGAAGGGCCCCGGCGGACAGTGACACGGCGGTGGCGTCCGGCCCGGACCTCTCGGG